>SVTC01000001.1 GCA_015063985.1 Oscillospiraceae bacterium | reverse complement strand
CCGGTGGATGAAATCGCGTTTGCGATGAAATCCCGCTTCGCAGGGTTGTATTTAGACGGATTTGATTTCATCCGAGGACTTGTCCTTGGATTTCATCTGAACGAAGTGAAGATTTCATCGTTGCCGCGCAACGATTTCATTAAACCAACAGAAAAAGAGATAACATTTCGGCTACGAACCGATTTGTTATCTCTTTCTGTCGTTATAAGGGTTTGGGCTTAGCCCATATTTACGTTTGACTAGTCAAATGCGATGCTTGCACTTTGCTCAAAGCATAAAATCTCCGCTAAGAACATCACCCCTTAGGGAGGCGATATTCTTTATTTTCCGTTCTTTTCGTTAACCTGAGCCTGAACCTTAATGGGAAGACCGAAGAGGTTAATAAATCCTGTCGCATCGGTCTGATCGTAAACGTGATCCTCGCCGAAGGTTGCGATCTCCTCAGAGTAGAGTGAGTAATCGCTCCACGCACCTGCTTTGATGATATTACCCTTGTAAAGCTTGAGCTTGACCTTGCCGGTAACGTTCTCCTGGGTCTTGTCAACAAAGGCGCTGAGTGCTTCCCTGAGAGGAGTGAACCACTGACCGTTGTACACAAGCTCTGCAAAGCATACGGAAAGCTCCTGCTTCTTGTGAGCGGTCATCTTATCAAGGCAAAGAGTCTCAAGATAGTTGTGAGCCGCATAGAGAATAGCTCCGCCGGGAGTCTCGTATACACCGCGGCACTTCATACCGACAAGGCGGTTTTCAACAATGTCAAGAAGACCGATACCGTTTGCTCCGCCAACCTTGTTAAGCTCGAGGATGATCTCCTTTGCGCTCATCTCGGTTCCGTTGAAGGCAGTGGGAACGCCCTTAACGAAGTCAAGTGTGATGTAGGTGGGAACGTCGGGAGCATCGATGGGGCTGACACCCATTTCCAAAAAGCCCTTCTTTTCGTAGAGAGGCTCGTTGCCGGTATCCTCAAGATCCAAGCCCTCGTGAGAGAGATGCCACAGATTCTTATCCTTGGAATAGTTGGTCTCGCGGTTTATCTTAAGGGGAACGTTATGCTTTTCAGCATAGTCTATCTCTTCCTCACGGCTCTTGATATCCCACTCACGCCAGGGAGCGATTATGTGCATATCGGGAGCAAAGGCCTTGATGGTAAGCTCGAAACGAACCTGATCGTTGCCCTTTCCCGTGCAACCGTGGCAGATGGCATCAGCACCCTCAGCCTTTGCGATCTCTACTATTCTCTTTGCTATGCAGGGACGTGCAAAGCTGGTACCCAGCATATACTCCTCGTAAAGAGCTCCGGCCTTAACGGTGGGGATAACGTATTCATCCACAAACTCGTCTGTAAGATCCTCGATATAGCACTTGCTTGCACCGGTCTTTATAGCCTTTTCCTCCAGACCCTCAAGCTCGTCTGCCTGACCGACGTTACCGCTGACGGCGATAACCTCACAGTTATTGTAATTTTCCTTGAGCCACGGAATAATAATAGACGTATCCAGGCCTCCGGAATATGCAAGTACTACCTTTTTAATATCATTCTTTGTCATTTTTCTGTCAGCGACGCTCTCGCATCGCCCCTCCTTTATGCATAAATATTATTTATATACATCGTTTATGCGTATATTATACACCCATTACAGAATTTGTCAATAGGTTTATGCGCAGTTAAATGCATTTTTTTCATTATTTGTATGTTTCAACATACTGAGTGAATAATAGGGCTTTTTTTTGTTTATTTTTTCGTTGACTTTTATATGCCATTATGGTAAAATCAAGAAAAAACGGAGGTATTGGCATGAAAGACAGCTTTATAATCAATAACAACACGGATTTTTCCTTTGATCCTGCCGTATTCGTATACGAGGAAGGATATTACATCATTTTTGTTACTCCGCAAAAGGGCATCGGCTGGGTAGAGATCGACGGAGAAGAATATCTGGAAAAGACTGTAGGAGGCCTTATTCAGAGCGAGAAGCTTGTTCACAAGATCCTTGTGCCCCACGAGGTTCTGGACAAAAGCCAAAAATACACCGTCTGCTTTGCGGCAGTGGCGGCAAGACTTCCTTATTTTCCCAAAACCTCTCCCATACAGTCCAAGACCTTTTCCTTCAAAAGCCCCGCGGGAAAGAAGGATCTGAACGTATACCATCTCTGCGACACCCACACCCGCATAACTCCCCCTGCACGCGCCTGCGAGTATTTCGGTGATGAGCTGGATCTTATAATTATGAACGGAGATATTCCCAATCACAGCGGCTCCGTTGAAATGCTCACTAAGATCCACGAGCTTTGCGAAAAGACCGCACACGGCAGTATTCCCATTGTTTTCAGCAGAGGCAATCACGACACCCGAGGCGAAGCGGCACTTGATTTTATCGACTACACCCCCAACAAGGACGGCGACTTCTTCTACACAGTGCGCTTCTCAAACGTTTGGGCAGTAATTCTGGACTGCGGCGAGGACAAGCCCGACTCCAACGTGGAGTACGGCGGTATGATCTGCTTTGAGCCCTACAGAAAAAAACAAACGGAGTTTTTAAAAAAGCTCAATGAAACAAAGCCATATCTTGCCCCGGGAATAGATCACCGCATAGCCATTTGCCACATCCCCCTATACAGCTCCTGGAATCTTTTTGCAAAGGATATATATGCACAATGGCTGGATGAGCTCAATGCAATGGGACTCGATCTTATGCTCTGCGGCCACGATCACCAGACCCTCTACCATCCCGACGGAAAGGATACGGGCTTTGGTAAAATGGATTTTCCCATTATTATCGGCGGCACAATGGCAAGCCACAATGATTATCACGGCACTGCTCTCAAATTCACCTCCGATTCAATCAGCTTCGAATTTACCGACAGTGACAAAAACGTTCTTGAAAAAGGTAAGATAAAATAAAGCTAAGGCGCTCCCTTTGGAGCGCCTTATGTATTTTATTGATTGATCTCCACTGCTTTACCGATTCTTGCAGACTCATAAACCGCACAGAGGATCTTCATAAGCTCAACGCCGTCCTCAGCAGGTGCTCTGCAGGGAACGCCCTTGGTGATACAGTCAACGAAATGCTTGATCTCGTTCTCGAAAAGACCGCCGAAATCAAGACCCGTCTTGATATCAAGACCAACGTTTACAAGGTAGCCGTTGATCTCCTTTGCTATCTTCAATTCGGGATCCAGCTTTGCACCGCCCTTGGTACCGAAGAGTGAGATTCCATCCTCACCCTTCTGGGTATGAAGGGTAAAGCTTGCATCAATATTCAAAACAGCGCCGTTATCAAAACGGATCATCGCGCAGGCAAGATCCTCAACGTTGAAGATCTCCTCGCCTTTGGTCTCGGACTTCCACGCGCCGTTCTTACCCTTGATCTGAGAGAAGTCTCCCAGCTTATCAAAGGTAGCACCGTATACGCTGACAGGCTTGGGTCTGCCCATAAGATAGCGCACAAGGTCGATAACGTGAACGCCAAGGTCGATCATAGGTCCGCCGCCGGAGCGCTCCTTGTCGCCGAACCATCCGCCGGGAGCACCGTTTCTTCTCAGATAGCTTGCCTTTGCGTAATAGATATCGCCAAGCTCACCGTTATCTACAAAGTCCTTAAGAACAGTGCAATCGTTGCCGAAACGTCTTACAAAGCCTATCATGAGAAGCTTTCCGTTTCTCTCGGCAGCCTCCTTCATTGCCATTGCCTCTTCAACGTTCATTGCCATAGGCTTTTCGCAGATAACGTGCTTGCCTGCGTTAAGTGCGGCAATGGTGCAGGGTGCGTGAGCGGCATTCCAGGTGCAAACGCTGACCGCATCCAGCTCGGGAAGCTCACTGAGCATTTTATTATAATCGGTATAAAGCCTCTCTACTCCAAATCTTTCGCCCTTTCTTTTGAGCTTTTCCTCATCGATATCACAAAATGCGTAGAGCTCAACGTTATCAAGTGCAAGATAGCCCTTGATATGCACCGAGGAAATACCTCCGACGCCAATAATGCCGACCTTGATCTTCTTTTCCATTTTTCTCTCTCCTTTATTATTTTATAAGCTCTCTGAGATAATCTGCGGCAGTCTTGATATCCTTTGCGGGATCCTCTCCGCATTCTCTTTCAATGGTCAAAAAGCCCTTGTAGCCGATCTTATCAAGAGCGGCAAGGTAATTCTTAAAATCCACGTCTCCGGTACCGAGAGCTACCTCTCTGTAGGGAGCACAATTGCCTCTCAGACCGTCCTTTGCATGAGTATGTACAATGTAATCCTTAAGTATCTCAACACCCTTGACTGCATCGTCATCCACGCACATCGTAAGATTAGCGGGGTCATAGTTAACGGAAACACCCTTAGAGCCCAGAGAATCCAGAAACTCCTTCAAAAGCGCGGCGGGCTCGGGACCCGTCTCCACCGCAAAGTGAGCTCCCACACTGTCTGCATAAGCGGCAAGCTCAAAGCAAGCCTTTTGCATTATTGAATAAACGGGGTCATTCTTGTCGTTGGGAACTCTACCGATATGAGTAGTAACGATATTGGTTTCCAGATCAAGAGCAAGATCAACTATCCTCTTGGATTTTTCAATAAGCTCGGGATTAAGCTCGGGATTTGTAAAGCCCTTTCCCAGATCACCGCAAAGAGCACTGATAACAAGGCCGCGATCCTTACACTTGGTCAAAAACGCCCTTCTGTTATCTGCCGTCATATTCTCGGGAGCAAAATCCCCCTTGGTCGCATAGACCTGCAAGCCCGAGGCTCCAACCTCCACCGCCTTATCAAGGGCAAGATCGGTCTCCAGCTTGAAGCTGTTGAGCATAACACCTATTGAAAATGGATACATATTTAGCTCCTCTAATAAAAATACTATAACAATATTGACATTGTTACAATAGTATTGTATACTAAAACAAAGAAAAATCAAATACACAATATTGTTTGATTTTATAACAATATTGCTTTTTTAGAAGGCAAGCATGAAAGACTTCAGATACGAAGAGCATTTTTACGAGGATGCTGATTTTCCATTCTTTTTTCACCTCGACACCGCTCCTCCCATCAGAAAAGAGGATTATTATCACTGGCAGGAAAACGTGGAGATACTGACCTGTATAGAAAACGATTGCAACGTGATAATAAACGGCACCACTCACAACATAAAAAAAGGCGACACTATTATTATTGATCCTTTTTGTCTTCATATGGTAAGCAGAACCCAGACCGTCGGGCGGTATTACTGCCTCATTGTAGGAAAGCAGCACATTCGCTCTATGGGACTCCCCGCAGATTTCAGATCGGGATGCATCACCTTCCGCGATGAGGACATTTGTAATCTGTTGGATTCTCTGTATAATGAATTTAAAGAACGGGAGATCTGCTGGAAGTCCGTGGCAAAGGCTCACATCACTGACATAGTCGCAAAAATATTCCGAAGGCACATAGGCATAGACAAAAAGGAGCTGTCAGCGGGTAATAATCAGATAGTTACAATGGTAATAAACTATCTTAACAAAAACCTCGACCGCAACTTTTCCATAGATGAGCTTGCAAAAAGCTTAGGCTTCAACAAATACTATCTTTGTCACTGCTTTTCCGCCTCAACGGGAGAAAGCATCGTTGGATACTTAAAGATCTTAAGATGCAACCACGCCAAAAAGCTTCTCATCTCCGGAAAATACACCGTCAGCGAGGCGGCCGAGCTTTCCGGCTTCAGCTCATTTTCATATTTCAGCAAGACCTACAAAAGCATTTTCGGCCACATCCCCAGCACAGACCGCAGTCATTAAAGCCCTTTTTCAATTTAGCCCTTGACTGATTTACAAAAAAAGGGTATAATATAATTTGAATTTCCAACTCGGAGGAAACTGATGAAGAAATCAAAAAAGAACAAAGCAAAAATAAATACAAAAAACGAAGAAACTAAAGTAAATACCGAGGAAACTAAGTCCGAAAAGCCGGGCGAGCCTATCCCCACCGAGGATGAAGCCACAAAGGGGATAAAGCCATTGGTGATCCCCGAAGAAGACAAAGACACCGAGACTTCCGAAAGTGATATTGTTACTCCCGAAGAAACCTCTGTGCTCCCCGTTGAAACAAGCCCCGTTCCCGCAGATAAAAATCCCAAAGAAGAAAGCGGCGAGCTGAAAGCAGAAAAGTCCCGCAAAAAGAGACTTTCCGATCAGCTCAGCGACGATGAAGCCTTTGAGCTTTTGGGGCCCGAAAGCATCTGGAGGCAGCTTACCGAGCTTCTTCTTGGAATGGTTCCCGTGATTTCCGCCATTGCCTGCTTTTTATGGATCGCTTTGGGCGGCACGGTGTTCAGTGTATCAATTATTGCAATTCCCGGTGCCGCAGTCCTGGCTCTGTTCTTATTCTGGGCATTGGGCGGATGCAAAAACCTTAACCGCAGGCGCTTTGCAAGAGCATACTTTCTTTGGCTTGTCTGCATTGCCCTTATCGGAGCAATAATCGCACTTCTGGCATACGCCTTCGGTGCAGAGCTCTCCCCCATCCTCAGAAAGATAATGAGCATCATAAGCTCACTGAGCTGATAAAAAAGCCGTCGTATTACGGCGGCTATAATTATTTCTGTTTTTAAGAGGACTATCTATGACAAACTTCTCACAAAGAACTCTCGAGCTTGCAAAAATAGCAGAGGAAGAAATAAAGGAACAATTTAAATATATTGAGGACGTAGCCTTTAAAAACCAATACAAGGTCCTCAAGGCATTCAGCGACAACCGTGTCAGTGCCGAATGTCTCGGCTCAAGCACCGGCTACGGCTACAACGACAGAGGCAGGGAGATTTTGGATCTTGTATACGCTCAGGTATTCGAAGCCGAAGCGGCATTTGCAAGGCACAATATTGTCAGCGGCACCCACGCACTGACCATAGGTCTATTCGGACTTTTGCGCCCCGGAGACGAGCTTCTCAGTGTGGCAGGAAAGCCCTACGACACCCTTGACAAGGTAATAGGAATATCCAAGACCACAGGCGACGGCAGCCTTAGTGATTTCGGTGTAAAATACCGCCAGGTTGATCTGACAAAGGAAGAGACTATAGACCTTGAAGCAGTAAAGAATGCTATAAATTCCGCCACAAAGGTAGTTTACGTCCAGAAGAGCAGAGGTTATTCCTCAAGAAGAACCATCACAAACGCAGAGATAGGCGAGCTTGTAAAGGCGGCAAAAAGCGTTAAGAATGACGTTTTTGTATTCGTCGACAACTGCTACGGCGAATTTTGCGAGGAGCACGAGCCCTGCTATTACGGTGCAGACCTCTGTGTGGGCTCTCTTATAAAAAATGCAGGCGGCGGTATAGCTCAAAGCGGAGGATACCTCGCAGGCTCAAAAAAAGCCATAGAGCTTTGCTCCTACAGATTTACCTGCCCAGGAACGGGCCTTGAATGCGGTGCCACCTTGGGACAAAACGAGAATATGTACAAGGGCTTATTCTTTGCCCCCCACGTTGTCAGCCAGGCACTAAAGACCGCGGTGTTCGCCGCCGCCCTCTTTGAAAAGGCAGGCTTTAAGCCACTGCCCCATTACAGTGAAACAAGGCTTGATATAATCCAGGCATTCGACCTTGGAAGCAAGGAAGCAATAGAAAGGTTCTGCCAAGGGATCCAGGCGGGAAGTCCCATCGACAGCTTTGTAACACCCGAGTTCTGGGATATGCCCGGCTACGACGATCAGGTTATTATGGCTGCAGGCACCTTCGTAAGCGGCGCAAGCATTGAGCTAAGTGCAGATGCACCCGCAAGAGAGCCTTACGTTGTATTTATGCAGGGCGGTCTTACCTACGAAAGCGGCAAGATCGGAGTTATGACGGCTCTTGAACGGGTTTTAGCTTGATTTTTTTCCACCTTTTTGAAAAAAAGTAGGCAAAAAACTTTTAATGTCGGTGACGGTTAGAGCGAACATATCGGTCGATGGGTTACTTTGCGTTGTTATATCTGTACCTTTTTGAAAAAAAGAAGGCAAAATACTTTTAATGTCGATAGATTTTGCAACACACAGTAAACGATGGGTTTCTTTCACTAAGCCCATCGTTTTTTGATAATCGATGAGACGCCATCGGCGACGGAGAGGGCTAGTTTATTTTGCAATTTTGGAGTTTAAGCACTTCTTTAGTTTTTTGCCCTCTCAGTCAGCTTCGCTGACAGCTCCCCCGAAGTGGGAGCCTTGGAGTTGTACTTACATTGCTTACAGAGGTACTATATCAATCTTGCAATTTTTTGCTGACAATGGTATAATTTTTATATAACTATCTTTAGCCTCGCCCTTTGGGAGAGGTGGCGCCATCGGCGACGGAGAGGGCCAAATGAATAAAGAAAGAATTAAAAAGAACCATACTCTATTAAATATCGCAAGAATATTACGCCGTAATATGACACCTCAAGAAAAAAGACTATGGTATGATTATCTACGGTATTATCCAATGAAGATATATAAACAAAGAATAATTGATAACTATATTTCTGATTTTTATTGCCACAAAGCCAAACTTGTAATCGAAATTGATGGTTCTCAACACTATACCGATAAAGGAATGGAGTATGACAAAATAAGAACCAAAACACTTGAGCAATACCAATTAGAAGTTATTCGATTTTCAAATAGAGATATTGACAGCAACTTTAACGAAGTATGTGATTCTATCGACAAAAAGATTAAAGAAAGATTATCAAAGCTTGTCTAAAACCCTCTCAGTCAGCTTCGCTGACAGCTCCCCCAAAGTGGGAGCCTTGGAGTTGTGCTTACATTGCTTACAGAGGTATTATATCAATCTTGCAATTTTATGCTGACAATGGTATAATTTTATATAACTATCTTTAGCCTCGCCCTTTGGGAGAGGTGGCGCCATCGGCGACGGAGAGGGGCTGCTTTATTTTGCAGTTTTGAAGTTTGAGCACTTCTTTAGTTTTTTGCCCTCTCAGTCAGCTTCGCTGACAGCTCCCCCGAAGTGGGAGCCTTGGAGTTGTACTTACATTGCTTACAGAGACCAATCTTGCAATTTTATGCTGACAATGGTATAATTATATACTACTATCTTTAGCCTCGCCCTTTGGGAGAGGTGGCGCCATCGGCGTCGGAGAGGGCTAGTTTATTTTGCAATTTTCGAGTTTGAGCACTTCTTTAGTTTTTCGCCCTCTCAGTCAGCTTCGCTGACAGCTCCCCCGAAGTGGGAGCCTTGGGGTTGTGATAACTTCACGAAACCGCGATGGGGTATCTTTCTAAAATCAAGATAGTATAAATAAGAGCCAAAACACAATTTGAATTCAAAGAGCAAGAAAAAAGAGCCAACCTTACGGTTGACTCTTTTTGTTAGTTAGAAGTTAATTATGCTCTGGTCTTAGAGATAACAACTGCTGCTGC
This sequence comes from Oscillospiraceae bacterium, assembly GCA_015063985.1. Taxonomy (GTDB): domain Bacteria; phylum Bacillota; class Clostridia; order Oscillospirales; family SIG627; genus SIG685. The sequence continues at coordinate 162,959 of SVTC01000001.1, read as the reverse complement.
TGCACTGATAACAACGGCTGCGATCATGTAAACAGTGATATCGCCGGTGTTAGTAGAAGGCTTCTTGGAAGAAGTGGGCTTCTTGGAGCTGGTGTCAGCGGGCTTGTTGTCCTCAACCTTGGAGGTGTCAGCGGGCTTGTCATCCTCAACCTTGGAGGTGTCAGCGGGCTTGGAAGGCTCGGGCTTGATCTGGACCTCAGTCTTAACAGCGGTGGTTACTTCCTCAGCTGCAGCCTGCTTGAAGAGAACAAGCATGGGACCGATGCCGTCCATGGAGTACCATACGGAGGAATCAAGACCGATGATGTCAGCAGCTTCCTTGCCGGTGAGCTTGGACTTCTTTTCGGTGTTACACTTAGCGTAATCGTTGGTATCCTTGGTCTTGTCGGTACCGCCGAAGTAGGTGTAAGCATCCTCGTTTGCCCAGAAGTTCTCGATGGTCATGATATCTGCACGACCTGCAACGAGACCGGAGGTGGTGGACTTAGCGTTAGCCTTGAAGTCGCCGATGAAGAAGCAGTTGGTGAAGATACAACCCTTTTCAGCATTGAGACCGTCGGAGCAACGTCCGAGAATTCCGCCGGAGTTCTCCTTGTGGAGGTTAACGCCGTTGGGATAGAAGGTCTCATAGAAGGACTCGTAAACGCCGATGAAGCCAGAGTTGGAGGTCTCGATGTGAGCCTTCTGCATGTTACCGTAGAAGCCGCCAACGAAACGTCCGCCGCCTGCAACGGTACCCTGAACTACAACGTTCTTGGTGTAGTAGTTAGCGTTTGCGCAGTTACCCATGATAGCACCGGTGTTAGAATGCTTCTCATAAAGACCTGCTTTTTCGAGAACGTCTGTAGAAGGATCAGCAGTCTGCTTGTAAGTACCGAGGAGGTAGGAGTTGTCGATCTGGATGTTCTCGTACGTGTTGTTACCGCCTGCAGTACCAACGAGGAATGCAGTGTTGTATGCGCCTGCTACGTAGGAGTTGGTAAGTCTGAGGTTCTTGATAACAGCGTTAGCTTCAAGCTTGGGGAAGAGTGCAGTGTTAACGTAATCGTTAGCATTGTCGCCGAACTCGATGTTACCGTGGGGACCCTTACCGCGGTTCTCATAGTAGAGACCGGAGATGGAGTGACCGTTACCGTCGAAGATGCCACCGAAGCTGTAGTCGTAATTAACTACGTCAGCCCAGTTGAAGAGGCCGGCCTTGTTAGCCTTCATGTCGTCAAGAGATGCATCGTTAAGAACGATGTCTGCGGTGAGCTTGATAGTCTTCTTAGCAAACTCAGCCTTGTCGCTCATTGCTGCGAAAACAGCAACAAGCTTTTCAGCGGTGTCAACTTCGATCGTCATCTGCTTCTTGGTCCAGAACTGCTCAGCGGGAGTGCCGGAGTAAGCAGCGGATGTGGTGAAAGCGAAGGTTGCAACCACCATGGTGAAAACCAAAAGTGCACTTAAGATTTTCTTCATTGTGTTTTTCTCCTTAAAAATTTTTTATTTATTAGTTAAAAAACTAATACGAATTTGGGCCGCATAAATGCGGAGCAATCGGGGTGCCTCCCGACCGCTTACATATCGTAACACATTTTTTATTTTTTGTCTATAGTTTTTTTCAATTTTTTTCTGAAAAATGCTTCCTAAAATGGTCAAGATTACAATTTTCGGCGACTTGAATAAACAAAAGATGTGTTTTTTGTGTATTTCGACGGGGATTATTTGACGCGAATAAATTTAATCAAGCCACCGTCAAGCTAAAGCTTTAAGCTCCGAAGAGTTATGTAAAGCGAAGCCTTTCTTTATTCCACAAAAGCACCGTACAGGCAAAGCAAAGGACACACAGCACAAAAAGCCAGACGCCCAAAGCATCAACCGGAAGAAGCAGCTTAAAGAGGAAAGGACTGAGCGTACTGCCGACGTAAGCAAATGCCATTTGCAAGCCCGTTACCGCGGCAGAGCAGGATGAGCCGAAGTTTTCCTCCGCTGAATGAACCAGACAGGGATACAAGGGAGATCCGCCAAAGCCCGTAACGGCAAGAGCGGTAACGAAAAGCCACGGCTGAGAGAACAAGAACATAAAGGAGCCTAAAAGCATAACGCCCGAGCCTATAAGAGTTATCCTTTTATCCCCAAGTCTGTCGGAAACAAAGCCGCAGACCAGGCGCGAAAGAGTGATGCCCACGTAGAAAAAGCCCGCAAGTGCGCTACATAGGTCCTCGGATATTCCGTGGACTCTGCCAAGATAGCTTGCTATCCAAAGTCCCGCAGTGGTCTCAAAGGCGCAATAGCAAAAGAACACGCCGAGGCTCAGCCAAATACCCTTTATCCTCAAGGCCTTCAAAAGAGAGCCCGAGGAATCGGGGCTCACCTGCGCCCGATCGCCGTCATCCCATTTAGACAGTGTAAAAAGCACCGCCGCGCAAACCAAAAGGGTAAGCACTGCCACAACGGCGTAGCCAAGCCTCCAGGAGCCGAAGTACCCCAGAGCCATAAACATAATATAAGGGCTGATGCAAGCGCCGACGCCCCAGAAGCAATGGAGCCAATTCATATGCCGTGAGCTGAAGTGAGTAGCAACGTAGTTATTGAGAGCGGAATCCACCGCGCCCGCACCAAGACCGTAAGGAACAGCAACAAGGCAAAGACTTACGGGATCCCTCACAACGGAAAACAAAGCCAGCGAAAGACTGCTGATAAATATGCTTATGAGGTTTACCCTTCCCGTACCGAGCTTTAAGGTGAGCTTTGGAGAAAACAGTGCCGAGATCACAGTACCCGCGGTGATGATCATGCTTACCGCACCCGCAAGCTCGAAGGGCGCGTTTATATCAAGATACATCACCTGCCAGGAATTACCCAGAAGCGAATCGGGCAGACCCAATGCAATAAAGGAAAGGTATATAACGAAAAGAATAACGGAATACATCAGCTCTTGGCAATATCTCCAACGCCGTCAACTATATATTTGGGAACGTAAGGAAAATCGTGGATGTTATTCATATCGGTAACGCCGGAAAGCACAAGCACCGTATCGATCTGAGTCTGAATGCCCGCGACTATATCGGTATCCATTCTGTCTCCCACAATAACCGTATTGGAGCTGGAGCAGCCCAGCTTTTCCATTGCGTGACGCATTATGAGAGGATTGGGCTTACCGATAAAATACGCCTGCTTACCCGTGGCAAGCTCAATGGGAGCGGTAAGAGCCCTGCAGGCGGGAGCTATACCGCTTTTGGTGGGGCCCGTAAGGTCGGAGTTTGTTCCGATAAGCTTTGCGCCCTTAAGCACAAGTCTTACCGCGTGCTCAACCTTTTCATAGTTATAGGTACGGGTCTCGCCCACCACCACGTAATCGGGATCGCAATCGTTCATAGTAATACCGGCATCGTAAAGAGCGTAAACAAGACCGGGCTCACCGATAACGTAAGCACTGCATCCGGGGCTCTGGCTTTTCAGAAAAGCGGCAGTGGCAAGAGCGGAGGTATAAAAATGGCTCTCATCCACCTGAAGCCCCATTCTATCCAGCTTCTGCTGAAGCTCACGGGGAGATCTTTCGCTGGAATTGGTAAGAAACAAAAACTTTTTATTCTCGCTGTTGAGTCTGTCCACAAATTCCTTTACGCCGTCAAGAAGTCTGTCGCCGTGATATATAACACCGTCCATATCACAGATAAAGCCGTCCTTTTTCTCGAAAAGTCCTATGGGTGCTCTCTTTTGAATTTTCATATTTTAGTCCTCCGAAAGGTTTATATGATCATTTTACCACAAGCTGAGGAATATATCAACCGATTTTTTTCAAAGCTATTGATTTTTTTCAACAACAGTGGTAAAATATGAATACGTTCATAAGCAGAGTAGAAGCATCGGCGTTAAGTGCCGCCTCGTACGGGGAGTTGACGGGCGGACGAAAAGTATTCTTGCGGTCGAGGCTTCGCATCCCGCTGCCACATAAGGAACTTTTGTCCTCTTTTGCGGCCGTAGATCATCTGCAAAGGAGGTTTTTATATTTATGAGCAAAAATTTAAAAGGGCTGATATACATCAGCATTTGTGCCCTTTTGGCGGCACTGAGCATTATTCTGGGCAAGTATCTGGCTATCAACATAACCCAAAGCTTCAGAATAAGCTTTGAGAATCTGCCGATACTTATTGCCGCCATATACTTAGGACCCATCCCCGCCGCCGCGGTAGCGACCGTGGCAGACCTTGTGGGATGCATTCTTGTGGGCTATGCCATAAACCCATTGATAACCTTAGGAGCCGCAGCGGTGGGGCTTTGCGGCGGAATAGCGGCAAAATGTGCAAAGGACCACGCCGCGGCAAAGGCTGTATTTGCAGTCCTTGCAGGGCACCTGATCGGCTCTGTGGCGCTCAAGACTCTGGGAATAGTAATATTCTACGGCTCGCCCTTTTTTGCCACATTGCTTTTAAGAGCGGGAATATATCTTATCACCGCCGTTGCGGAGGCGGGAGTGTTATATTTTCTCGGCAAGAACAAAGCCTTCACAAAAGAGCTTGGAAAAATCACCGCAAAGGAGAAAAAATGAACTACCTACAAGCCTTGGAGTACATCCACAAAAACTGTTGGCAGGGCTCGAAGCCCGGGCTTTCCAGGACCCGTGAGCTTTTAAAGGCCTTGGGTGACCCTCAGAGCAAGCTGAGGTTCATACACGTGGCGGGCACAAACGGAAAGGGCTCCTTTTGCTCTATGCTCTCCTCCGTGCTCACAAAAGCGGGGTACAAGGTTGGCACGTACACCTCTCCCTATATTCTGCGCTTCAACGAAAGAATGAAGATAAACGGAAATGATATTCCCGACGATACCCTTGCCGCACTCACCGAAAAAATACGTCCTCTCGCCGAGAAGATGGAGGACCATCCCACGGAATTCGAGCTCATCACCGCTCTTGCGATGGACTATTTCAGCCAAGAGGAATGCGACGTAGTGGTGCTGGAGTGCGGAATGGGCGGAAGGCTGGACTCCACCAACGTCATCCCCTCTCCCCTTCTCGGAGTAATAACGGGCATTGCCATAGATCACGCTGCCTTTTTGGGCGACACCGAGGAAAAGATCGCCGCAGAAAAAGCGGGAATCATAAAAGAAGGCTGTGATCTGCTCTGGTGCGGAGACAGCCCCGAAGCCGAAGGAGTCATAAGAGAAAAGGCAAAAGCGGAAAATGCAAGGATGCATATTCCCAACAGAAGCGAGCTTACGCCTATCTCCTTTGAGCTCAGCCATACCACCTTAAGGTCCGAGGAGCTTGGCGAAATAACTCTCCCCCTTCTCGGAAGCTATCAGGTGAACAATCTTGAAAACGTCCTTGCCGCAATAAAGCTGCTCAAGGTCAAAGGATTTGATATTTCCAACAGTGCCGTAAAGGATGGAATAGCCTCAACGGTATGGCACGCAAGATACGAGAAGGTGCAGGACTCCCCAATCGTGATCTGTGACGGTGGTCACAATCCCCAGGGAATAGATGCCGCCGTGGAAAGCACCAAGCTCTACTTTAAAAACGAAAAGCTCCTGGTCTTAACGGGCGTTATGGCAGACAAGGACTATCGCTACATGGCAAAAAAAATAAGCGGCATAGCCTCAAAGGTGTTCTGCATCACTCCCGACAACCCCCGAAGCCTCAAGGCAGAGGAGTACGCAAAGGTCTTCAGAGAAAACGATATATGCGCCGAAGGCTTCGATACCGTGGACGAGGCGGTAAAAAAAGCCGTTTCGGAGGCAAAAAAAGAAAACCGAGCCCTGCTTTGCTTAGGCTCGCTGTATATGTATTCCGAGGTAATAGACTCACTGAAAAAACACTGAAAAAAGCTCCCTTGGGAGACGCTTCGTAAAGAAGTGTTCTCCCAATTTTCTTTTTATATAAAATATGACACTTTCGGTTTGAAAGTGTCATAGTGGGTTACATACTTTAAAATTACACCTATCTCAAAGATAAAAATAATAAGTGATATTGTGAGACAGGTCTCACAGTGATATTATATTCGCCATAAAACTCGCGAAGCGAATATCACTTGGACTTAGTCCAAATACCACTGCGAAGCAATATCACTCGCCGATAGGCGAATATAACTGAGGCACACTTCTTTACGGAGTGTGCCTCTTCGAGCGCTTTTTTTATTTCAATATCAGCTCCATACCCACCTTCTGGGGCAGGAGTCCTTGTGCCTCATAGAAGCCCATAGCGGAGGGGTTACAGCTCCAAACATTGAGTGTAAGGTTATAGCAGCCGCTTTTTTTTGCAAGCTCCACCGCCGCCTCGTAAAGCTCCTTACCGACGTGCCTTCCCCGCATTTTTTCATCAACGCAAAGGTCGTCGATATACAAGGTCTTTATATCGGTAAGAACAGAGTTGTTAAAATGCTGCTGATAAATGCAAAAGCAGTAGCCCATAACAACATCATTTTCATCCACGGAAACAAGTATGGGGCGGCTACCGTCCTTTAAAAGCTCAAAAAGCTCGCTATCGGAATATTTTCTGCCGACCTTGAATATATCGGGTCTGCCCCTGTGATGGACAAGATCCACCTGCTCAAGAAGATCTCCAAGCTTTGGTATATCCTTTTCCAGTGCCATTCTTATCATTTTTCGGCCTCCGTTACTTCTTATCGAAAAGAGCACGTCTTTGGGTAGAATGGCGCATCATCTGCCTCATACCCTCTATATCCTCTTGCTCCAGCATTCTTTTAAGATCGTTGAACTTATTTATGAAAAGATCCATCTGTTCAACAAGAGCAGGCTTATTTGCAACGAAAAGCTCGCTCCACATAAGATCGTTGATCCTTGCGATCCTGGTAAGATCCCTGAAGGAGTCACCGGTGAATCTTTCCATATTCTCCTTATCGTTGCAGGTCATCAGAGTAATGGCGATGCAATGCGTAAGCTGAGAGAGAAAGCCGATCATTTCATCGTGCTCCTCGGGAGAAAGGGTGGTAACGTTGGAAAAGCCCAACAGTCTCCCCAGCTCCATACAGGTGCTTACAGCCTCGGGAGTGTTTTTCTCGGTGGGGGTCACTATGTAGTTTGCGCCGACAAACATTTTATCGGTGCTGTTTTCCACGCCCGAGACCTCCCTTCCCGCCATAGGATGGGCTGCAATAAACTCCACGTCCTCGCGAAGCATTTCCTGGATCTTATATACTATGCTGCCCTTAACACCGGTCACATCGGTTATAAGTGCACCGCTTTTAAAAAGATGCTGATTCTTTTCTATCCATTCCACGAAAACGTGGGGGTAGAGAGCGAAAATAACAAGATCCGCCTCTTTTACAAGCCTTTCGTCAATACTTACAGAGCCTTCGTCTATAAGGCCCTCCCTCAAGGCATAGTCTATAGAGCTTTGCTCCAGAGTAATGGCGCTTATATGGAATCCAAAGCGCTTTAACACCTTGGCATAGCTTCCGCCCAAAAGTCCCAGGCCGACTATAAGAATTTTTTTACTAACGTCTACAATCATTTTAATTCCACCTTTGCTCCGAGAGCGATTATATCACTAAAAAATCCGGGGTAGCTCTTTTTTATAGCCTCCGCCCCGTTTATCACACCGCCCGTTTGAGAAAGTATGACCGACATAGCCATTACGATACGGTGATCGTTGTGTCCGTCGATGGGCTCTCCCTTATAGGACAGAGTCTGCTTTGGCACTGTTATTGAATTATCTCCGAAAACAAGTCCGCCGCCAAGTCTTTTAAGCTCCTCGTGCATTGCGGCTCCGCGGTCGCTCTCCTTTGACTTCAAGCGATCGGTTCCCGTAAAGACCGCACCGTTTTTCATTGCGGCAAGGGCAAACATAACGGGGGCAAGGTCGGGACAGTCAGACACGTCGACGGTGGGCATCCCCTCTGAGATAAGCTTAAAATTTTCGGAGTAAACCCTGTCGCCCTGAAGGGTGTCCGGCTTTAAGTTACCTATTTTCACCTCAGAGCCAAGATGATTGAAGGCTTCCAAAAACGCCGCATTTGAGCAATCACCCTCGATCCTGCCCGAGAAAGCTCCAAGCCTTGACGGGGTGATCTCTATTCTGTATGGATCTGTAAATTTCACATTGGCACCGAAGGAGGCAAGTGCCGATATGGTAAGGTCGATATAAGATCTGCTCTCGAAGGGAGGGATTATCTCCACCGCACCTCCCTTGCCAAGATAGACCAAGGCAAAGATCAGTCCCGTTATAAACTGGCTGCTTATATCTCCCCGAACCTTGAAGTCGGTATGCTTAAGATATCCGCAAACAGTAAAGGTATTACTACCTTTTTTAAAGTAAAAGCCCTCGTCAAGGCAGATCCTTTCATAAACGTCAAGGGGTCTTGCAAGAAGCCTTTCACTGCCGTGCAGCACCACTCTTTCACCCAGGCAAAGCGCCAAAGGAATAAAGAATCTGAAGGTGCTGCCGCTTTCTCTGCACTCCAGGATCGGGGCTTTTACCTTCATAAAGCCCTTGGGATCTATCTCAACCGAGTCCTCGTTCTTTGTTATTTTAACGCCAAGCGCGGCAAGACAGTCTGCCGTTGCAAGAAAATCCTCGCTGTAATCAATTCCGGAAAGGGTGCATTTTTGCCCCGAGAGCGCCGCACCGATAAGGTATCTGTGCGCCATGCTTTTCGAGGGCGGGGCATCCACCGAGCCCTTAAGCTTAAAAGGTGAGATGTTTGCTATCATTTATTTATCCTCGGCCAGAAAATCAATTGCCTCAAGATATCCCTTCAATCCGTGACCGGTTATGGTCTTTACGCAAGCAAGCCTTATATAGCTTATCTGACGGAAATCCTCACGCTCCTCCACCCTTGAGATATGCACCTCTACGGTCGGAATATTAACGGATTTCACCGCATCCAAAATAGCGATACTGGTATGGGTATAGGCGCCCGGATTTATAACTATGCCGTCGGCATTATTGTAAGCGGCTTGTATCTTGTCCACAAGATCGCCCTCGTGATTGGACTGATAAATCTCCGCCTCGATACCCTTTTGGCGGCAATGCTCCTTTATCATTTCCACAAGATCGCTGTAGGTCTCTTTCCCGTAGTGATCGGGCTCTCTTATGCCCAGCATATTCAGATTGGGCCCGTTGATAACAAATATTTTCACGGTATCAGCTCCATTCGCTTTTGTAAAATGTATTCCGCCTCTTTAGCAGCAGTGGCAAGATCGGGGACCCTTACGTCGGAGGTGGCTTTGTATATATCTATTCTTTCGTTGTAAAGCCTTGTCAGCTTATCCGCCGTATCGGAAAGAGGTCTGTCATCACTTGCCTTAAGCCTTGAAAGCTCGGCATCTATAAAAAAAAGCTTTCCGTTTTGCTTGAGGCTTCTTACGTTTTCCTCCCTTAGTATGGCACCGCCGCCGGTGGAGATTATCCTTCCCGTTTTCGAGGATACGTCCCTGATGACCTCCGTTTCAAGATCGCGAAAACACACCTCGCCCTTTGCGGCTATAAGCTCCTTTATACTGCATCCGCAACGCTTTTCGATTTCTCTGTCAGTATCAATAAGCTCAAATCCCTCTATATTGATCAGAGCTCCCACCGTGCTTTTTCCGCTTCCGGGCATTCCCGTTAATACCAGGTTTTCCTTTGAGGCAAAAACAGATGCAAATACACTGTCGGCTCTGCTTTTTTCTATCTTGATATCCAAAAACCTTTCAACCGCAACCACTGCCTGCATTACCAGCATATAAAGACCGCCCTCGGCCTTAATGCCTCTCTTTCTTGCATCCAGCACAAGATTTGTGCAGAGCGGGTTGTATACTGCATCTATCACACCCTCAAGCTTAAAAAAGGGAGCAATATCAATGGGCTTGGAATCAACGTCGGGATACATTCCCGACGGAGTGGTGTTGATTATTATCTCGGCGTCGTTGTGGATAGCCCGAGCATCGTCATAGCTGATATATTCATCGGTCTTTTTTCTGCTGACGGTAAGTACGCTTTCGGCTCCCATATCAGCGGCTACCACACGGGCAGTCTTGCTCGTTCCGCCCGTACCGAGCACCAGCACCTTTTTTCCCTCGAGCACCAGACCGACCCTTTCTATAAGAGCCTTCATTCCGTAATAGTCCGTATTATAGCCGTAAAGAGAGCCCTTTTTATTGACTATGGTGTTTACCGCTCCTATGCGCCTTGCTATATCGCTAACCTTATCAAGATACGGGATCACCCTTTGCTTATAGGGTATGGTAACGTTGATGGCTTCAAAATCCCTTTTCTCAAAAAAAGGCCCGATCTCATCCTCTCCAAGCTCAATGAGCTTATATTCGTAATCCGCAAGCTCCTTATGGATCTCCTTTGAGAAGCTATGGGTAAGCTTTTTTCCTATACAACCGTAGTGTTTCATTTGCTGTTACCTGTAAAACTTATTTTAGCCAATCCGTACCGAAGCGCATTGCCAAAGCATCGCACAAAGCTATAGCCGTCGCCGCATCCTGCACCACTCTTGCGCGGTGTACTATTGCGGGATCGTGTCTTCCCTTGGGCTCAAGAACCCTCTCGGTCATTGTTTTGAAATCCACCGTGCTCTGAGGCTTGAATATGGTTGGCGTGGGCTTTATTGCAGTGCGGAATACAATTGGCATACCGTTGGTAATACCACCGTTTATTCCTCCGTTGTTATTTGTAACGGTGTATACTCTGTCTCCCGCTATTCCCATCGGATCGTTCGCCTGACTTCCGCGCATATCGCTGATCTTAAAGCCTGCGCCGAATTCAACTCCCTTGACCGCGGGAATGGAGAAAAGCATATGGGAAAGCACGCTCTCCAACGAATCAAACCAGGGCTCTCCAACGCCTTGGGGCATACCCACAACGGCGGTCTCGACTACTCCGCCGACACTGTCCCCCTCCGATGCCGCTTCAAGAATGGCCTTTCGCATTTTTTCGCCCTTCTCCTCGTTAAGCACCGCAAAGGTCTTTTGGTTAAGAGTTTCTATATCCCAAAGAAGATCCTGAAAGTCCCGATCCTCTACTCCCGCACATTTTTTCACGTGGCTGCCTATACGGATGCCCTTTTGCTCCAGAGCGAATTTACATATCGCTCCTGCGGCAACCAGAGCCGCGGTGATGCGTCCGCTGAAATGTCCGCCCCCCCTGGAGTCCTGATAGCCGTGATACTTACACTCTGCGGTGTAGTCGGCGTGAGAAGGGCGTGCAACGGTCCTCATTTCGGAGTAATCACCGCTCTTTACGTTTTCATTGGGGATAAGCAGAGTCACGGGAGTTCCCGTGGTGGTATCCTCCACCACTCCGCTTATTATTTTGAATTCATCCTTTTCCTTTCGGGGTGTGGATATTTTTCCGTCGGGACGGCGCAGAGTGAGCATATGAGCGATATATTCTCTGTCAACCTTTATTCCCGGTGCAAGTCCGTCGATAACGGCGCCGATATATTCTCCGTGGCTTTCTCCGAATATTGTAACCGCCACGCTGTTTCCGAAGGTGTTTTTCATTTCTTCAACCTTTCAGGCAAGCCCTTGACATTTCTATTACTTCAAGACATTTTACCTTTTTCATCTCAAAGCTGCCTATTTTTTTTACAGTTGTCACGGTAACCATATCACCGTCTGCCTTTTTATCGTGGAAGGCGGCTTTGGTTATCTTGTCCCAATCGTATTCTATTTCTCTGTAAAGTCCGCATTTTTTCAAGACCTCTATAAGCCTTGGTCTGATATCCTCGCCGCACATTGGGATCATACCCAAGGCAACGCATTCGCCGTGATACAGACGGCTGTTGCCCTCACTGCTTTCAATGCCGTGACCGACGGTGTGGCCGAAGTTGAGTATCCGTCTCAGCCCCGCCTCCTTTTCGTCCTGCTCCACCACGTTTTTCTTTATGTTCAGAGAGCGTATTATGATACGGTCCAGATTGCTTTCAATATCCTCGTTTTCGAAGATATCAAAAAGCTCACTGTCGGAGGTAAGTGACATCTTCACCGCCTCGGCAAGACCGTTGGAGATCTGTCTTGCAGGAAGAGATGATAAAAGCTCGGGATCTATAAGCACCTTTTTCGGCTGATAAAAGGCACCTACGATGTTTTTTACTCCGCCGAGATTTATGGCGGTCTTGCCTCCGATGGAGGAATCTATCTGGGAAAGAAGAGTGGTGGGGATATTGTAAAAATCTATTCCCCGCATATATACCGAGGCGGCAAAGCCCGAAAGATCGCCTACAACTCCTCCGCCTACCGCTACAACGCAATCCCTTCTGGAAAAGCCGTTTTGCAGCATCACCTCAAGAAGCTTGCCGAAGCCCTCGAGGCTTTTTGAGCCCTCTCCCTGCTCCACCGTGCATATGATCGCCTTTTTGCACTGATCGGCAACTGTTCTCGCATATTGGACGGGCACGCCGCTATCCGTCACCACAAGGACACGTCGGGAAAGATCGAGCTCCTCGCCGGCTCTTGCAAGGACACCTCTTTCAACAACTATATCGTAGCTTGCCTCGCCTAAATTCAAATGTATCTTCATAACTTTTTCCTTATATCTCCGTGTGAGGGGCAAAGCTTCCAGCAACCTTAAGAGTGTCGCATACCTTGCCTAATTCGGCTATCATTTTTTGTCCCTTATCGCTTTTTACCGTTCCGTCTATTTCTATGTAGAAATAATATTGCCAGGAATGCTTTTTCATAGGTCTGCTCCTCAGTGCGGTCATATTATAGCCGTGCTGAGCGATTATGCTTATCGCATTGGCAAGAGAGCCTGCCTCGTGCTTTACGGTAAGCATGAGGACCGTGCTGGAAAGCGCGGGAGAATCAGCACCCACCTTGGAGAGCACCGCAAAACGCGTGGTGTTCTCACCGCTTTTATTAATGTTGGCTTCAATGATCTTCAAGCCGTAAAGCTCTGCGGTCTCGGCACTGGCTATGGCACCGTAGGATATATCCCCCAATTCCGCCACTGCCTTTGCCGCAAGTGCGGTGTTCGTGGCTTCCTCGGTTTTAAAGCCGCGCAGCTCTAAATAATCGTGGCACTGACTCAGCGCCTGTGAATGGCTCGTTACCCTTTTTATGTCCTCAACCCTTGCCTCGGGAAGCCCGAGAAGGTTCTGATGGATCTCCAATTCATAGATTCCGTTGATGTGAAGGCTGCCGGAGAAAACCAGATCCATAGTCTGCCCCACCTCTCCCGCATAGCTGTTTTCGATGGGGAGCACCGCGAGGTCGCAATCACCGTTCGCCACTGCCTTGTACGCCGCATTAAAATCACTGCAGGATATGCAATTTGCCTCGGGAAAGATCCTTTTTGCGGCAATGTGAGCAAAGGCACCCTCCACTCCGCTGTAGGCGACCTTCAGGCCGCTTTGCATACGGTACTGATAGGCACGTGATACACTCATAAGATGCTTGAGATAATCAATGTAATATCCCCTTATTACCTCGTCTTCGATCAAAGCGGAATTCTTCTCAATGACCGCGTCCTCTCTTTTTTGATCCAGAATAGGCAGTCCGAATTCCTTTTTGTGCTCGTAGACCATTTCGGCGGCTCTCATTCTCTGTACGAAAAGCTCAGCCATTTTGCTGTCTACCTCGTTGATTATCTTTCTTGCTTCTTCCAACTTATTAGCCATCTTTTTTCACCCTTGCCTTATTTAAAGCTTATCCGCGATATCGAATATGAGTTTTTCGGTCTTTTCCCAGCCGAGACACGGATCTGTGATGGATTTTCCGAAGACGTGCTCTCCGGCGGACTGTGCTCCGTCCTCAAGATAGCTTTCTATCATAAGCCCCTTTACAAGGCGCTTGATATCTCCGTTCTGATTGCGGCTGTGAACTATATCCTTTGCAATGCGTATCTGTTCAAGATATTTTTTGCCCGAGTTGTTGTGATTTGTATCCACGATTATGGATGGATTGGTAAGATTTGAAGCCTCGTAAAGCTCCTCTACTCTTAAAAGATCCTCGTAGTGGTAGTTGGAAACGCTTCTGCCCGAGTAATCAAGATAACCGCGTAAAATCGAGTGAACGTAGGGATTGCCGTCGCTGGTCACCTCCCAGCCTCTGTAAAGAAAGGTGTGACCGGACTGCGCCGCCACGATGGAGTTCATCATAACACTAAGGTCACCGCCGGTGGGATTTTTCATTCCGACGGGGCTTTCAATACCGCTGGCAACAAGTCTGTGCTGCTGATTCTCCACCGAGCGCGCTCCGATGGCAACGTAGGAAAGCAGATCTGACAGATAACGGTGGTTCTCGGGGTAGAGCATTTCATCGGCGCAGGAAAAATCATAATCTCTCAAGGCGCTCATATGAAGCTCGCGGATGGCAACTATGCCCTTGTACATATCGGGCTTTGCCTCCGGGTCGGGCTGGTGGAGCATCCCCTTATAGCCGTGACCCGTGGTTCTGGGCTTATTGGTATAGATACGGGGGATCATTATTATTTTGTCCGCAACCTGCTCCTGGACCCTGCGCAGACGGGAAATATACTCCAGCACGGGCTCTCTGTGATCTGCGGAGCAGGGGCCGATTATCAAAATAAACTTGTCAGAGCTTCCGTCGAAGACTGCCTTTATGCTTTCATCTCGCTCTGCCTTGACCTTTTCCATTTTCTCGGTCAAGGGGTATTCTTTTTTTACCTCCTGAGGGATAGGAAGCTTTCTGTGGAAATTCATTGCCATTTTTTGCACCTTCTTGCATGGAAAATAAGTATCAAGAAAACAAAAAGTCCGCATTTCGGGTTTTTAAAACCACGACCAATGCGGACTGTCCGTTCTATTTATGCCAAGGCACTTAAGCCTTGGAGATCACAGATAACGGGCAGCCCTTTTTAAAGTAATAAAAGAAATAATAAAACTTGTTATTCTTCATTATTGCTGCCTCCCGTGATTTTTTGATGTTGACATTATATCACAGTAAATTGATAAAGTCAATATGTTTTTTTCGGTATTGTTATTCTTTTTTCTCGCCACAAAGCAAAAACTTTCTCTAAAAGCCTATATTCCCACTCCCAAAAAGCAAAGCTCGCATATCAGGACCGCAGTACAGCTTACGGCCGCAACAGCGGGAAGCTTCAAGCCGCAAAATGCCAATATTACCGCGCACACAAGACCCACCGCGCCGCTTACAATATGCCCCGTCGCAAAGAAGATGGCGGGAACGGTCATTGCCGTAAGGCAGGCGCAGGGGACGTAGTAAAGAAAGGAATTTACAAAGGGATTTGTGATCTTTTTTCTGAAAAGGGTAAGGGGGAGCATACGGATAAGATAGGTGGTCACAGCCATTACGGCAACGCAAATATAAAAATACATCAGTCGTCCTCCCTTTCTTGCTTTACCGGGAAAAGCGCCGCGCATACCGCGGCGGCAATAACGGTACACAATACTATGGCAACTCCGTCGGACACGGACGAAAGCAAGGGCAAAAATTCAAATCCGCAGGACAAAAGAGCGGATATCAAAACGCAAATCAGCACTCCCCTATGGCTTCTTGCATCGGGCAGTACGATAGCAACGAACATGGCATACAGGCTCACCGACAGAGAATCCCTGACAAAGGCGGGCAAAAGAGTACCCGCAAGAGCGCCGCACAAGGTACCCGCACTCCAACCGATTATCGGCAAGGTACCGAGCCCCAGCATATAAGGGAAGGTCAGCGGCGACTGCCTTTGCATTGAAAGAGCAAAGATCTCATCGGTATTGAAAAACGCCATGACCATCCTCTTTGGAGCGGTAAAGCTTTTATCCAGCCTTTGGGTAAGAGCAAGGCTCATAAGCATATAGCGGCTGTTGATAACAAGCTGAGTGAGGATAAGCTCCCACAGGCTTCCCAGAGCCACAATAACGGTAAGACCGGCAAACTGCCCTGCGCTTGTTAGATTTACAAGGGATATCAAGGTGGCTCCCCACACACTCACCCCCTTGGAAGCGGCAAGAGCGCCGAAGCCGAAGCTCACGGCAAAATATCCCACTCCCACAAAGGAGGCATTTTTTAATCCCGAAACGTACTCTCTTGTTTTTTGGGAACGATTCATTAAGACACCTTCACGAATAAGATTACAGGGCAAAACAAAATGCCACGGGAGATATTGTACCACATCCAAAAGAAAAACACAAGTCGAATATTATATAAAAATAATAAAATAAGGAAGGTTTTTGACGCATTTTCGGTTGACAAACAAGGGCTTTTGTGATATACTTAACTATGTTGATCTTTAAGGAACGGTACAGAGATATCGGCAAGATTAAGTAATAGAAAAAAACACTTCGGTACGACAAGACTCGTATCCGGTTTTTCGTGCTGTCTTGCCATACTTCGGCAAGATTTTTTGTTATCAAAACCGTGGAAAGGAAAAGAGTATGAGTGCAACAAAGTTGAAAACACAGTTTCATCCCGTATCTGTAGAGCTTTCCGACGGAGTATTGACCCGTCTTTCTTCTCTCTGCCCCTCAGAAGGCACGGAATATGCAGTTTTACCCGGCTTTTGCGATGTACACGTGCATTTGCGTCAGCCGGGTTTTTCTTATAAAGAAACCGTTTACACCGGCACAAGGGCTGCGGCAGCAGGCGGCTTTACCGCCATCTGCTCTATGCCCAACTTAAATCCGGTGCCCGATTCGGAGGAAAACATAAAGCTCCAGCAGCAGATAATAGATCTTGATTCTGTTATAAACACATACCCATACGCCTCCATCACGGTGGCTCAAAAGGGAGAAAAGCTTTCAGATATGGAAGCTCTCGCTCCCCACTGCATAGCATTCAGCGACGACGGCAAAGGCATACAGAGCACTGAAATGATGCTAAGTGCAATGAAAAAGGCAAAGGCGCTGGGGAAAATGATAGTTGCCCATTGCGAGGACGAGAGTCTTCTTGAGGGCGGCTACATCCACAAGGGCAGCTACTGTCAGCGCCACGGACATCGCGGCATCAGCAGCGAAAGCGAATACGCCCAAATAAAAAGAGACATAGAGCTCTTAAGAGAAACGGGCGTTAAATACCACGTATGTCACGTTTCGGCGGCAGAAAGCATACGCGCCATCAGAGAAGCAAAAAAAGAGGGTCTGGACATCACCTGCGAGACCGCACCCCATTACCTCATCCTCACCGACGAGGATCTCAAGGAGGACGGAAGATTCAAAATGAACCCGCCTTTAAGATCCGCCGAGGACAGAGACGAGCTGATCAAGGGGATCTGCGACGGAACGGTGGATATGATAGCCACCGACCACGCCCCCCACAGCGCGGAGGAAAAATCCCGCGGGCTTGAAAAGAGCGTGTTCGGAATAGTCGGGCTCGAGACCTGCTTTCCCCTTATGTACACACATTTTGTAAAGACCGGCATTATCACCACGGAAAAGCTTGTAGAGCTTATGGCGATAAATCCCCGAAAGAGATTCGGTATCCCTCTTTCCAAAGAGGATCTTTGCGTGTGGGATCTTAATGCACAGATCAAGGTAGACCCGCAGAAATTCCAAAGCATGGGAAGGGCGACCCCCTTCGAGGGCGAAAGGCTTTACGGAAAAGCAATACTCACCCTCTGCGGCGGAAGAACCGTTCACAAAGCGTAAAAAAAGATTTAAGATAAACGATCGTTCAGGAGGCGATTTCTATGGCAAAAAGAACAGACATCAAAAAAATCCTAATCATTGGCTCCGGTCCCATCATAATCGGCCAAGCGGCAGAATTCGACTATGCGGGAACCCAGGCCTGCCTTGCATTGAGAGAAGAGGGCTACGAGGTAGTGCTTTGCAACTCCAACCCCGCAACCATCATGACGGACACCACCATTGCCGACAAGGTATATATGGAGCCCCTTACATTGGAATACATCGCAAAGATCCTCAGGTACGAGCGTCCCGACGCCATTCTTCCCGGAATCGGCGGACAGACCGGTCTGAACCTGGTAATGCAGCTTGAGAAAAAGGGCATCCTCAAGGAATGCAACGTAGAGCTTCTGGGCACAAAGAGCGAAAGCATTGAAAGAGCCGAGGACAGAGAGCTCTTCAAAGAGCTGTGTCAGTCCATAGGAGAGCCCACCATTCCCTCCGAGATCACATATAATCTGGAAGAGGCAAAGGCGGCCGCGGCAAGGATCGGATATCCCGTCGTTCTCAGACCGGCATTTACCCTCGGCGGAACCGGCGGCGGATTCGCAAACAACGAGGAGGAGCTCATCTCCATAGGTCTCAACGCCTTCAAGCTCTCCCCCGTTCATCAGGTGCTTATAGAAAAAAGCGTAAAGGGCTACAAGGAGATCGAATTTGAGGTCATGCGAGACGGCAACGATCACGCCATCACCATCTGCGGAATGGAAAACATCGACCCCGTCGGCGTACACACCGGCGACTCACTGGTGGTCGCTCCCATACTCACCCTTAACGATCACGATCTGAAGATGCTCAACGACAGCGCCATAAAGCTCATCAAGGAGCTTAAGATAGAGGGCGGCTGTAACGTTCAGTTCGCACTTCACCCCCAGACAAGCGAGTATTACCTCATTGAGGTAAATCCCCGAGTCAGCAGAAGCTCCGCATTGGCATCCAAGGCCAGCGGATATCCCATAGCACGAGTCACCGCAAAGATAGCGGTGGGTATGACTCTGGAGGAGATCGCCATCGCCAACACCAACGCGGCATTCGAGCCCAGGCTTGATTATATAGTTGCCAAGCTCCCCCGCTTCCCCTTTGATAAATTCGATACCGCTCCCAACACTCTGGGAACACAGATGAAGGCAACGGGCGAGGTTATGGGCATAGGCTCCAACCTTGAGGAATGTCTGCTCAAGTCAGTACGCTCCCTTGAGATCGGCGCAAACCACTTCCGTCTTTCAAAGTTTGAGGCAATGAGTGCGGACGAGCTTAAATCCTACCTTGCTCAGTTCAGACACGACGGAATATTCGCAGTTGCCGCTCTTATGAGAAAGGGCGCCACCATCAGCGAGCTTTACGATCTGACCAAGATCACCCCCTACTTTTTGGAATCTATTAAGAAGATAATCGCCACCGAGGAGATATTGCGAGCAAATCCCGGCGACCTCAGCCTTCTCAGATCCGCCAAGAAGATGGGCTTCTCAGACAGTGAGATAGCACTTCTTTGGGGCAAGAGCGAGATAGATATATTCAATCTCCGTGTCAAGGAAGATATTTTCCCCGTTTACAAAATGGTGGATACCTGCCATACCAACGCCTACATCCCCTACTTCTACAGCTCCTACAGCGATGAGAATGCATCTGTCCTCACCGACAAAAAGAAGATAGTCGTTCTCGGCGCAGGTCCCATCAGAATAGGTCAGGGTGTAGAATTCGACTACTCCACCGTACACGCCGTGACCACCATTAAAAACTCCGGTTACGAGGCTATAATCATAAACAACAACCCCGAAACCGTCTCCACGGATTATACCACTGCAGACAAGCTCTATTTTGAGCCCTTGACTCCCGAAGACGTTATGAACATAATCCACTTTGAGAAGCCCGACGGAGTTGTGGCATCCTTGGGCGGACAGACCGCCATCAATCTGGCTCAGCCTCTTATGGACAGAGGAGTCAAGATAATCGGAACCGACTGTGCGGCAATAGAGAGAGCGGAAAACCGTGACATCTTTGAAAAAATGCTCCAGCAGCTCAACATTCCTCAGCCCCGCGGAAAGGCTGTAACCAAAATCGAGGACGGTATAAGGACCGCTACAGAGATCGGCTACCCCGTTCTTGTCAGACCCAGCTTCGTTCTGGGCGGAAGAGCAATGCAGATAGTATTCAACGAGGAACAGCTCAGACACTATCTCAAGACCGCCGTTGAGATCGACGAGGACAAGCCCGTGCTCGTTGACAAATACATTCAGGGTAAAGAGGTAGAGGTCGACGCTATTTGCGACGGAAGAAACGTATTCGTTCCCGGCATAATGGAGCTGGTCGAGCGTACCGGTATACACAGCGGCGACTCCATAAGCGTATACCCCACCTTCAGCATATCCGACAAGGTCAAGGGCACCATACTTCAGTATGCAAAGAAGCTGGGACTCGGAATCGGAATAATCGGACTTTACAACATCCAGTTCATCGTGGACAGCGACGAAAACGTATTCATTATCGAGGTAAACCCCAGATCCTCCAGAACAGTCCCCTTCCTTTCCAAGGCTACGGGTTATTCCCTTGCGGATATAGCCACAGAGGTAATTCTCGGAAAATCTCTTAAGGAGCAGGGCATCTTCGACATTTACCCGGACGAAAAGGACCGTTGGTACGTCAAGGTTCCCGTGTTCAGCTTCAACAAGATCAGCGGACTTGACGCTTACCTCTCTCCCGAAATGAAGTCCACCGGCGAAGCCATCGGATATGACGACAAGCTTAACCGTGCGCTTTACAAGGCTCTGCAGGCATCGGGAATGCACCTGCAGAACTACGGAACGGTTCTCGCCACCATCGCAGACAAGGACAAGAACGAAGCACTTCCCCTTATCCGTCGCTTCTACAATCTGGGATTCAATATTCAGGCAACCGAAGGAACCGCAAGATTTCTTAAGGAGAACGGTATCCGTACCCACGTTCTGCAAAAGATCGGCGACGGAAGCGACGAGATCCCCGAGGCTCTCCGCCAGGGTCACATCGCCTACGTTATCAACACCGGAACCTATGCAAGCGCAGGTCACACCAGCGACGGCTACGAGATACGCCGCTGTGCCACCGATAACAACGTTACCATCTTCACAGCCCTTGATACGGTAAAGGTCCTTCTTGACGTTCTTGAAGAGACCACTTTGACGATTTCCACTATAGACTCTTAAGGTGCTTACTAATGGAACAGGTATATCTTCAGATTAAAGAAAATCATCGAATAACAGACAGTGTGTGGAAAATGAAGCTTACGGGCGATTGCTCTCACATCACCGCGCCGGGACAGTTTATCAATATAAAGCTCGACGGACTCTTTCTCAGACGCCCCATCTCCGTATACGACGCCGACCTTAACTCGGTTACGGTCATATATAAGGTAGTCGGAAAGGGCACCGCTCAGCTTTCCAAAACAAGCTCCGGTGTGCTGGACGTTCTGACCGGTCTGGGCAACGGATACGACACCTCCCTCTCCGGGCAGAGTCCCTGCCTTGTTGGCGGAGGCGTGGGAGTACCTCCCCTGTATCTTTTGGCGAAGACCCTTATAAAGGAAGGCAAAAGCCCTCGGGTAATACTGGGCTTTAACCAAAAGAGCGAGATCTTCTGCGAGGATGATTTCAAAAAGTTAGGAGTTGACGTCGCAGTCACCACCGTGGACGGCTCCTACGGAGTGAAGGGCTTCGTCACCGATGCTATGCCCGAAAATGCGGACTACGTTTTCTCCTGCGGTCCCGAGCCTATGCTCAAGGCCGTGTTTTCTCACTGCAAGGACGGTCAGTTCAGCTTCGAGGAAAGAATGGGATGCGGCTTCGGAGCTTGTATGGGATGCACCTGCAAGACCGTTACCGGCTACAAGAGGATCTGCAAGGACGGTCCCGTATTGAAAAAGGAGGAGATCTTATGGAACGCTTAAAGACAAGTCTGTGTGGGATCTCCCTCTCCAATCCCGTCATTCCCGCCAGCGGAACCTTTGGATACGGCAGAGAATTTGCAGAGCTTTACGATATAAACATCCTGGGAACCTTCTCCTTCAAGGGAACCACCAAGGATCCCAGATACGGCAATCCCACACCGAGAATAGCCGAGTGCAGCTCGGGTATGATAAATGCAGTGGGACTGCAGAATCCCGGTGTGGAAAAGGTGATCGAGGAGGAGCTTCCCAACCTTGCGAAAATATTCTCAAAGCCCGTTATGGCAAACGTCTCAGGCTTTTCCGTTGAGGACTATGCCTACACCTGCCAAAGGCTTGATTCCTGCCCTCAAGTCGGTTGGCTCGAGGTAAACGTAAGCTGTCCCAACGTCCACGGAGGAGGAATGAGCTTCGGCACCTCTCCCGAGGCGGCGGCAGAGGTCACAAGAGCGGTAAAGAAGGTCACCACCAAGCCCGTGATCATAAAACTCAGCCCCAACGTCACTGATATCATTTCCATTGCCAAGGCCTGCGAAGAGGCAGGTGCGGACGGCATCAGCCTTATAAACACAATGCTGGGCATGAGAATAGACCTAAGGAAAAGACGTCCCGTGATCGCAAACAATATGGGCGGCTTCTCCGGCAGTGCCATCTTCCCCGTAGCGGTTAGGATGGTATGGCAGGTAGCCCACGCGGTTAATATCCCCGTCGTCGGAATGGGAGGCGTATCCTCGGCAGAGGACGTTATCGAAATGATGATGGCAGGCGCAAGCGCAGTGCAGATCGGCGCCGCCAATCTGATAGACCCCTTTATTTGCAAAAAAATAATAGAAGATCTTCCCGAGACAATGGATCGCTTGGGTATCAATACACTTGAAGAAATAATAAAAGGAGCACAACTATGGGAAAAGATGTGATTATCGCTTGTGATTTTTCAGGCGCTGACAAGGTTTTTGAATTTCTTGATCGCTTCGGAGAAAAAAGACCCTTTGTAAAGATAGGAATGGAGCTTTTCTACAGTGCGGGTCCCGAGATAGTAAAAAAGCTTAAGGAACGCGGACACAAGATCTTTCTCGATCTTAAGCTCCACGACATCCCCAACACTGTAAAGAAATCCATGAAGGTGCTTTCCGAAATGGGTGTTGATATTACAAACCTCCACGCTTCGGGCACGGTAAGAATGATGGAAGCTGCTATTGAAGGTCTGACCCGTCCCGACGGAACAAGACCCCTTCTCATAGCGGTGACCCAGCTCACAAGCACAGATCAGGAAAGCATGGAGCAGGACCTTCTCATTAAGGAGCCCATCGACAAGGTAGTTCTCCACTATGCAAAGAACGCAGCCAAGGCCGGACTTGACGGTGTCGTTTGCTCTCCCCTTGAGGCAGGAAAGGTCCACGAAGCCTGCGGAAACAGCTTTATTACAGTTACCCCCGGAGTACGCTTTGCAGACGGAGACGTCGGCGACCAGAAGAGAGTAATGACTCCCGCAGACGCCAAGAAGATCGGCTCCGACTACATCGTTGTCGGAAGACCCATTACCGCCGCCGAGGATCCCGTTGCGGCTTATGACAGATGTGTAAAAGAATTCGTTGACTGAAAGGAGAATACCAATGGTAAGCTACAAGAGAGAATTTATCCAATTCCTGCAATCGGCAGGAGTATTGAAGTTTGGTGATTTCACCGCAAAAAGCGGAAGAAAGATCCCCTATTTCATCAATGCAGGTGAGATCAAGACCGGCGACAACATTGCAAAGCTGGGACAGTTCTATGCAAAGAGCTACCTTGAAAAGGTAGGCAACAAGCGCTCCGTGCTCTACGGCCCCGCATACAAGGGCATCCCGATAGCCGTAGCCGCATCCATCGCTCTTTCCTCCAACGGGCTTGACGTTCCCTTCTTCTTCAACAGAAAGGAAGAAAAGGATCACGGCGAGGGCGGCGTATTCGTCGGATACGTACCCAAGGAAGGTGAAGAGATAGTCATTGTTGAAGACGTTATCACCGCTGGCACTGCCATAAGAGAAAGCATGGCAAACCTAAAGCATCTTGAAGGCACAAGGATCGCCGCAGTGTTCGTAATGGTAGACAGAAAAGAAAAAGGCAAAACCGAAAAGAGTGCTATGGCAGAGCTTGAAGACGAGTACGGCTTCCCCGTATACTCCGTTGTAGACGTTTACGATATTATCGAATACCTCTCCGAGGACGAAGCCAACAAGGAAAACGTAGACAGGATCAAGAAATATCTTGAAGTAAATGGAGCAAAGCAATGAGAAGCCTTATAGATATACCCGAGCTTTCGGTGGAGGAGATAGATCAGCTTCTTAAAACTGCCTGCGACATTTCCGAAAATCCCGAAAAATACCAGAACAAACTGAAAAACAAAAAGCTTGCCACCCTTTTCTTCGAGCCCAGCACAAGAACAAGACTGAGCTTTGAGGCGGCAATGCTTGAACTTGGCGGCAGCGTTATCGGCTTTTCCAGCGCCGACAGCTCCTCCGCCTCCAAGGGCGAAAGTATGGCAGACACGGCAAAGGTCATCAGCTGCTATGCCGACATCGCCGCCATACGCCACCCCAAGGAGGGTGCTCCCTACGTGGCAAGCATCAACGCATCGATCCCCGTTATCAATGCGGGCGACGGCGGACACTGCCACCCCACCCAGACTCTTGCGGATCTTCTTACCATCTACCGCGAGAAGGGCAGACTTTCCAACCTTAAGGTAGGCTTCTGCGGAGATCTTAAGTACGGCAGAACGGTCCATTCCCTTCTCAGCGCACTTTCAAGATACGAGAATATCAGCATAGTGCTCATCTCCCCCGAGGAGCTCAAGCTTCCCGGTTACGTGAGAAGAGAGGTGCTTGAGGCAAAGAATATGGACTTTGTACAGACCGATTCTCTTGAGGATTCACTTAACGATCTTGACATACTCTATATGACCCGTATACAGCAGGAAAGATTTGCCGATTACGAAGAATATTTAAGATTAAAGGATAGCTACGTGCTGGATACCAAAAAGCTCGAGCTTGCAAAGAGCGATCTTTGCATACTCCATCCTCTCCCCAGAGTCAACGAGATCTCCGTGGCAGTAGACAAGGATCCCAGAGCCTGCTACTTCAAGCAGGTAATGAACGGAAAGCTTATGAGAATGGCTCTTATGCTCAAGCTTCTCACCGAAAACCGATCCGATTCTGCCGACACCTGCTGCGAAGGTGAGACGGTCGAGGATCTTTACTGTGCAAATCCCAGATGTATAAGCACCACCGAGCAGGAGCTGCCCCAAAAATTCAAGCTTTCAGACGACAAAGCGGTATACCGCTGTATTTACTGTGACCACAAAGCCACTAAAAAGGAGGAAAAATAAAATGGCAACCTTTATCAATGAACCTTCCCATACATTTAACGAATATCTGCTTATCCCGGGTTATTCCTCAAGCAGCTGTATTCCTGCCAACGTAAGCCTTAAGACGCCATTGGTAAAATTCAAAAAGGGCGAAAAGTCCGCAATTGAAATGAACATTCCAATGGTAAGTGCCATCATGCAATCCGTCTCCGGCGACAGACTTGCGGTTGCTTTGGCAACCGAGGGCGGCGTAAGCTTTATATACGGTTCACAGACCATCGAAGATGAAGCCGCTATGGTAGCAAGAGCAAAAAGCTACAAGGCAGGCTTTGTCAAGAGCGATTCCAACGTAAGCCCCGATTCCACCCTTGCAGAGGTGGTTGCACTTAAGGAAAAGACAGGCCACTCCACTGTTGCGGTAACAAGCGACGGTACAAGCGACGGTACTCTTTTGGGTATCGTTACCGGCCGTGACTACAGAGTCAGCAGAATGAGCCTCGATACAAAGGTCAGCGAGTTTATGACTCCCTTCGACAAGCTCATCTGTGCCAAGGAAGGCACCACTCTCAAGGAAGCCAATGATATCATCTGGGACAACAAGCTCAATTCTCTTCCTATTATTGATAACGACAACAAGCTTTTGTATTTTGTATTCAGGAAAGACTACGACACCCACAAGCAAAACCCCAATGAGCTCCTGGACGCTTCCAAGAGATACGTTGTAGGCGCAGGAATCAATACCAGAGACTATGCCGAGCGTGTACCCGCATTGGTTGAAGCCGGAGCAGACGTGCTTTGTATCGACAGCTCCGAGGGCTTCAGCGAGTGGCAGAAGCTTACCATAGAATGGATCAGAGCAAAATACGGCGACAGTGTAAAGGTCGGCGCAGGAAACGTTGTAGACGCAGATGGCTTCAGATTCCTTGCAGAGTGCGGTGCGGACTTCATTAAGGTAGGCATCGGCGGCGGAAGCATCTGTATAACAAGAGAAACCAAGGGCATCGGAAGAGGTCAGGCGACCGCTCTTATCGAGGTGGCAAAGGCAAGAGACGAATATTTCAAGGAAACGGGAATCTACGTTCCCATCTGCAGTGACGGCGGTATCGTTTACGATCACCACATTACCCTTGCTCTGGCAATGGGCGCGGACTTTGTTATGCTCGGACGTTATTTCGCAAGATTTGACGAAAGCCCCACAAATAAGGTCAACATCGGCGGAACCTACTACAAGGAATATTGGGGCGAAGGCTCCAACCGTGCACGTAACTGGATGCGCTACGATCTCGGCGGAGACAAGAAGCTTTCCTTCGAGGAAGGCGTTGACAGCTACGTTCCCTATGCGGGAAGCCTTAAGGACAACGTTGCGCTTTCCTTAAGCAAGGTCAAGTCCACAATGTGCAACTGCGGTGCTCTGAGCATTCCCGAGCTTCAGGACAAGGCAAAGCTGACTTTGGTCAGTGCTACAAGTATCGTTGAAGGCGGCGCTCACGACGTTATCCAGAAGGAAAAGAGCATCAGCATAAAATAAATTATACACGGAGAAAAGAGTTACAATGAAAAAAGTCGGAATCGTAATGGGCAGTGACAGCGATCTGCCCATTGTAAAGAAAGCTATAGATACTCTGGAAGGCCTCGATATACCCTACGAAGCGCACATATATTCCGCTCACCGCACCCCCATTGAGGCAAGAGATTTTGCACTTAATGCAAGGGAGAACGGCTTTGCGGCAATAATTGCCGCCGCAGGAATGGCTGCTCATCTTGCAGGTGCCATTGCCGCAAACACCACCCTTCCCGTCATAGGTATCCCCTGCGACGGTGCAAGGCTTGACGGTCTGGATGCACTTCTGAGCACCGTCCAGATGCCTTCGGGCATTCCCGTGGCGACCGTGGCGGTAAACGGAGCGGTCAACGCAGCGCTTCTTGCGGCACAGATCATCGCCGTAACCGATGCCGAGCTTGCAAAAAAGCTTGACGAAAAGAGAAAAGCAGACAGCAAAAAAGTCCTTCAAAAGGATGCAGAGCTTGCAAAAAAGCTTCTCGAAGCATAAAGAAAGGATCTGTATATGGGAGGATTTTTCGGCGCAGTCTCAAAGAGAGACTGTCTTGCTGACGTATTTTTCGGTGTGGATTATCACTCCCACCTGGGAACACGTCGCGGCGGACTTGCCGCTTATGATAATGAGATCGGACTTCAGAGAAAGATCCATAATATTGAAAACTCTCCGTTCAGAACAAAATTCGAGCATATTTTCGAGGAAATGAGCGGAACCTCTGCCATCGGCTGTATCAGCGATACCGATCCCCAGCCCCTTCTTATCAGATCGGCCTTGGGAACCTATGCAATTTGCACCGTCGGCGTTATTAAAAACAGCGATGAGCTTATAGACCTTTATCTTTCAAACTCAAGAGGTGGTCACTTCGACGCCATGACAGGCGGAAAGGTAAACTCCACCGAGCTTGCCGCCGCATTAATTGACACAAAATCAAACTTTGTTGACGGAATCAGCTTCTGTCAAAGCGTTATCAAGGGCAGTTTAAGCCTTTTGATACTTTGCGACGACGGCTCCATCATTGCGGCAAGAGACAAGCTGGGAAGGACTCCCATTGCCATAGGTAGAAACAACGAGGGACACTGTGTAAGCTTCGAATCTTATCCCATTATTAAATTAGGATACGAAGAGCTGTGTAATCTCGGCCCCGGTCAGATAGTAAAGCTGACAACAGATAAGCTGACAGTTCTCAGCACCGGCAACGATCAGATGAAGATATGTGCGTTTCTTTGGGCTTACTACGGTTACCCCACCAGCAGCTACGAGGGAGTAAACGTAGAGATGATGCGCTACAAAAACGGCAGAATAATGGCAAAAAACGATAAGCTCACAAAGGAACAAAACATCGACTACGTTTGCGGAGTTCCCGATTCCGGAACACCCCACGCCATCGGATACGCCAACGAAACTCATCTACCCTTCGCAAGACCGTTTATTAAATACACCCCCACGTGGCCGAGAAGCTTTATGCCCCCAACACAGACAGACCGCCAAAAGGTGGCAAAAATGAAGCTTATCCCCGTTCACGAGCTTATCCAGGATAAGGATCTGCTTTTCGTGGACGACAGTATAGTCAGAGGAACACAGCTTAAGGAAACGGTCGATTTTCTCTACGAAAACGGCGCAAAGTCAGTCCATATGCGCTCGGCTTGTCCTCCGGTCATGTTTAACTGCAAATATCTGAACTTCTCCAGCTCCAGAAATGAAATGGAGCTCATTGCCAGAAGGATCATTATGGAGCTTGAAGGCGAGGAGGGCTTTAACCACGCAGAAGAGTATTCCGACTCAAGCACCGAAAGAGGAAAGAATCTGCGAAATGCAATTTGCGAAAAATTCAACTTTGCTTCCCTGGATTTTCAGTCACTGAGCGGAATAATAGATGCTATCGGCATTGACCCATCAAAGCTTTGCACATATTGTTGGAACGGAAAGGAATAATCTAAATGAAAAATTCAAGATCTGAAAGCTACGCCGCTGCAGGCGTTGATATTACAGCAGGCTACAAGGCCGTCGAGCTTATGAAAAAGCACGTTGCCCGTACCCGTAACGAGGGCTGTCTGGATGACGTCGGCGGATTCGGAGGCTGCTTTGGTCTGAATCTGATCGGAATGGAAGAGCCCGTTTTGGTTTCCGGCACCGACGGTTGCGGAACAAAGGTAAAAATGGCAATACTTATGGACAAGCACGACACCATCGGCATAGATGCGGTCGCAATGTGCGTTAACGACATAATCTGCGTAGGTGCAAAGCCTCTGTTCTTTTTGGATTACATTGCCTGCGGAAAGAACGTCCCCGAAAAGATCGCCTCCATTGTTGCAGGTGTCGCAGAGGGCTGTGTTCAGTCCGGTGCGGCTCTTATCGGAGGCGAGACCGCTGAGCATCCCGGTATGATGCCCGTTGAGGATTATGACCTTGCAGGCTTTTCTGTCGGTATAGTCGACAAGAAAAAGGTGCTTGACAATACCCGCACTCAAGTCGGCGACGTGGTCATAGGACTCGCCTCCACAGGAGTTCACTCCAACGGCTTCTCCCTTTGCAGAAAGGTTTTTGATATAGACAACAATCCCCCCTCTCTTTACACTCCCTGCGACGAGCTGGGCGGAAAGAGCATTGGCGAGACTCTTCTTACTCCCACGAAGATCTACGTTAAATCCGTTCTTGCTCTTTTGGAAAAGGTAGACATCAAGGGAATCAGCCACATCACCGGCGGCGGCTTCTATGAGAATATTCCCAGAAGCATTCCCGACGGACTCTGCGCTAAGATAAACAAAAGCGCAATAAAGATCCTCCCCATTTTCAAACTCATCGCAAAGACCGGAAATATCCCCGAAAGAGATATGTTCAACACCTATAATATGGGCGTTGGTATGAGCATAACCGTTCCCGCAAGCCAACTGGATACAGCGCTTGAGATATTGAAGGCTCACGGCGAGGACGCATACGTGATCGGTGAGATCGAAAAAGCAGGCGAAGACGGCGAAAAGATACGTATAGTCTGAAGGGGAAAGGATAATGCAATGATTCAAAAGCAGGTTAATATATCCGTACTGGTATCCGGCGGAGGAACAAACCTCCAGGCCCTTATAGATGCTCAGCACAACGGCTTGCTGGGGCCCGGAAGAATAACGACGGTTATTTCCTCAAAAAGCGAGGTTTATGCTCTGGAGAGAGCAAGGTCAAACGACATACCGAGCATTGTGCTTCCCAGAAAAGACTACGGCAGTATTGAAGAATACTCTAAAGCACTGACCGAGGCTCTTATCAAAGCAAAGACAGACCTTGTTGTCCTTGCAGGATTTTTGACCATCTTCGACGAACAGGTATACAAGGCCTTCCCCAACCGCATACTAAACGTTCATCCCGCGTTGATCCCTTCTTTTTGCGGAAAGGGATATTACGGTCTCCACGTCCACGAGGCAGCTCTTGCCAAGGGCGTGAAGGTCTCCGGTGCTACCGTTCATATAGTAACACCCGAATGCGATGCAGGCCCCATCGTTTTACAAAAAGCCGTAGAGGTGCTTCAGGATGACAGCCCCGAAAGCCTGCAAAAGCGCATAATGGAAGAGGCAGAGTGGAAAATACTTCCGCAAGCGGTCAGACTCTTCTGTGAAGGAAGGCTGACGGTGGAAAACAACAAAGTATATATAAAAGGAGAATAAAGATGAAGATCCAAAGCATTGAAAAAGAGCTTAACTCTCTGGCTTATCACGGCAGAGGTATTATTATAGGAAGATCCGTCGACGGCAAAAAGGCGATAACCGCATATTTCATTATGGGAAGAAGCGTCAACAGCCGCAACCGTGTTTTCGTTTTGGAAGGCGATGCAATGCGCACAAAGGCATTTGACGAATCAAAGATGGTGGATCCTCATCTGATAATCTACTATCCCGTAAGAGTACTGGGTAACAAGACCATCGTTACCAACGGCGACCAAACAGATACCATCTACAACCTTATGGATAAACAAATGACCTTCGAGCAGGCCCTGCGTACCAGAGAGTTCGAGGATGACAAGCCCAACTTCACTCCCCGTATTTCCGGAATCATCAGACGCGAAGGGGACAAGATGAATTTTGCTATGTCCATTCTCAAGAGTGCCGACGGAGACGACAGCTCCTGCGAGCGCTTTACCTATGCGTACTCCGATCCCGTTTGCGGAAGGGCAAAGTTCATTCACACATACAACAGTGACGGAGATCCCCTGCCCTCCTTTGAAGGCGAGCCCAAGACCCTCGAGCTTCCCGATTGCGGCATTGACGAGCTCACCGATCTGATCTGGAGCAATCTGAACAACGACAACAAGGTCTCACTCTTTGTCCGCTATATCGACATTGCATCCGGCGAGACCGAGACCAGGATCGTAAATAAAAACGTCTGATTTGATTAAGGAGATTAAAATGAACGAATTTCAGCTTAAATACGGTTGCAATCCCAACCAAAAGCCTGCAAGAATATTTATGAAGAACTCAGCCGAGCTTCCCGTGGAGATCCTTTGCGGAAGACCCGGATACATCAACTTTTTGGATGCCTTCAACTCCTGGCAGCTTGTTAAGGAGCTCAAGGAAGCAACCGGATTGCCCTCAGTAACCAGCTTCAAGCACGTAAGCCCCACCTCCGCGGCAGTAGGAATTCCTCTTTCCGATACTCTTAAGAAGGCTTGCTTCGTTGACGATATCGAGGGACTCGATGCGTCTCCTCTGGCTTGTGCTTACGCAAGAGCAAGAGGAACCGACAGAATGTGCTCCTTCGGTGACTGGGTAGCTCTCAGCGACGTTTGTGACGTCACCACAGCACTTCTTATCAAAAGAGAGGTATCCGACGGAGTTATCGCTCCCGGCTACGAGCCCGAGGCTCTTGAGATACTCAAATCCAAGAGAAAGGGCGCATACAACATAGTCAAGATAGATCCTGACTACGTTCCCGAAGAGATCGAGCACAAGGACGTTTTCGGTATCACCTTCGAGCAGGGCAGAAACAACTTCAAGATCGATTCTTCTCTTCTCCAAAACATCGTTACGGAAAACAAAGACCTTCCCGAAAGTGCCGCAAGAGACCTTATCGTTGCCTTGATAACCTTAAAGTACACCCAATCCAACTCCGTTTGCTACGCTGTAGACGGTCAGGCTATAGGTGTAGGCGCAGGTCAGCAGTCAAGGATCCACTGCACCAGACTTGCAGGCACCAAGGCCGACACCTGGTTCTTGAGACAGCACGAAAAGGTGCTTAACCTCCCCTTCCTTCCCACCCTGGGCAGAGCAGACAGAGATAACGTTATCGACGGTTATATCAACCGCAATGAGGAAGACGTTTGCGCTGACGGCGTATGGCAGAAATATTTCTCATCTCAGCCCGAGGCATTTACCGATGAGGAACAGAAGGCATTTTTGGATGCTCAGCAGGACGTCGCTCTCGGCTCCGATGCATTCTTCCCCTTCTTCGACAACATCCAGCGAGCATATAAGAGCGGTGTAAAATACATTGCTCAACCCGGCGGCTCCATCCGCGATGACGCCGTTATCGACTGCTGTAACAAGTACGGAATGGTTATGGCATTCACCGGTATGCGCTTGTTCCATCATTGATCTTTCGGAGGATTGACAAAAAATGAAGATAATGGTAGTTGGCGGCGGTGGCCGCGAACACGCAATAATCAAAAAGCTCCGTATGAGCAGTAAGGTCTCTCAGATCTTTGCGCTTCCCGGAAACGGAGGCATTGCAAAGGACGCGACCTGCGTTGATATAGGAGCAAAGGATATTGAAAAAATAGTTGAATTTGCAAAGAACAACGCTATCGACTATGCAGTTGTTGCCCCGGACGATCCCCTGGTCCTCGGCGCGGTGGATGCTCTGGAAGAGGTCGGTATTCCCTGCTTCGGTCCCAGAAAGAATGCCGCAATAATCGAAGGCAGTAAGGTATTCAGCAAGGATCTTATGAAAAAATACGGCATCCCCACCGCTGAATACGAGGTCTTTGACGATGCCGCAAAGGCGTTGGAATATTTAAAGACCGCTCCCATCCCCACCGTTATAAAGGCAGACGGACTTGCTCTTGGTAAGGGTGTTATAATCGCAACCACAAGAAACGAAGCCGAGGATGCGGTCAAGGAAATAATGGAAAACAAAAAATTCGGCAAAAGCGGAGACAAGATCGTCATTGAGGAATTTTTAACCGGTCCCGAGGTCAGTGTGCTCTCCTTTACAGATTCCAAGACCGTTGTTCCCATGATCTCATCGATGGATCATAAGAGAGCAAGAGATAATGATACCGGTCTTAACACCGGCGGAATGGGAACCGTTGCTCCCAACCCCTACTATACCGACGAAGTGGCAAAGGAATGTATGGAAAAGATATTCCTTCCCACAATAAAGGCAATGAATGCCGAGGGCAGACCCTTTAAGGGATGTCTGTATTTCGGCCTGATGCTTACTCCCAAGGGGCCCAAGGTAATAGAATACAACTGCCGTTTCGGCGATCCCGAAACCCAGGTAGTTCTCCCCTTATTGGAAAGCGACCTTCTTGAAATAATGGAAAGCGTCACCAACGAGACCCTGGATGCATCAAAGGTGAAGTTTTCCGACAAAAATGCCTGCTGTGTCATAATGGCATCCGACGGCTATCCCGAAAGCTATAAAAAAGGCTTTGAGATAAGCATTTGCGACTCGGTTGCGGACAGTGTATACGTTGCGGGCGCTGCCATAAAGGACGGCAAAACAGTAACCGACGGAGGAAGAGTTCTGGGAGTTACCGCAGTCAGCGACACACTTGAGGATGCCATCGCCCAAGCCTACGGCAAGGTCGAAAGGGTTTCCTTTGAAAACGCATATTACCGCCGCGATATCGGCAAAGCGGCTTTGAGAGCAAAGGAGAAATAAGAATGGTATACAGAGTATTTGTGGAAAAGAAAAAGCATCTTGCTCACGAAGCAAACGCACTTTTGGGCGATATTCGCAACCTTCTTGGGATCGAAAGCCTTAAGGACGTAAGATTGCTCAACAGATACGATGCCGAGAACATCACAAAGGAGCTTTTCGACTACGCTATAAAGACTGTTTTCAGCGAGCCCCAGCTTGACGTGGTTTCCGAGAGCTTCTCCGATTGCAATGCAAAAATATTTGCGGTAGAGTATCTCCCCGGTCAGTTTGATCAGAGAGCGGACAGTGCCGCCCAGTGTATTCAGATAATTTCTCAGGGCGAGAGACCCCTTATCAAGACCGCCAAGATCTACGCGCTCTACGGCGACATCACCAACGATGAGCTTAACGAGATCAAAAAATACGTGATCAACCCCGTCGAAGCGCGCGAGGCGGCTTTGGAAATGCCCGACACCCTTGAAACCAAGTACACCATCCCCACAGAGGTAAAGACTCTCGACGGCTTTATCAAGCTGGACGAAGCAGGTCTTGAGGCTTTTGTAAAGGAATACTCTCTGGCAATGGATAAGGACGATATCGCCTTCTGCCAGAAATACTTTATCTCCGAGGACAGAGATCCCACCATTACCGAGATTAGAATGATCGACACCTATTGGTCGGACCACTGCCGTCATACCACCTTCCTTACCAAGATCGACAGTGCAAGCTTTGAGGATGAGCTTCTGCAGAAGACCTATGAGGATTACCTTGCAACAAGAGAAGCACTGGGAAGATCTCACAAGAGCATCTGCCTGATGGATCTTGCAACGGTTGCGGTAAAGCATCTTAAGAGCATCGGACTTCTGAAAAAGCTTGATGAATCCGAAGAGATCAATGCCTGCACCGTGAAAATCGAGATAGAAGTAGACGGCAAGAAGGAGCCTTGGCTGCTCCTCTTCAAGAATGAAACTCACAACCATCCCACCGAGATCGAGCCCTTTGGCGGTGCTGCGACCTGCATCGGAGGCGCTATCCGCGATCCTCTCAGCGGCAGAAGCTACGTTTACGCCGCAATGCGTGTAACGGGCGCCGCAGATCCCCTGCTCCCCGTCAGCCAGACCATCAAGGGCAAGCTTCCTCAGAGAAAGATCGTCACCACTGCCGCCGCAGGTTATTCCTCCTACGGTAACCAGATCGGTCTGGCAACGGGCATTGTTGATGAGATATACCATCCCGGCTATGCCGCAAAGAGAATGGAGATCGGTGCGGTGATCGCCGCAGCTCCCGCTGCCAACGTAAGAAGAGAGCGCCCCGAGGCAGGCGACGTTGTTATCCTTTTGGGCGGCGCAACAGGCAGAGACGGATGTGGCGGCGCAACCGGATCCTCCAAGAGCCACACCGCTCAAAGCCTTGAAACCTGCGGTGCTGAGGTTCAAAAGGGTAACGCCCCCGAGGAGAGAAAGCTCCAGAGACTTTTCAGAAATCCCGCCGCTACATCTATGATCAAGCGCTGTAACGATTTCGGCGCAGGCGGAGTAAGCGTTGCCATTGGCGAGCTTGCGGACGGACTTTTGATAGACCTTAATGCCGTTCCCAAAAAATATGAGGGCCTTGACGGCACCGAGCTTGCCATCAGCGAAAGCCAGGAAAGAATGGCAGTTGTTATAGAGAAGGAAAACGTTGACGCTTTCCTCAAACTTGCCGAGGAGGAAAACCTCAGGGCTACCCAGGTGGCAACCGTTACCGAGGATCCCAGACTTACTATGCTCTGGAACGGCAAGAAGATCGTTGATATCAAGAGAGACTTTCTCAACTCCAACGGTGCCGACAAGCACATCGATATCAGCGTAGCCAAGGCACAATGCTACAAGAAGGAGATAAGCGGAAGCTTTACCGAGAATATGGAAAAGCTCTCCGACGATCTGAACGTTTGCTCCAAGAGAGGTCTGAGCGAGAGGTTCGACTCTACCATCGGCGCAGGAACCGTTCTTATGCCCTTCGGAGGAAAGCACCAGCTTACTCCCATTCAGGCAATGGTAAACAAGATCAGCGTAGAAAAGCAACACACCGACGATTGCTCCTTTATGTCTTGGGGATACAACCCCTTCATCACGGAAAAGAGCCCCTACCACGGTGCATATCTGGCAGTTGTTGAATCCGTTTGTAAGCTTATTGCATCCGGCGCGGACTTTAACGACGTGTACCTTACCTTCCAGGAATATTTCGAGCGTCCCGGTAAGGATCCCAAGCGCTGGGGCAAGCCCCTTGCGGCTCTTCTCGGTGCATTTAAGGCACAGAAGGACCTCAAGATCGGCTCTATAGGTGGAAAAGAC
Organism: Oscillospiraceae bacterium; assembly: GCA_015063985.1. GTDB lineage: Bacteria > Bacillota > Clostridia > Oscillospirales > SIG627 > SIG685. The sequence continues at coordinate 127,443 of SVTC01000001.1, read as the reverse complement.
TCCATGAGCGGAAGCTTTGAAAAGCTGGACGTCCCCCCCACTCTTGTAAGCTTTGCGGTTACCACCGGCAAGTGCGACGACGCAATGAGCCCCGAGTTCAAAAATGCCAACAGTAACGTTTATCTCATCACCACCGAATATGATGAGAACCACCTTCCCAAGACGGAAAGCCTTTTGAAGAACTTCAAAAAGATCACCGACCTGCAGAGACAGGGCAAGATAATCTCCTGCTATACCCCCGGCATCGGAGGTGTTGCGGAAGCAGTATTGAAGATGTGTCTCGGAAACGGCTTCGGATTCAGCTTTGAAAAGCTTGATCTCGACGAGCTCTTCGGATACAGCTACGGAAGCTTTGTAGTTGAAGCTACCGGCAGACTCTGCGGAGTGAAGAAGCTCGGTAAGGTCACCAATGAGCTGAAGTTTACTATGGGCGGCGAAGAGATCTCCGCAGAAAAGATAGCAAAGATCTACGAGGATAAGCTGGAAAGCGTTTATTCCTGCAATATAGCCGATGCCACCACTCCCCTGGAGAACTTCTCCTATAAGGCAGAAAGCTATCCCGCTCCCGCAGTAAAGAATGCAAAGCCTCTGGTCCTTATCCCTGCATTTCCCGGTACAAACTGTGAATACGACTCTGCAAAGGCAGTGTGCGATGCAGGTGCCGAGGCAAAGATAATGGTTATAAACAACCTTACCGCCGCAGGAATCGCAAAGAGTGTTGAGGATTTCGCCTCTGCACTGAAAAATGCTCAGATGGTATTTATCCCCGGAGGCTTTTCCGGCGGTGACGAGCCCGACGGAAGCGGAAAGTTTATCACCGCATTCTTCCGTAACGAGGCAGTTAAGCAGGGCGTAAGCGAGCTTCTGGATAAGCGCGACGGCTTGATGTGCGGTATTTGCAACGGCTTCCAGGCACTCATAAAGCTTGGTCTTGTTCCCTACGGAAAGATCATCGACACCGATGAAAGCTGTCCCACCCTCACCTTTAACACCATCAGCCGCCATCAGTCCAAGATAGTCAGAACCAGGATCGCCTCCAACAAGAGCCCCTGGCTCAGCCTGATGAACGTCGGCGACGTTGTTAACGTTCCCATTTCCCACGGAGAAGGCCGTTTCATTGCTGATGAGAAGCTTATCAGAGAGCTTGCCGCCAACGGTCAGATCGCTACACAATACGTTGACTTTGACAACAATGCCTCCAACGAGATTCAGTTCAACCCCAACGGAAGCATGTTTGCCATCGAAGGAATCACCTCTCCCGACGGAAGAGTCTTCGGAAAGATGGGACATAGTGAAAGGATCGGAAAGGGTCTTTACAAAAACGTCAACGGCTGCTATGACATAAGAATGTTCGAGGCGGCTGTAAAGTATTTTAAATAAGGAGAGATATTATGGCTTATTTGTCTGATATCGAAATTGCTCAAGCTTGCAAAATGAAGCCTATCACAGAGATAGCGAGCCTTGCGGGAGTTGAGGAGAAATACGTTGAACAGTACGGAAAATACAAGGCTAAGATCGATCCAGCATTGATCGATAGCTCAAAAAACGAAAACGGAAAGCTTATCCTGGTCACTGCCATTACCCCCACCCCTGCGGGTGAGGGCAAGACCACGACCACCATCGGTCTGGCTGACGGCTTGAAGAGGATAGGCAAGAAGGTTACAGTGGCTCTCAGAGAGCCCAGCCTGGGTCCTGTGTTCGGAGTAAAGGGCGGTGCTGCCGGCGGCGGATATGCTCAGGTAGTTCCCATGGAGGATATCAACCTTCACTTCACGGGAGATTTTCACGCTATAGGCGCGGCAAACAATCTTCTTGCCGCAATGCTGGACAATCATATCCAGCAGGGCAATCTTCTCAACGTAGATCCCAGAAGGATCACCTGGAAAAGATGCGTTGATATGAACGACCGTCAGTTAAGATTTGTTATCGACGGATTGGGCGGAAAAGCCAACGGTATGCCTCGCGAGGACGGTTTTGATATTACCGTTGCCAGCGAGATCATGGCAGTTTTGTGCCTTGCAAGCTCTATAACAGATCTTAAGGAACGTTTGGGCAGGATCATAGTGGCATATAGCTACAGTGGCGAGCCCATCACCTGCGCACAGCTTAAGGCACAGGGAGCAATGACAGCGCTTTTGAAGGATGCTATCAAGCCTAATCTGGTGCAGACTCTTGAAGGCACTCCCGCCTTTGTACACGGCGGCCCCTTTGCAAATATAGCCCACGGATGTAACTCCGTAATGGCTACAAAGCTCGCTCTTAAGATGGGCGATTACACCGTTACCGAGGCAGGCTTCGGTGCAGATCTGGGTGCAGAAAAGTTCCTGGATATCAAATGCAGAATGGCGGGACTTGTTCCCGATGCAGTTGTGGTAGTGGCAACCGTCAGAGCCCTTAAGATGCACGGAGGTCTTGCAAAGACAGAGTTGGGTACAGAGGATCTTAATGCCCTTGAGAAAGGTATTCCCAACCTTCTCAGACACGTCAAGAACATTACCACAGTTTATAAGCTTCCTTGCGTGGTCGCGGTCAACCGCTTCCCCACCGACACCGATAATGAGATCAGCTTCATTATTGAGAAATGCCGTGAGTTGGGCGTCAATACCGTTCTCAGCACCGTGTGGGCAGAAGGCTCCAAGGGCGGCGAAGCTCTCGCAAGAGAGGTAGTTCGTCTTTGCGAAGAGGAAAAGGGCGACTTCACCTTTAGCTATGAGCTGGATCAGTCCATTGAGGATAAGATACTTGCTTTGACTCAAAAGATCTACGGCGGTAAGGCAGTTTCTATTCTTCCCGCCGCACAAAAGCAGATAAACGAGCTTAAGGCTCTGGGCTTTGATAAGCTTCCTATATGCGTTGCAAAGACTCAATATTCCTTCTCTGACGATCCCACAAAGCTTGGTGCTCCCGAGGATTTCACTGTCACCGTGAAATCGGTAAGGGTAAGCGCAGGTGCCGGATTTGTAGTAGTGCTTACCGGTGATATAATGACCATGCCGGGTCTTCCCAAATCTCCCGCCGCTGAGAGAATCGACGTGGACGAAAACGGAAAGATAACAGGTCTGTTTTAATCCTCAGAATAATAAATTAAGCCTTCCTGAAATAGGAAGGCTTTTTTATGTATAAAGAACCGAGCAATCGGCGGCTTGCCTTTAACTCGGCACTCTGTCAAGCAGAGAAGCGTTGGTAGTACACATAAAAAGATGTCATCTACCGCCGCCGCTGAAATACTCGGCTCGGATAGTATAACACAAGTTTCCGAATGAGTCAATAGAAGTGTTGCGTTATCCGAGAAAACGACTTATTTATATTGATTTTAATCGATAATAAAAGCATTTAGCACCACATTTTTCAAAACTACAGGTAAATTTACACATAGTAAAGCATCGACCGCTTTGTTTGTAGAGACTCTATCGAAATTAAAAGTTTTTTGCTTACTTTTTTTCAAAAAAGTAAGTGGTTCCACCTTTTTTCAAAAAAGTAAGAGCGCACCCCGAGGGGTGCGCTCTTTTGAAACTGTTAAGTCTTAAGCTCTGGAGCGAGCCTTAGAAATTACTGCGAATGCGCCTGCACTGAGGATAACCGCAACGACCATGAGCACGGTGAACGCGCTGTCAGCGGTGATTACTGCAGTGGAGGTGGGTGCTGCAGTGGAAGCGGATGCACTTGCACTTGCAGATGCGCTTGCACTTGCACTTGCGGATGCGCTTACAGAAGGAGCTACACTGCTGCTGGATGCTGCCACACTGGAGGAGGAAGCTGCTACAGAAGAGGAGCTGGATGCTGCTGCGCTGGAGGAAGATGCTGCTACAGAGGAGCTGCTGGAGGAAGGAGCCTCAGCAGGGATATCGGTAGCATTGTCACCTGCGAAGTATACGGGAACGGGGATCTCTCCCTCCATCTTCCAGTAACCGCTGAGAGGAACAAGCTTCTCGAGATCGTTGGTTGCTTCAAGGCCCTTAACGGTGCCCTTTACTACAGAGTCATTTCTAACGTCAGCAGGATTAAGATCGGATGCGCCCTTCAAGCCGAAGCAATCGGTGAATACACATTCCTTGGATGCGGGGTTAGCAGAAGAACCAATGGTAAATGCAATAGCCTGACCCAGCTTGTCTCCCTGCTTAACAGATCCGAGGTTTACGCAACGGGTTGCGACGATGGAGCCCTCGTATACTGCGGTGGAGATACCTGCGGTATTGCTGTTAGCACTGACAGAACCGGTGTTAAGACAGTCGGTAAGAACTGCATGGTTGGATTCCTGGTTGCCGAGGATACCGGAAGCATAGAGACCGCTTGCGGATACGGTACCGTCGAACCAACAAGAGGTGATCGTTGCGGTAACCTTGCCATTCTTATCAGCTGCAAGTCCGCCTATGATACCGCCTGCGCTGTTTTCGGTAACAACGTAAGCATCGCTATAAACGTTTTCAACTGTAACGTTTTCAAGATCAGCTGCAAGAGAACCTACGTGAGAAGTACCCTTGAAGTAGGAGTTGAGAATGCTGAGATTCTTAATCTCTGCGCCGCTGAGAACCTTTCCGAAGAAGCCTGCGGGAGCCACGTCATCGTAGATACCGCTGATAGAGAAGCCGTTTCCGTTGAACTTGCCGGAGAAGCCTTCAACAGAGCTCCACTTTTCAGCGGGAACTTCACCCTCAAACCACTCGGAAGCCTTACCGTCGTTAAGAACGATATCAGCACCGAGAGTAATGGTCTTTCCTGCATACTTGTCAGCGTTGGGGTTAGCTGCCCACTCGAGGAGCTCTGCCTTAGTGCTGATCATATATGCGTTGGGATCGGTGGGCTGTACGTTTGCAAATACAGCAGGAACGGGGATGTAGCTCTCAAAGTCTACCCAATACTTGCCCCAATCCGCACCGAGAGCGGTGAGAGTTGTTTCGTAATCAGTTGCCTTGATAGCTGTTGCCTCTGCCTTATAGGTAACAGCAGTGTTCTCGGCATGCTCTGCGCTTGCGCCGATCACTGCGCTGCCTTCAAGATAGAAGCAGTTCTTAACCTCTACGCTGCAGCCCTCGTTGAGCTTGTGAGCGTTACGGAAAATAGCGTGCCCCTTGCTTGCAACAGTTACCTTTCCGAGGTTTACGCAGTTAGAGATAGCGGTTGCACCGTTGTAGTTGGAAGCTACTATACCGCCGACGTAAGGATTGTCGTTAGTAGAATTGGAGGTAATGTCTGCAGTGTTGAGACAGTTGGTAACGGTGATCTTGGGAGCGGCATTGCAGTTACCGATGATACCGCCTACGTATCTGCCGTCGTTTCCTTCGGGTGCTGCTACGGTGTGAATGATCTCACCGTCGTACCAGCAGTTGTTGATGGTGGAAACACTGGTGGTATCACTGATCATAGCAATAAGACCGCCTCTGGAAGCTCCACTGAACTTAATTGTACAGTTGGAGTAAAGATTTTCAAATGAAGTGGTTTCTCTTACTTCGCATACGAAGGATGCAGTGGTAAATTCGCCGTTAAGAAGGCTGAGGTTCTTAATGGAGCCGCCGTTCATCTTATTGATGAATGCAGTGCCCTTAAGACCGCTGATAGAGTATCCCTTACCGTCAAAGTCGCCACAGAAAACGGCCTTGGGAGCCCAATCTGCTTCAGCAACGATGTCTTTTGTAAGAACGACAGTCTTGCCGTAGTTGTCATCGGTGGAGGATGCCCATGCTACGAGCTCTGCCCAAGAAGAGATCTGGATCTCGTTGGGGTTGCCGGGATTATCGTTTGCAAATTCTGCGGGAACGGGAATAAATTTCTCGTGATCGAGCCAATACTTATCCCAGTTTGCACCGAGAGCGGTGAGAGTAGCTGCATAATCTGCATCGGTGATATCGGTTACGATAGCTGCAAGCTCATCTGCGGTTGCATTGAGATCCTTACCGTTGAGTGTAGCGTTAGCGTTAGTAGCATCGGCTGCCTGAAGCTCATAGGTATTGGAATCGGCAGCTCCGGTGAGGTTGAAGCAGTTGGTGAGAACTGTTACAGAGCCCCTACGGAGAGTTCTGGTGAATGCAAAGCCTGTTTTGGGAGCAGCCTTGTCATAGGTGATAGTTCCAAGGTTAAGAGCGTTGGTAATGGTGAGCTTGCCGTTGTAAACGGACTCGGAGAAGCCTGCCTGGTTACCGTTAGTTGCATCGCCGTTTACGGAACCGGTGTTAAGAGAATCAGTGATAACAACTGTGCAGGATTCCTGGTTTCCAACGAAACCGGAAGCATATCTTGCACCTGTGTTTACGTCAGCATCGTTCCAGCATCCGGTAATGGTCGCAGTGTACTGCTTGGTACCGTCGCCGATGAATGCAGCAACGTTGTTGGTTGTGCTGGTAACGCTACCGCCTGCATAGCAGTTGGTAAGCTTAATGTCGCCTTCCATCTTGCCAACGAAAATAGCGACAGCGCCTGCGGTGGAGCTGATGGTTGCATCAATAGAGAGATTCTTGATCTCGCCTGCGGTCATCTTAGCGATGAGACCCTGAGCGCCATTAAGACCGCTGATGGTCTTGCCGTTGCCTTCAAATGTACCTGCAAAGGTAGACTTTGCGGTCCAGGTTGCATCTGCGGGAGCGGTGATATCCGCAGCAAGAACTACTGTCTTTCCTGCATTGTCGGAAGTGTCTGCTGCCCATGCGGTGAGGCCTGCCCAATCTTTTATAATGATAACATCGCTGTCAGCGGGGATATCAAGAACAAGCTTGCCATCACTTACAGACCACTTGCTGCCAAGATCTGCAGCTACGGTACCAAGGTCTGCAGCCTCGTATACGCTTGCAACGTTTGCAACAACGCCGGTATCGTTACCGGTTGTTCCGCCGTTAACAACGGAAGCACTTCTGGTAAAGAGAGTGTCGGGAAGTGCGCTGCCCTTAAGAACGTAGCACTTTGTTGTAGTGAGAGTTCCGGGAGCAGAGCTGGAACCTACTGTGAAGGTAAGAGCACCTGCAGGAGTGGTAACGTCGCCGCTCTTATTGATGATAGTACCTGCATTGACGCAGTTTGTCATCGTAAGAGTACCTGCATAAACAGCTGCCGAGAAGCCTGCTGTATGCTGACCGTTTGCGGTAACGTTTGCGGTGTTGTAGCTATCGGTGATAACCAGATCGTTAGATTCCTGATTGCCTACAAATCCGCTGGAGTAAGCACCTGTGCTGACGACATCGCCATCGAGCCATACGTTCTCGATAGTGAGATCTGCAACCATCTGACCGACTATGCCGGCACAGTTACTGCTTGTACCTCTGACCACAAGGTCAAAGTAGCAATTCTTGATGGTAGACTGAGCGTTGACCTGACCTACAATAGCAGCACCGTCGCCGCTGAGGTAGGAATTAACGACCTTGAGGTTTTTAACGGTGCCGCCCAAGGTAGCAAAGATATTGTTGCCGTAAAAACCGCTGATGGTGTGACCCTGTCCGTCAAAGACACCTCTGAAGGAGCCCTTTTCGGGAATAGAGTTTTCGGGAGCAGCAGATTCCCAGGATGCGGCATCACCCGTATTCAGAGTAATGTCATTAGCGAGAACTACTGTTTTGCCGGCAAAGTCCTGAGCAGTGGAAAGGAATGCAATAAAATCTTCCGCAGAGGTTATTGCAAGCACATCGCCAACATAGGACCTGTACCAACCGTCGGTGGGAGTGATAGCTGCGCTAACTGCGTATGTCGCAAGGGACATTACCATAAGCACTGCCAGCACTACACTTAACAGTTTCTTCATGATTTTTTTCTCCTTTAGTTATATTGAGTCCACTCAGGGACTTTTGTAGTTAATATTATACACTATAGTTTATATTTTGTAAACAATTTTAAGGTTTTTTATTTTCATATTTTTACTTTTTGTAAATATCAAACAAATCATAGCCGCATTTTTTGTTCAATATAAAAAACATTTCATTATTATCCCTTCCATCTCGAAGGGGCCACTCCGTTTTCCTTTTTAAAAGCGGTGTAAAAAGCGGAAAGCGATTCAAAGCCCGAGTCAAAGCAAGCCTGAGTAACGCTTGCGCCGTTTTCAAGAAAGGTCTTTGCGCAACGAAGCTTATATCCGGTAAGACATTCCTTGAAGCTCAAACCGTATTTTTTCTTAAAGCAAAGGGCAAGATAATTGGAGCTTAATCCGACCTGCTGTGCGCAAAGCTTGAGAGAAGGATTTTCTCTGAAATGTCTGACCAGATACGCCTTTGCCTTGCCCACGGGATCCTCGAAGCTGTACTGAGCCGCGCCCCTTGTGCAAAGTGTCAAAAGCGCCTCTGCGAGAGTTCGACGCAAAAAGCCGTCGGTTACCCCTTCAAGCAAGGTGAATAGTTCCTTTGCAAGAAACAGACTCTCCTCTCCGAGCTCGCATATAAAGGGAAGCTTAATATTTGCCAATGGATCCCAAAGCCTGCCGTCAAAGCTGAGGTTTAGGGTAACCATCTCACCCTCGCCCGTTATTGCATGGATATCACCGGGTGCCATACAGCAAAGCGTCCCCTTACGAAGAGGAACGCTCTGCCCGTTCACCGTTGCCATGCTTTCGCCCTCTACGGTAATCTCCATTTCATAATAATCGTGTCCGTGCAAAGGAAATTTTTTTACCGTCCTCATATCACAGCTAAAGCCGCACTGAAGATCTATCATTTCTTTTTTCTCAAAGTTCATATTATCACCCAAAGTAATTATACACAATAATCCGTGTTTTTCAATAGTTTTCGTTGTTTTTTGATGATTTAAAAATAAAAACGCAATGCTTTGGGCTTAGTTTGATGATATAATCATATTGAGGTGATAATTATGTTCAGGACCGAAGTGAAGAATTGGAAGGTAGTCATTGCTCCCAATCATTCCGTAAAGGATAAGGGCTTCTCCCCCACTACCCCAGAGGAAGCATTAAGCGGCGATTTTACAGTGCTCGACGCTACAGTCCCCGGAAACCTTGAGCTTGACATGCAAAAAGCAGGACTTTTAAACGATCCGTATTACGGCACAAACTCCATAGAAACCCAAAGGCTGGAAAACCGCCATCTTTGGTACTGCACCGAATTTGAAGTACAAGAGCAAGAAAACTGCGACGTTTTCCTAAACTTTGACGGTATCGACACTGTAAGCGAAATATATATAGACGGCAAGCTTTGCAAAAAAACCGATAATATGTTTCTGGAATATAGCATCCCTTTGGAAAACAAAACCGCACGGCACAGTCTTTTGGTTCACGTCATCCCTGTCATGATACATTCCCGTCAGCTCCGACTCGGAGCTGATTGCAGTGCATTAAAATATAATTTCGAATCAATAAAAGTAAGAAAAGCCGCCTACTCTTACGGCTGGGACATTTTCCCGCGCATAGTGTCGGCGGGAATTTGGAGAGATGTGTATCTTTCATATCTGCCCAAGGATCGCATTGAAGATATTTTCTTTTACACCTGCGAGCTAAACGACTCCTATGCCGTTAATCAGATAGTAACCGATCTTCATATAACGGGAGATATTCTTCAGGACTACTCCCTTTGCGTAAGCCTGGAAAACGACGAGCAAAGGGTCACCGCCTCCCAACAGCTTTTTTCGGTCTTCTCTCGCATAAAGCTCAGACTTGACGACCCAAAGCTCTGGATGCCGAAAAACTACGGCGAACCCAATCTCTATAAGCTCACAGTCACTCTTAAGCTGAAGGAAAAGATCCTTGATGAAAAGACTGTCAAGGTAGGCATAAGAATAACAGAGCTTTTACGGACGAGCCACGCCGGCGACGACGGAGAATTCGTCTTTTCCGTAAACGGACAAAAGATATTCTGTTTGGGAACCAATTGGGTACCCACCGATGCCTTTCCCAGCCGAAACAAGGCATATGATCTTCGCGCATTGGAAATGGCAGAGGATCTGGGATGCAATATGCTGAGAATGTGGGGCGGCGGCATCTATCCAGATAAAGCCGTGTACGATTATTGCGACAGCCACGGCATTATGATATGGCAGGATTTTGCCATGGGCTGCGGAAAATACCCCGAGGACAAAAGCTTTCTTTCCGCCTTGGAGCAAGAGGCGATTCAAATCGTCAAGAGATTCAGGAATCACCCCAGTCTTGTTATTTGGGCAGGGGATAACGAATGCGACTGCTTCTCACAGCAAAAGATAAAGCTGAATGGACGGACAGTCTATCAAAACGATCCAAACCGATATCCGGGAACAAGGCATACTATCCCCAACGTATTAAAGCAAGAGGATTTCACACGCCCCTATCTGCCAAGCTCTCCGTATCTTGACGAAACAGTTGTAAAAAACAAGCTTGCTCCCGCCGAAAACCACCTTTGGGGGCCGCGAGATTTCTTCAAGGGTGATTTTTACACCAAGACTCCGTGTCATTTTGCATCTGAAACAGGTTACCACGGCTGTAATTCTCCCCGATCCCTTGAGCGATTCATTGACAAGGATAAGATAAACGGCTTTTCCGCAAAGAAAAATGAGCTTGATCCTCAGTGGATCATCCACAGTGCATCTGCAGAAGCCAACTCGGATTCCCCTTATGCTTACAGAGTTCCCTTGATGTACAGCCAGGTGCAAAGGCTCTTCGGAAGCGCCTGCGATGACATTGACGGCTTTGCAAGGCAGAGCCAGATATCCCAAGCCGAGGCAAAAAAGTTCTTTATTGAAAGATTCCGTATTGCAAAATGGAAGAAAACAGGCATTCTTTGGTGGAATCTCATCGACGGTTGGCCTCAGATATCCGATGCCGTAGTTGACTACTACGGTATAAAGAAGCTTGCCTACAGCTACGTAAAGCGCTCTCAAAAGCCCTTCTGTATTATGTGCGACGAGCCTCAAGATCAAAAGCTGAAGCTTGTCGCCGTGAACGATACTCAAAGCGACGTACGGGTCGAATACACCGTAACAGAGCTCAGCAGCGGCCAAACACTAAGCTCCCAATGCACGGTAAAAGCAAATTCAAATCTTACCATTTCCTCCCTGCCCGACGTAAAGGACGGCTTTTACCACATTACCTGGACGGGAGATGAAACAGGCGAGAATCACTACACCCCCGCAATATATCAGGGACTCAGCTATGAAAAATATATTGAGAATATGAAAAAAGCGGGCTTCTTCGATAGCTTTGAAGGCTTTTGACCGACCACGTTAAAAGGGGCTGTGTAATACAGCGCCCTTTTTCATGCAGCCTTTACAAGGATCACGAAAACCGTCATATCGTCCGCCGCCTTTTCCTCCCCCGCCACTCTTTGAAGGATCTCGCAGGCAAGCTTTGAGGGATTGTCACCTTTTGCTGCAGCGGCTACAGAGCAGATACGAGCCTCACTCTCACTATCGAAGCATACGCCGTCACTGAGCATAATAACGTAATCATTTTCCCTTAGATCAAGGCAGGTCTTTTCTGCGCTGATGCCTGATAAAATACCTGCGGGCGGCGTTCTTGACGCGATCTTAAATACGTTATCTCCCCTGACCACAAAACTGGGTGCCGCCCCCGCCTTAACAAAGCTTCCGCCTCCCGTGATCATATCCACCTCAAGAAGATCTACAGTTGTAAAGCTTTCCTTGGTCTGACTCAATAAAAAGCCGTTGAGCATTTGCAGAGTCTCTGTTTCGGGTAATGCCTGGCGAAGTATCTTTTCAATAAAGATCTGTGCCAAACGGGAGGTCGCCGCCGCATCGGGACCGCTTCCCATACCGTCGCAGAGCATTGAATAGAATCTGTCTCCCTCCGCCTCAAAGAAGCCCGTTGTATCTCCGCTGATGCTTTCCGAGCTTTTTGCTCTGCACGCCTTGGCACATTCCAACACAATCTTGCGCTTTCTGCGCATCCTTAAGACCGCTCTTTGACCGGGAAGGATGTATTCGGGCTCGTCAAAGGAGCAAGAAAACTCATTTTCAAAGGCAGCTTTTATATCCGTCGCGCCCAGCTTTATTGCCGAGGGTCTTACTCCGTAAACGTCAATGCGCATTGATCTTCTTCCGAACACGCACACCGCCGAATACTCTATCCCCAAACGGCGAAGAAGCTTTTTTGCTCTTTGTTCAAGATCGGGGCAAAGCCCCATTTCTCCGGCAAGCTCGGTAGCAGAGCTCCCCAAAAGCTTTGAAACGGTGCAGTATTCCCCTGCAAGGAGCCTTGTTCTGTTTTCATCAAAGCATTTTGAGCAGAGCTTTCGGTAGCTTAAGTTTATCGCCTCCATAAGCTCGTTGGTCGCCGTGCATTTTGAGGTGAAATAGGACGGCATATCCTCATCGCTCAATACCCCCTTATCCAAAAGCAACCTGGAGAGCTTCAGGGTCATATCGCGAGTCTCGGAGTATCTTTTTCCCCAGCAATCCGCCGACAGCTTACACTTGGAGCAGATCCTACTGCACTGGGTACTGACGACCTCCGTGGCAGAGGTGATATCGGGTACGTTTTTTGCCTCGGATACTGTGTAAAAAACCTCGGAAATGCTTTTAAACGCCTCAGAAAGCTTCTTTATATGGAGGTTTGCACATTCGCAAAGCTCTTGCCTGCGCACCGTATCCATAGGATAAAGCTCGCCCTTGATCTCGGAATCGGAAAACAGCCCCTTGGTAAAATAAAACGCGACTATGCATATAAGATAATCCTCGCTTATCGCCGCAAATTCCCCGAAGCCGGCAGAAAAAATGCAGTATCCTCCGCTGACAGCAAAGCCCATAAGCATGGCGGGGAGCTGAAAGCCCGAAAAGAAAAGCCCCGAGAAAAACCCCGAAAGCCCCAAGATGGCACCGTGTATGCTGCCGTTGCAAAAAAGCCCCAAGGCCATACCCGTAACCGCACCGTAGAGAGGTCCTTTGGTTTTGGCCACCGCAAAAACAAGGTAAAGACTGATTATAAAATATAAGCTTAACCCCGCAAACTCGATTTCCTTTAATGAATATACGCTCAGTGCCGCAAGACAAAGCAGAGCGCACTCTTTGTGAAGCTTATCCTCCACCGCCTCCTCCCGAGGGAAAAAGCCGCAAAGCAAATAGCAGACCACCGGCGAAAGAACTGCCACCGTGACCATCATAAACACTGCCGTAAGCTCAAAGCCGTTCATAACACATACGGCAAAGCCGCACACTGCGGCACAAAAGGTAGCCATCACGCATCGAGAGGTGACGTTTTCATTAAGCTCCCCCTTGGTTATGATAAGCCTGATAAGAAAGGCCGCACAGCAAAGGGCAAAATGCAAAAGAGGATACCCATCAACAAAAATACAAGAGCACAATACCGCAAGTATACCAACTGCACACAAAAGGCTCGGCTCCGCATTAAATCTGCTCTTTGAAATTCCTATAGCGCATATCAAGCCAAAGCCCACCGGATAGCTGGAAAAGCTCAGATGGCACAGGCTGACGGAAAAAAATACAAAAAACAATCCGACAAGAGCCAATGCACGAATGATCCTTTCTCTTGAAGTGAGTGGATCTTGTTTTTCCAGCCGCTCGCTGATGCTCTCCTTGCCGAAAAGCGACTCCATTATTCTTTCGAAAAGCGGCTTTACAGACCTGGTTTTTTCAATTTTTACTCTTCTTTTTACCTTAAATCTCGTCGGGTAATCGGTAACGATGGGTGAAGTATGTTTTTCGTCCTTCATTTTGCTTCTCCTTAAAAGTGATGTGACGCCATTGTACCACCACTTAAAAAAGGATTTTGTCAAATCATAGAAGCAAAAAAAATATTTAACAAAATCTTTTAAACGCGGTTTACTTTTTACTTTCAGGTAATAATAACAAAAAAGGAGGATGGTTATGAAATTTTCAATAAAAGATGCAATGAACTGCATTAAGGATATGAAGAACATCGTAGTGAGTCAAAAACTCATTTCCGAGACCTGTATAAAGAATAAGGATAAAGATATTTGCAAAAACTGTCAGATCAATTTTTCCTTTAATCTTCTTGGGGCAATGGCAGTGATGACAGCAATGCTTCTCACCGCCGCCGCAACGGCAATGTCCTTAAAGTGCTTTTTCTCAAAGCCCAAAGCGATCCCCGAAAAAGACAACTGCTGCGGGGAATAACAAAAAAAGGAGCTCCGCGAAAGGCCTCGAAAAAACAGAGCGGGGCTCCCCTTTTTTCTGCGTAGCTATTTACAAAAATCACATATTTTGATATAATTATTGGGTTATCATTTCAATATTCGGAGCCAAAATGAATTACATAGTAATGGATCTTGAGTGGAATCAAGCACCCACCGCCTCCCTCACTCTCCAAAAGCCATTAAAGCTGAAGGGAGAGATAGTCCAGATCGGTGCGGTAAAGCTCGATGAATGCTTCAGGGTTACAGAGAGCTTTAAAAGCTATATACGTCCCAGATTTTACAAAAAAATGCATAGCCACGTCAAAAGACTCACGGGGATCAGCTCCTCGGATCTTTCAAAAAGCGAGGGCTTTGATAAGGTCGCCGCGGATTTTATCAAGTGGTGCGGAAGCGATCACATGATCTTCACCTGGGGTCCCGATGACGAAGGGATGTTCAGAGATAATCTTATAGTTAACAAAATGCCAAAGGAGCTTTTGAAGACCTGCTTCAACCTTCAGCTGATATTTGACGACCAGATCACAAGGGAGAACCGTCAATTTTCATTGAGCTTCGCCCTGGAAAAGGTAGGCGAAAGCCTGGAGGATGCCCACGATGCCTTGGGTGATGCTATGGGTACGGCAAAGCTCTTAAAGCATTTGGATATGAAAAAAGGTCTGACCGACTACCCCGAGCTTTTCGGCAGGGTTACGCCTCCCAGCCTCTTTGTAAAGGAGCTGAAAAAAACGTACAGATCCCAAAAGCAAGCCCTTGCAGACACTGACGCTTCCCTTATCGAGCATCCCATTGCAGACGGTATGATAAGATGCGGTGAATACCGTGCCGCCTCCCGTTTTAAGCATTTTTCCCTTGCAAAGGACGAAAAAGGAACCGATTACTTTGTGTGTCTGAAGTTTTGCCGAAGAGAAGAAGCCTTCAGCGCCTCACTGACGGTACACCTGCTTAATCAAAAGCTTCTTGAACAGTATAGATCACTTACCCCAAACACGACCCCTTGACAGAAAGGGGTTTTTGTGTTATAATTTCAGCACACAGTGTGCTAAGATTATTTAAGGAGCTATAATGAAAAAAACGATTTTAAGAGATAAGCCTCATTTTCCGAGCATAAAAGCTTTGGTGGAATATGCTTCAGTCCAATATGCCGAACGGACTGCCTATTCCTTTAAGGATCCCCTGACAAAGCAAACTGTAAAAACAAGCTTTGCAAAGCTTGGCGAGGATATAAGAGATCTTGCGGGAATGCTCATTGAAAAAAAGTATAAATATAAGCCCGTTGCTATAATCGGAAGGCTCAGCTACTACTGGGCAGTCAGCTATTTTGCCGCATTAAGCGTAAACGTTGTATTAGTACCTCTGGACAGAGAATGGAATCAGGAGGAGCTTTGCCACACCGTCGGCACCGCAGGCTGCGCTGCCGTGATCTGCGACAGCGATATAAAGCAAAAGGGGGAATTCATATCCTCCAAATTATCCGTCCCTCTCATTACGACAGACGGCTCCGAGCCTATGTCCATTCCCTCACTGATCGCAGAGGGCGGACTTAAGTTTTCCGCAATGAGCGAGGCTTACTATGATCACGAGCCCGACGTTGACAGAATGAGTCTTCTGGTATTCACCAGCGGCACCACAGGAAAGGGCAAAGGCGTTATGCTCAGCCAAAAGGGAATTTTAAGAGATCTGGAATGTGTGGTACCCTACATAGATTTCGGCGAAAAGACCTTAGGGGTACTGCCTCCACACCACACCTACGGCTCATCGGTAACCTTTGTGGGGCATATGATGGTCGGAGCGGAGGTATACATTTCCTCCGGACTTAGATATATTACCCGAGAGTTGATCGAGCAAAAGCCCGAGCACATAGTTCTGGTTCCCCTTTACCTTGAGACCTTCTACCGCAGAATACGTTCAAAGATAAAAGACGGCAACAAGGAAGAGCTTTTTGAAAAAATGCTGAAATTCTCCAAAGCCTCGAAGAAGCTGGGAATAAATCTGAGGAAAACCCTCTTTAATTCAGTCCGTGTGGCCTTTGGCGGCAAGATCAAGACCATAGTCTGCGGAGGCGCCCCAATAAACGAAGAAATGCTGGAGTTTTTCGAGGCTATAGGAATAAGAGTGTTAAACGGCTACGGTATAACCGAATGCTCTCCCATAGTATCGGTAAACCGCTCCCGCGATCCGAGAAAAAACAGCGTCGGGCACGTGCTTGAGGTAAATGACGTAAGGATCTCCGATCCCAACGCCGACGGAGAGGGCGAGATCCTTGTAAAGGGCGACAACGTGATGCTGGGCTACTTAAACGACGAAGAAGCAACACTTCAGGCCTTTGACCGCGACGGATATTTTAAAACCGGTGACTACGGCAGACTTGACAGTGACGGAGTTCTGTACATAACCGGAAGAAAGAAAAACCTTATTATTCTCCCCAACGGAAAAAACGTGTACCCCGAGGAGATAGAGACCGCATTATGCGCTATCCCGGGCATTCTGGAGGTAGTAGTCTACGAGGGAATAAGCAAAAGAGGTGTTGCCCATAACGCCATTACCGCCGAAATATTCCCTGACAGAGATTATTGCACAACCAACGGCATCGAGGACTTCCAAAGCTACCTTCGCCCCTTTATAAACGAGTACAACAAGACTGCCCCAAGCTACAAAAAGATCACCGTGATAAAAATCAGAAAGGAAGAGTTTTACAAAAACACCTTAAGGAAGATAATCCGCTTTAAGATAGATACCTCTATAGACTGAAAATTTTTCATTTTTGATCGGTTTATTCTTGAAATTTTCCTTTGAAAATGCTATAATACAAGAAAAAGAAAAAAGGAGAAAAGAAATGAACGCAAAAGTACACGAGCTTTTAAACCAACAGATCAACAAAGAGTTTTATTCCGCCTACCTTTACCTTGATTTTTCAAACTATTTTGAGGATGTAGGTCTTGACGGCTTTGCAAACTGGTACAAGATCCAGGCTCAGGAGGAGCGCGACCATGCAATGCTCTTCTATCAGTATCTCCAGAATGAAAATCAGAAGGTCACCCTGGAAGCCATCCCGAAGCCCGATAAGGAATTAAACTGCCATATGGACGTCCTCAACGCAGGTCTTGAGCACGAGAAATACGTGACCTCTCTTATCAACGACATATACGCCGCCGCTTATGAGGAAAAGGATTTCCGCACAATGCAGTTTTTGGATTGGTTTGTAAAGGAGCAGGGCGAAGAAGAGACCAATGCAAACGATCTTATCACCAAAATGGAGCTCTTCGGCTCCGATCCCAAGAGCCTCTATATGCTCAACCAGGAGCTTGCCGCAAGGATCTATAACGCTCCCTCTCTTGTTCTTTAATACAATATCGAAAACGGTACGGTCTGCGTACCGTTTTTTCTTTAAAAGAAAACTTTTTATGACCTGTCTTTACAATATCGGAAAATAATTGTATAATAATAGACGATATCATTTTTTGCGGGAGAAAACAATGAAAAGAAAACTATTGGGCACTCTGTGTATAGTCGTAGCGCTGGTGGTAAGCGGTTTTCTGTGGTCACTTATTCAAGGCTACGAAAACACCACCTTCTACAATTTGGATCAAGGAAAGGGTCATTACAGTCAGAGCGAGCTCTTTTTTACACCTATAGATAATGAAGGCGACGGAAAATACGCTCTCGCGGCAGGTGGTATCTTATATTCCCCCAAGAAAAGCTTTAGCACAACCATCGACTCTCAAGAGGTAAAAGTTGATTACTACCTTTACAACAATGCCGTGTTTCCCATCGGAGAGGGCTACGAGCTTTTCTACGCCGCCAACACCGATAACCGCTTCATTTTACTCTTCCAAGGCAAAAAATACCTTGCCGACATAAGCATAAAAAACGCAGTTCCCCTTTTCTCCAACAGCTCCCTCTACGATGAGTTCGCCGAGGATATCCAGGGCATAAGCAGCAACGGAAGCTATTGCGCCAAGATCTCCGACGGCACAGCCACCGTGATAAAGCTCAAGCCCGATTCTCTCTCCCCCGAGGACGTTAAGGAATACCCCTTAAGCGGCATCAGCTCTCCTCGTTTTGTAAGGTTTATAAACGGCATACACCTTTGGTTTGAGGGAGAAAAGGACGGAGTTAAGCTGAACTTTATCCTTGATTGTTCAAGCGGAAAGATAAACCAATGCGAAAAGATCCCCGACGGCTTTTCGGGAGAGCTTAAAAGCAGAATATGGCTGTTTTCCAATTCCGAGAAGGACGGCAACACCCAACTCAGCGCCTTTAACGTGATCAGCGGCGCAACGCAAAAAATAAGCCTTGATCCCGCTCTTTATCCCAATGCCGAGCTTCAAAGCATAACCACAAGCGGACAATATGCTATTTTCAGCTACACTAACGGCTCTGCGATCAAATGGGCTGTTGTAAAGTTCGAAACAAACAGTGTAACAGTAATAGACGAGGAAATAGCCGATGCCCAGTTTGCCTCCGATCAGGTGTTTTTGATAAACAAAAAGGATAATACCCACACCTTTGTAAAAATAATACACTAAGCTCATTAAGAAGACGCGCCCCCGGATTTGGGGGCGTTTTTTAAACGAAGAGATTTTCCCGCATCCGGGTTAAAAAACGGTATGACCGAAAATCGGTCATACCGTTTGATTCTTTAAAGAAGCCTTTCAAGCCTTTCTCTTATAGCGGCAATAAAGCCCGCAGTGTTGACGCACTGTGTCTCACCCTCGCAAAGATTTACAAGATCCTTGGTCATTATACCCTCCTCAAGAGTGGCAAGGCTCGCCTTTTCAAGCTTTTCACCAAAGGCATAAAGCTCATCGAGACCGTCAAGCTCGGCACGCTTTTTCAAGGCACCGCTCCAAGCAAAAATAGTCGCCATGGGATTTGTGGAGGTCTCCTCACCCTTAAGGTATCTGTAATAATGTCTGGTTACTGTTCCGTGAGCAGCCTCGTATTCGTAATTTCCGTCGGGAGAAACAAGAACAGAGGTCATCATAGCCAGAGAACCGAAGGCTGTGGAGATCATATCGCTCATTACGTCGCCGTCATAATTCTTAAGCGCCCAGATAAATCCACCCTTACTGCGGATAACTCTCGCCACCGCGTCATCGATAAGAGTATAGAAATACTCTATTCCCAGCTTTTCAAATTCTTCCTTGTAATTCTCGTTGTAGATCTGCTCAAATATCAGCTTGAAGGTCTGGTCATACTTCTTGCTGATGGTATCCTTAGTAGAGAACCAAAGGCTCTGCTTGGTGCTGATAGCGTATCTGAAGCAGGAATGAGCAAAGGAAACTATGGAAGAATCCTTGTTATACTGCCCCTGCAAAACGCCGCCGCATTCAAAGTCATAGATGGTCTCGCAAAAGCTCTCGCCGTTTTCGCCGGTGAATTTCAGCTCCGCCTTACCCTTTCCGGGAACGCGGTATTCGGTGGCCTTATATACGTCGCCGTAAGCGTGACGGGCAACGGTTATGGGCTTCTCCCAGGTCCTTACCGCAGGCTTTATGGAGTCGATTATAATGGGAGCACGGAAAACGGTTCCGTCAAGAACACTGCGGATAGTTCCGTTGGGACTCTTCCACATTTCGGAAAGATTGTATTCCTCTACCCTCTGCTTGTTGGGGGTAATGGTAGCGCATTTTACGGCAACGTGATATTTCTTTGCCGCAAGAGCACTGTCCATAGTGACCTTATCCTTCGTGCGCTCTCTTTCCTCCAAGCCAAGATCGTAATACTCGGTTTTAAGATCCACAAAGGGGCAGATAAGCTCGTCCTTGATCATCTTCCAGATGATCCTTGTCATCTCGTCTCCGTCCATCTCCACCAGGGGTGTGGTCATCTTTATAAGTTCATTCATCTTATTACCTCAGTTTGTCTTTGTATAGGGCAGCAAGCCGCCTGCAAGGAGCATTCCCTGCTGTCTTTGGGAGAACTCGCCCTTAAGCTTTATTACTGCATTGTTGGTATTGTTTGTAAGTGTAAACTCTGATGTTTTAAGAGATGTGCCTATATCCGAAAGGGTAAGCATATCGCCCTGAGCTATCTTATCGTAATCCTCGGGATCCTCAAAGCACAGAGGGATAATACCCGCATTAATGAGGTTTGCCGCGTGGATCCTCGCAAAGCTCTTTGCTATTACCGCCTTGACACCGAGATACAAGGGAACCAATGCCGCGTGCTCTCTGGATGAGCCCTGACCGTAGTTTGAGCCGCCGATAACAAAGCTCTTTTCGGCTTCCTTTGCTCTTTGGGGGAAGCTTTCGTCACAAACCGCAAAGCAATACTCACTGAGCTTTGGAATATTACTTCTGTAGGGCAATATCTTTGCGCCTGCGGGCATAATGTGGTCTGTGGTTATGTTATCCCCTACCTTAAGAGTAGCGCAAGCTCTTATCTCATCCGAAAGAGGCTCTGTCTTGGGGAAGGGCTTGATATTGGGACCTCTGAGGATCTGCGCCTTTTCCGCCGCTTCGCCCTCCAAGGGCATCAAGACCGCACTGTCATCTATCTTGAAGCTTTCGGGCAGACTGATATCAGGGTAATCACCCAATGCTCTGGGATCGGTTATATATCCGGTCAAGGCAGATGCCGCCGCGATCTCGGGGGAAACGAGATAAACCTGCGCATCCTTTGTTCCGCTTCTGCCCTCGAAGTTTCTGTTGAAGGTTCTGAGGCTGACTCCCGCAGAATTGGGAGAGAAGCCCATTCCTATGCAGGGTCCGCAAGCACATTCAAGCACTCTTGCTCCCGCAGCGAGAATATCTCCCAACGCGCCGCAATCGCTGAGCATTGCAAGGACCTGCTTGGATCCGGGAGATACGGAAAGGCTGACGCTGTCGCTTATCTTCTTGCCCTTGAGAATAGCCGCAACTCTGAGCATATCTCTCAAAGAGGAGTTGGTACAGGAGCCGATACATACCTGATCCACCTTAACCTCTCCCAGCTCGGAGGCCTTTTTTATGTTATCGGGGCTATGAGGACAAGCCATCAGCGGCTCAAGAGCGGAAAGGTCGATGTCGATCACGCGATCGTATACCGCATCCTCATCGGAGCAGAGCTCGACGAAATCCGCCTCCCTTCCCTGAGAAGCAAGGAATGCCTTGGTTATCTCGTCGGATGGGAAAATAGAGGTGGTGGCACCAAGCTCGGTACCCATATTTGTGATGGTCGCTCTTTCGGGTACGGACAAGGTCTTTATTCCCTCACCGCCCCACTCGATGATATAACCAACACCGCCCTTAACGGACAGTATCCTCAATATCTCAAGGCTGACGTCCTTTGCGGACACCCAGGGTCTGAGCTTTCCGGTGAGATTAACCTTTATCATTCCGGGCATTGTGATGTAATAAGCTCCGCCGCCCATTGCAACGGCAACGTCCATTCCGCCCGCACCGAAGGCAAGCATACCGATACCGCCGCCGGTGGGAGTGTGGCTGTCGGAGCCGATAAGCGTCTTGCCCGGACGGGAAAACCTCTCCAAGTGCACCTGATGACAGATACCGTTACCGGGTCTTGAAAAACGGATTCCGTGCTTTGCACAAACGGACTGGATATATCTGTGGTCATCGGCGTTTTCAAAGCCCGACTGAAGAGTGTTGTGGTCTATATATGCCACGGAAAGCTCCGTCTTTACTCTGGGGATACCAATGGCTTCAAATTCAAGATAAGCCATTGTTCCGGTGGCATCCTGGGTAAGAGTCTGATCTATTCTTAATGCTATCTCGCTTCCGCGTGTCATTTCACCTGATATAAGGTGAGCTTTTATGATCTTCTGTGCTATCGTCAGTCCCAATTTTGTTTCCTCCTGTTAAGAATGCTTTCCTTTGCATTGAGAATGTGTTCTACCGTTGTCTTTTCCGCCAGATCGCCGTCCCTTGCCAAAATGGCATCAAGGATCGCTCTGTGCTCGTCAGCCGACTGATGAGCTCTGGAGCCGTCGGAAACGGAGGTCTTGCGGTATTTTTGCGCTTTTTTGTGAAGAGGTAACAGAGTGTTAAGCAAAACGGGACTGTTACTGCTCTTGTAAAGGTTGTAATGGAAGTCGTTATCCATATCCTTAATATGCTCAGCATCCTGCTTTTCGGTATAAAACTCCTGCAGATCCACTATTCTGACAAGGTTTTCTCTTGCCGCCTCGTCGGCATTCTCGGCAGCAAGCCTCGCTGCCATACCTTCAAGCCTTAAACGGATATCGAAAATATCGGATATATCCTTTTTGGTAATACCGAGAACGGTCACGCCCTTATTGGTTTCCGCTATAAGATGCTCGGCCTCGAGTCTTCTGAGAGCCTCTCTGATGGGAGTTCTGCTGACCCCCAGCTCCTCGGACAGTCTGCCCTCCGTCAATATCTCGCCGTAGGGATATTTCCCGCTGAGAATGTCGTTTTCAAGCTTTTCAAAAACGATATCAGCCAGGGATATACTCTTATGGTTATTCATCGTTTCCTCCTCAGTTTGAATCAAATCTGTTGGGACAAATAGCATTGATGTGGTCCTCAAGCTCTCCGTTGGAGATAGAGGTCTGTCTGCCGTTTTCGTATTCGGCATCTACCCATTCCTTTAATGCGATAACAAGGGGGTCCTTCTTGTTGACCGCCTTTTCGCCCACAAGACGGTAGTTTTCGTTTATCCAATACGCAATTCCCGCAAGGCCGGAGGTCTTACTGATAAGAACCGAAGCGGGACGGTTGAGAAGCTTTTTGGTGTTGAAAATGTTATATATCTCCTCGTCCTTCAAGAGTCCATCGGCGTGGATACCCGCTCTTGTCACGTTGAAGTTTCTTCCCACAAAGGGAGTCATAGGCGGAATAGCATAGCCCATATTCTTATGGAAATACTCCGCTATTTCAGTGATAACGGTGGGATCCATACCGTCAAAGGAGCCTCTCAGGGAAGCGTATTCAAATACCATCGCCTCAAGGGGAACGTTGCCCGTTCTTTCGCCGATTCCCAAAAGTGAGCAGTTTACCGCACTGGCACCGTAGAGCCAAGCGGTACTTGCATTTGTGACCGCCTTGTAAAAGTCGTTGTGACCGTGCCACTCGAGCATTTCACTGGGAACGTCGGAATACTGCTGAAGTCCGTAGATTATACCGGGAACGCTTCGGGGAAGGTCTACCTCGGGGTAAGGAACACCGTAGCCCATTGTATCGCAGGCACGGATCTTTACGGGGATATTTGCATCCCTTGACATCTCCATAAGCTTATTTACAAAGGGGACCACAAATCCGAAAAAGTCTGCTCTCGTAACGTCCTCCAAATGACATCTGGGCATTACTCCGGCTTCAAAGGCATCACTGACTGCGGCGATATAACGGTCCATGCACTCTTTTCTTGTAAGCTTGAGCTTTTTAAAGATATGATAGTCGGAGCAGCTTACCAGAATTCCCGTCTCTCGGATCCCCAGATCCTTGACCATTTTAAAATCCTCGCGATTTGCTCTGATCCAGGTGGTTATCTCAGGGAACTGAAGTCCCAGCGCCTGGCATCTTTCCAATGCCTCCCGATCCTTTTTACTGTACACAAAAAACTCGGTCTGGCGGATTATTCCATATGGTCCTCCCAGCTTATTCATAAGCTTATAAAGATCAACTATCTGATCTATGGTATAAGGCTCCACCGATTGCTGACCGTCTCTTAAAGAGGTATCGGTGATCCAAATCTCCTTGGGCATCTTCATCGGCGCTCTTCTGTGGTTGAAGGGCACAAGGGGTACGTTGTCATAGCTGTATATATCTCTGTAGAGATTGGGCTCGGCAACGTCCTGGAGCATATATTTATATCCCTCTTGCTCCAAAAGGTTACTGTGGTTTGATAACTGTAGCATATTTATCTCCTCTCATTAATTCAATCTGAATATCTGTAATCCCGCGGGCGATATCATCATTCTGAATCCCGCACTTACACTTGGATATAACATCCAGCTTCCCCTCAAGCAGCTGGACGACTCTATCAGGTTGACCTCAAAGCCAAGGGACAGAGTATCGTTTTTCTTTTTGGGGGCGGCAAAGGGTATCTTGACAACAAGTCTTACTCCGCCGTCAAAGCTATAGGCGTTGCTTTGGCATATATCATCCCTGCTGGAATATACCGGCCTTCCGTTAATTAGCTTTTTGTGGGGATAGATCTTCATATCGGTAAAAGCCCGGCAATCCACGTCCTCCCACAGGATCTCAAAGCTATCATACACTTTTTCGCTGAAATAGATCCTTGCATTATCGCAGACCTGTGTGGAAGTCTTAGTCTCATCCAAAACAAAGCTTTTATTGTATAGCTTTATTTCCAGATACAAGGCATCCTCGCGGTATAAGGCTCTGAAGCTTGCGTTCTGGGATGCATCCCGATTAAAGACGTATTCCATCGTCTTCTCCTCGTCAGCATCAAAAAAGTCCTCGGGACAGCGCTCGACGTCAATCTCTCTTTCGCTGTAAGGAATATTGACCACTCTTTCAGCTTCGCTCCTTCTTATCGGAATAATATAAGTATTCGGAGCAACCGAAGGCTTTATGGGAAGCTCTATGGCTCTGGTTCCCTCACCTGAAATGATAATATCCTCTAATTGGGTTTTATAAAACAAAAATCTATTCATTTTTGCTAAAACCAATTGCTCGCTTCTCAGTTTATTAACAGGCCATAAAAGGATCCGAGGATCAACAAGCCTGTAAAACTCCTCTGTGGTGGAATATTCGCCGTGATGAGCCACCTGAACAACGTCCGCCTTCAGATCCTCTCCGTAACGGTCTATCATAACACGGTTTGCCGCCCTTTGAACGTCGCCCAAAAACAGAATTTTCTGTCCTTTATATTTTACTCTGAATACCAGGGACGTGTCATTGGTGCATTGCTCCAGGCCCGCTTCTTCGATCTTTGGCAGATCGCTTGCGGTGAAAAGGACCTCGAAGGCCATCGATCCAATGAAGAGTTCCATACCCGCATAGGGCTTTACTCTTTCGGCTTGGAATATATCCACCGCATCCTCGAAAAGCTTCAGCTCCGGCACTACCTGAGGCTGCTTTTTTTCAAAGAAGGAAGCATCCGGAAAGTCATACATTACCCTTTCCACGGTCAGTTCATCTCCATGCCACTGAGCCATATAAATAAAAGCAAAGGTGTGATCGGCGTGTGCGTGAGATATCATCCAAAGATCGACCTTGGGCTTATCAAGACCGGTTATTCTCTTTAAATATTGGAGCAGGTAATCAACGTCGTTTTTCATGCCTCCGTCAAGAACCGCTATCCTACCGTCGTCCCCTTGAAAAATGTAGCTCATTCCGTCCAAAGGACTTCCGTCTGTTTTAAGCTGATGTATGATATTATTCACTTTACTTCACTTCCACGGTATTATTGTATACAATTATACCAAAATATTTGTATATGTCAATAGACAACAAATATTTTTTTCAGTAATAGGCTTAATTAAAGCCATTTTTGTTAATTTTAAACAAAAAAATCCCCAAGGCATTAGCCTTGGGGAAAATGGAATCAATCTTCAAGAGCGTCTTTTCTGGAAAGGTTGATCCTACCCTTATCGTCGATCTCGATGAGCTTAACTCTGATAACGTCGCCAACGTTGACAACGTCCTCAACCTTTTCAACGCGCTTCTTATCCAGCTTGGAAATGTGAACGAGACCTTCCTTGCCGGGAGCGAATTCTACAAATGCGCCGAAGGTCATAAGACGGGTTACGGTTCCGGTGTAAACGGTACCTACAACGGGATCAAGCGCGATAGCGTTGATCATCTCCAACGCCTTATAGCCTGCATCTCTGTCGATAGCAGCGATAAACACGCTTCCGTCATCCTCGATATCGATCTTGGCGCCTGTATCGGCAACGATCTTCTGGATGACCTTTCCGCCGGGTCCAATGACCTCACGGATCTTATCAACGTTGATCTTGGTGCTGATCATCTTGGGAGCGTACTTGCTTACGTCAGCTCTGGGCTCGGGAATTGCCTTGAGCATTACCTCATCAAGGATATACTCACGGGCAACGTGAGTTGTTTCAAGAGCCTGCTTGATGATCTCGGGGGTAAGACCGTCGATCTTAAGGTCCATCTGAATAGCGGTGATGCCTTCCTTGGTACCTGCGACCTTAAAGTCCATATCGCCGAAGAAGTCTTCAACGCCCTGGATATCGATCATTGTCATCCAACGCTCGCCCTCTGTGATAAGTCCGCAGGAAATACCTGCAACGGGAGCCTTAATGGGAACGCCCGCATCCATAAGTGCCAGTGTGGATCCGCAGATAGAGCCCTGAGAGGTGGAGCCGTTGGAGCTTACAACCTCGGAAACCAATCTGATAGTATAGGGAAATTCCTCAACGGGAGGAATAACGGGCTCAAGCGCACGCTCTGCCAATGCGCCGTGGCCGATCTCGCGGCGTCCGGGGCTTCTGGAAGCCTTTGCTTCGCCAACGGAATAACCGGGCATATTGTAGTGGTGCATATATCTCTTGGACTCTTCCTCGTCGATACCGTCAAGAAGCTGCTGGTCGCTGATAGAGCCGAGAGTTGCGGTGGTAAGAACCTGAGTCTGACCTCTGGTGAAAAGTCCTGAGCCGTGGGTACGGGGCAGAATGCCGACCTCGGATGCGAGAGGACGGATCTCGTCCAATCTTCTTCCGTCAACACGCTTGCCGTCGTCCAAAAGCCAACGACGGACAACGAACTTCTGAAGCTTGTAAAGAACCTCGGGGATCTGATCAACAAGCTCGGGGAACTTCTCGTCAAACTCCTCGTGTACCTTTTCGGTAACGATCTTCATAGCTGCGTCTCTGACAGTCTTATCGTCTGTGTCAAGAGCCTTGCGAACGTCCTCAATGGCAAACTCGCTGACAGCGTCATAGAGATCGTGATCGATCTCGCAAGAGGGATATTCAAACTTTTCCTTGCCGATCTCAGCAACGATGGAGTTGATGAAACCGACTATTCCCTTGATCTCCTCGTGAGCGAGCATAATAGCATCGAACATATCCTCATCGGATACTTCCTTTGCACCTGCTTCGATCATAACGACCTTCTTCTCGCTGGCGGAAACGGTCAATTCAAGGGTGCTTCTTTCTCTCTGCGCAAGAGTGGGGTTGATAACGGGCTTGCCGTCAACCAAACCGACGGATACACCGCCGATAGGTCCGTTCCACGGAATATCGGAGATGCTCAGTGCAATGGATGCGCCGATCATACCGACTATTTCGGGGGGATTGTCGGGCTCAACGCTCATTACGAGCAGAGAAAGACAAATATCATTTCTCAGATCCTTGGGGAAAAGAGGACGGATGGGTCGGTCAATAACACGGGAGGAAAGAATAGCCTTTGTGGTGGGTCTTCCTTCACGTCTGTTCCAGCTGCCG
Organism: Oscillospiraceae bacterium; assembly: GCA_015063985.1. Classification (GTDB taxonomy): domain Bacteria; phylum Bacillota; class Clostridia; order Oscillospirales; family SIG627; genus SIG685. The sequence goes on along the minus strand of SVTC01000001.1, from coordinate 100,083 downwards.
GGGATCTTTCCGGCGGCGTAAAGTCTCTCCTCGAAATCTACCGAAAGGGGAAGAAAATCGATTCCGTCTCTGGGTGCTGCGCTGGCTGTAGCCGTCGCAAGAACAACGGTCTCGCCGTATCTGACAAGACAGCTGCCGTTAGCAAGCTGAGCGATCTTGCCGGTCTCAACGATAAGAGGACGGCCTGCAAGCTCATACTTGAAAATTCTTTGATTTTCGAACATTACTACTTCCTGTTTCTTTCCTGATTACTTTCTGATGTTGAGCTTCTCGATAATAGCTCTGTAACGGGTGATATCCTTCTTGATCAGGTAGTTGAGAAGATTTCTTCTGTGACCTACCATCTTAAGAAGACCTCTGCGGGAGTGATGGTCCTTCTTATTAGCCTTAAGATGCTCGGTGAGGTTGTTGATGCGCTCGGTGAGGATGGCAATCTGTACCTCGGGTGAACCTGTGTCTCCCTCGTGAATTGCATTCTCCGCGATGATTCTCTGCTTGGTGTCCTTTTCCATTTTTGTATACCTCCATAAAATAAATAAATTTTGCCTTTGACGGGGCGCTCGGTCTTCCCAATTAACGGAGGCAAACCCGATACGCTACGCCAAGGTCCAAATGCATACAGCATATTATATCACGCAATTTATTATTTGTAAATACCTTTTTTAAAAAAAATCGGTAGTTTTTCGACAGACAATAAAAGCAAGACCGCACCGATAAACGGTGCGGCAAAAACGGTATTACTTTATATTTTCAACTATTTGGTCAAGCCAATCTCCGTCAAGAGTCTCTATAGCTCCGGAGTCGCAGCTGTTGGCAAAATCGGGATCTATCGGAAGCTTACCCACTGCGGGGATACCCAGGCGCTTTGCCACGGAATCCACACGGCTCTCGCCGAAGATCGAGTGCTTCTGCTTACAGTCGGGACATACGAAATAGCTCATATTCTCCACAAGCCCGAATACCTTTACAGACATCATATTAGCCATATTGACCGCCTTCTCCACGATCATCTCAACAAGCTCCTGAGGAGAGGTAACGACAACCACTCCGTCAATGGGAAGGGATTGGAAAACAGTCAAAGGAACGTCACCTGTTCCGGGAGGCATATCCACGAACATATAGTCTACCTCGTTCCAGTTAACGTCCGTCCAGAACTGCTTTACCGCACCTGCGATAACGGGACCTCTCCATACAACGGGATCGGTTGCGTTATCCAAAAGCAGATTAAGGCTCATTACCTGAATTCCGCTTGCGGTCAAAGAAGGATTGATCATCTCGTTTGCCACGGTAGCGTGCTCCTTAAGACCAAAGGCCGTAGGGATGGAGGGACCTGTAATATCGGCATCAAGGATGGCGCAACGGTAGCCCAGCTTTTGCATTTTCACTGCGAGAAGCGAGGTAACAAGGGATTTTCCCACGCCGCCCTTTCCGCTGATAACACCGATAACCTTTTTTACACTGCAGCCCTGATGAAGCTGTTCCTTTTGAATTTCCTTTCTGGAGGAACAGTCCGCCGAGCAGCTTGAACAGTCGTGTGTGCAATTTTCGCTCATATTATATTCTCCTTTTCATTATTATCCAAAACCTTATATTACCGTTAAAGCTCGATATCGAGCCACACGGGACAGTGGTCGCTACCCATTATCTCCGGCAATATTCCCGCATCCTTTATATTATCTCTGCAGGAATCACTGACCACAAAATAATCTATACGCCAACCGACGTTGTTTTCTCTGGCACGGGAACGGTAGCTCCACCAGGAATAAGCATCACGGACGTCGGGGTAAAGATGTCTGAAGCTGTCTGTAAAGCCCGCTTCAAGGAGTGCTGAGAACTTTTCCCTTTCCTGATCGGAAAATCCCGGGTTGCCCACGTTGGATTTCGGATTTTTAAGATCTATCTCTTGGTGGGCGACGTTAAGATCGCCGCAGTATACAACGTGCTTCTTTTCAGCCAAGCCGGAAAGATAGCTTCTCATTGCATCCTCAAAATCCATTCTGTAATCAATGCGCTTCAACTCGGGCTGAGCATTGGGCACGTATGAACAGACAAGATAAAAGCTTTCATATTCAAGGGTTATGACCCTTCCCTCGTCGCAAAAGCCGCCGTCTATGCCGTAGCTGCAGCTCAAGGGCTCTTTTTTTGCCAATATCAAGGTGCCGGAATACCCCTTTTTCTCCGCACTGTTCCAGAATTGGAAGTAATCGGAAAAATCCATATCCGCCTGATCGCGGTTCATTTTTATCTCCTGGACACAGAAGAAATCAAAATCAAGGCTTTTCAACACGTCCATAAAGCCCTTGCCAACGCAAGCCCTGAGACCGTTAACGTTCCACGAAATAAACTTCATATCCTCTTGCAAAGCTCCTCTATTGTAAGAGCACTGTTGTGCGCTGCCTTGGCAACAAAGGTGGGATAATCCATACTGCTTTCCGAATCGGCGCCGTCGGAAATAGCTCTGACCACCGCAAAGGGAACGGAGTTAACGTATGCCACCTGAGCAATGGAGGCACCTTCCATCTCGCAGGCAGAGGCACCGAAGGTCTTTTTGATATATTCCTTTCTCTCGCCGCCGGCAATAAACTGGTCGCCCGAAGCAATTATACCGCTCTTGCAACGGATGCCCTGCGCCTCGACACAGCTCCTCAAAAGCTCGGAAAGCCTTACATCGGCAGGGAATTTTACCACGTTTATTCCCGATATCAGCCCGGGAGGATCTCCCAACGGAGTTGTGTCCATATCGTGCTGGACAAGCTCGGAGGCGATCACCACGTCAGTAACGCGAAGATCCCCGTCCAGGGCTCCGCCAACGCCGGTATTGATGATATATTCAGGCGAATACTTGAGTATCATAGTTTGTGCGCAGATCGCGGCAAACACCTTTCCTATACCGCATACCGCAAGCACCGCATCCTTTCCGCAAAGCTTACCGCGGGTGTAGCATACGCCGCTGACGTATTCCTCGACGGGAGCCTCAAGCTTGGACTTGAGCTCATCTATCTCCACGGACATTGCACCGATGATTCCTATCATATTATTCTCCTCTTTCAAGCCTTATATTTAAAGTCGGGATCCTTTAAAGCTTCAAGGATCTTAAGATATCTTTCGCTTTCCCTTTTTGCGTTTTCCAGGGAAAGAGTTCTGTAATTCCCGCACTCAACGGCAGAATTTCCGAAGATATCCCCCTCGTGCTCTATTACCCTTTTCAAGGCAAGCTTGAGCTGCTTTAATACCTCTTGGTTTGTTTGATTTCTCGTAAGAAGGTAAAAGCCGGTCTGACAGCCCATAGGCCCGAAGTATATTATATCTCCTCCGATGGCTGAATTTCTCATATACGTAGCCAGCATATGCTCCATAGAATGCATGGTGGATGCGTCCATAAGATCATCTGTATTGGGCTTTCTTGTGCGAAGATCGTAGGTAGTTATATCTCCGTCCACTCTGGAAACGTAAATGCCCTCGTCAAGAACGGTGTGATCCACCGTAAAGCTGGCAATCTTTGTTATCTCTCCCATCAGATCTCCTTTCCTTCCCCGTCAAAAAGAGGAAGCTTTTCAAGATATATAAGGTCTTCTCTTGTCTGAGCGTCACCCTCGGCAAGGATAGCCATTTTGCCGCAAATGCTTCCTCCGGCAGCCTTTACAAGCTCCTCAAGGGCTCTGAGGCTCTCGCCGGTGGAGATAACGTCATCTATTATAAGTATCCTTTTTCCCTTCATAAGCTCTGCATCGGCGGTATCAAGATAAAGCTTTTGCTCACCCTCGGTGGTGATGCTTCTAACCGTCACCTCGAAAACTCCGCTCATATAAAGCTTGGGCTTTTTTCTTGCAAGAAAATATTTTTTCGCGCCGATCTGGCGTGCCATTTCGTGAATAAGAGGGATACCCTTAGCCTCGGCTGTGATCATATAATCAAATTCGGGCGCTTTCTTCAAAAGCTCACGTGCACAGGCGCAGGTCAGCTCTTGATCTCCGAAGATAACAAAACCCGCTATTGTAAGGTTATCGTTTAACTTACACAAAGGAAGCTGTCTTGTAAGCCCTGCCACTTTCATTTCGTAGTAGTTCATATAAAAAACCTCCGTAGGATATTTTTCTTCAAAACTATATTATATACCTTTTTTGAAAAATGTCAATCATATTAAGCCATTTTCACCAACTAAAAATCCCTCGGCTCCATTATCCGGAAGCTCGCCGTACAAAATAAAACACTCTTTGTACATTATTGTATTTTTTATCCTAAATAAACAAAAAAAGCCTTGACAAAAAGTCGGCGGCACCTTACAATAGACCCAAGTAATCGATCCTCGGGAGGTATAAAAATGGAACACGATAAGCTTTGGATCTACCTTTTCCACCTCAGTCAAAATATGTGGGGAGCGGGAGATCCCGACGATATGCGCCTCTACTCGGCGGATGAAGAAACCCGCCACCGCGAAACCCAGACCCTTCGTCTTCAGTGGGACAAATACAGTGAGCTGATGAAGGCTTTGCCCTCGTACGGCTTCAACTCCGTTCTCATCGACTTAGGAAATTCCGTCAAATATGAAACCCATCCCGAAATATCACAAAAGGAAGCTCTTTCAAAAGACGAGCTTAAGAAAAAGCTTGATGAGCTCAGAGCCTTGGGGCTTACCCCGATCCCGAAGCTGAATTTCTCCTGCGGACACAATCCCTGGATGAGAAAGTATAAATATATGGTAGGAACAGACGAATACTATCAGTTCTGCGACGATCTGATAGACGAGGTTTCGGAGCTTTTTGACTACCCCGACTATTTCCACCTTGGACTGGATGAAGAAATGGGCTTTGATAACCATCCCGGCGGAATACTTACCGTCAGAGCTCCCCACATCTGGTGGAGAGATGCCCACAAGCTTTTCAAGCGTTGCGAGCACAACAACGCCCGCCCCTGGGTATGGAGCGACGACTATTGGTACAGACCCGAGGAATTCATAAAACAGATGCCAAAAAGCGTACTTCAATCAAACTGGTATTACGGCCCCAACAGAGGAAAATCCCCCGACGGAAAATATCTGCAGAAGGGCTTTCAGACCTACGTTGATTTCGAAGAGCTGGGCTACGATCAGGTCCTGACTGTCTCCTGCTGGCATCACGATACTAACCCGGAGGAGACCTTCCGCATTGCAAAGGAGCACGTTGCCCCCGAAAGAATGAAGGGTGTTATGAGCGCTCCCTGGGACTATATTCTGGACGAAGGCTTCCATCTGATGATGCAGGACGCTGTAAGATTCGGCACTGCAAAGAAAAAGTATTTTCCTCAGTAAAAGCCAAACTAAAAGGAGATCAGTATGATTTGGAGTTACCTAATCCACTTGAACAAGTGTATGTGGCAAACCGGTGATCCCGATTGGGCGCCCAATCTTAAGCTATCACCTGAAGAACGCCACAATGAAACAGAAAAGATTATGATAGATTGGGAGCTTTACGATACGTTCATAAAGTTTTTGCCCACTCAGGGAATCAACACCGTCCTCATTGACGTAGGAAACGGAGTGCGTTTGGAGCGTCATCCCGAGATCTGCCAAAAGGAAGCCATGACCAAGGATGAGCTAAAGAAAATGTGCGACGAGATCAGAGCTCTCGGAATGGAGCCGGTACCCAAGCTGAATTTCTCTTGCGGACACAATCCCTGGATGAGAAAATACAGATATATGGTAGGCACCGACGAATACTACCGATTCTGTGACGACGTGATCGACGAGGTGGCGGAGCTATTCGGTTATCCCAAGTATTTCCACTTAGGTCTCGACGAGGAGCAGGCGCTTCCCAACGTAAGATCGGGGCTTTGGGTATTCAGAGCGCCTCACATTTGGTGGAGAGACGCCTTCAGGCTCTTCAAGCGTTGCGAGCATAACAACGCCCGTCCCTGGGTGTGGAGCGACGATTATTGGCACCGTCCCGAGGAGTTTTTGAAGAATATGCCCAAGAGCGTACTTCAGTCAAATTGGGATTACTGTCCGCCCAGAGGTCTGGACGAGAACGGTAAATACCGTCACTACGGCTTCCAAAGCTACGTTGAGCTTGAAGAACACGGCTACGATCAGGTTCCCACCTGCTCCACCTGGCTTCACGATCTCAACACCGACGAGACCTTCCGTCTTGCCAAAGCCCACATAGCTCCGGAAAGACTTAAGGGCATTATGACCGCCCCTTGGGACTATATCTACGAGGAAGCCTTCCACCTTATGATGCAAGAAGCCGTAAGATTCGGCACAGCCAAAAAGAAATATTTCCCGCAGGAGGATAAATGATGAAAGATTTTATAAGAGCATACTCCATTCAGCTTTCACCCAATTTTGACAGTGACTGCTGCTATGAGGAGTTTTACTACAGATCCGGCTCATATCCCCAAAGCTGGTACGATCCCTCCCCCAAAAAGGACGTCGATCTGTTTTACAAGCTTGTTGATCTTGCCGCCGAGAAGGGCACCAATACGATTCTTATATTCGTAGGCGACGCTTACTGCTACGAGAGCCATCCCGAGATCGTCTGCCAGAATACTTGGACAAAGGAGGAGCTTGGAGACGCGATAAAGCACGTAAAGGCTCTGGGAATGGATGCGGTGCCTATGCTCAATTTCTCCGCCGTGGGAAATGTCTGGATGGGTAAATACCGTAAAATGATGGGAAGCGAAGTATATCTGAAGGTTTGCGACGATCTTATCTGCGAGCTTTTCGAGGTATTTGACAAGCCCGAGCTTTTCCATATAGGTATGAGCTGCGAGGCTCCCGAGCTTCAAAGCAGATTCAAGAATTGTGTAAGCCGCTCGGCACATCTTCTGTCAAAGCATATTGCCCATCATCTTGACACCGTAAGAAAACTGGGCGCAAGACCCTGGATGTATTCCGATCTTTACCTCGTCTCTCCCGAGGCCTTCAAGGCAACCGTCGGTAAGGACGTGCTTTTAAGCCAAGGCTTCATCGGCGGTCACAAAAAAATCGTCAACGGAATAAGCCCTCAGCCCGAGATAAGAGCAACCATAGAGCTTCCCGAGCTTGGCTACGATTATATCCCCCAATTCTGCAACTTCCACAGCATCCCCACCGATACCTCGATGTGTAATCTTGTAATAAACCACATTAAGCCCGATAAGGTTAAGGGAATCGTTCAGCTCAGCGTCTATCAGTGCAACGACGAACACGACTTCAAGCTTATGTACGACGCTTGCGCTCTCAACGAAAATGCAGATAAGGTCTTAAAGGGAGGTAAAAAATAATGAAAGAAAAGCTGTGGACATATCTTATCCACTTAAATGCCAATATGTGGCCCGGGGGTGACCCGGAATCAAGGATCTATCTGGATCCCAACGCGGACTTTTACGCCGCTTCGGAAAAGCTGAGCCTGGAATGGGACAAATTCAACCAAACGCTGGAATACCTACCCACCCAGGGAATAAATACCTTGATAATCGACCTGGGAAATGCAATAAAATACGATTGCCATCCCGAGATAGCCATGAAGGAGGGTCTTTCCAAGGACGAAGCCAAGAAGCTCTGCGACAAGGTAAGGGCGTTGGGAATGGAGCCCGTGCCCAAGCTCAACTTCTCCTGCTGTCACGACCCCTGGCTGAGAAAATATTCATACATGGTAGGCACAGAGGAATACGCAAAGGTCTGCAACGAGCTTATCGACGAGACCTGCGAGATCTTTGATGCGAAATACTTCCACCTCGGCCTCGACGAAGAAAACTTTGCTCTTCAGGGTGCTTACGGCATAAGACACGTAAGAGGAGCCCACTTCTGGTGGAGAGACGCTCACAGGCTTTTTGAGCGTTGCGAGCATAACAACGCCCGCCCCTGGGTATGGAGCGACGATTATTGGTATCACCCCGAGGAATTTAAAAAGAATATGCCCAAGAGCGTGCTTCAATCCAACTGGAACTACGATAATATTTCCTTCGGCGAAAAGAACGGCACCTACCGTAAGAAGGAATTCCAGTATTACGTGGATCTTGACCGTCTGGGCTACGATCAGGTTCCCACCTGCTCCACCTGGGCAAGTGCAACTAACACGGATGCCACCTTCCGTATGTGCAAAAACGATCTTTCCGAGGAGCATTTTCTGGGTATCATGACAGCTCCGTGGACAAATTGCCAAGGCTCTACCAACCTTCTTTGCCTACAGGAGGCCAAGAGATTCGGTCTTGCAAAGAAAAAATACTTTCCCGATGAAAACGGAGGTAAAAAATGAAGCCATTTAAAGCCTATACCATATATCTGAGCTGCAATATGTACTCCGACGTACCCAAGGAAAAATACCTTTATTCCAAGGATTATCCTATGGAGTACTATTATCTTGACAAATGCATCGCCGAGCCCGACACCTTCCGCCTTTTGTGCGATGAAGCAAAAAAGGCAGGTATTGATACTCTGGTGGTATTCGCGGGAGACGGTGTCAGATACGATTCACATCCCGAGATAGCTCTCCCCGGAGCGTGGAGCAAAAAGGAGCTCGTTTCGTGTCTGGAATATGCAAGGTCGCTGGAATTGGAATTAGTGCCTCATCTTAACTTCTCCGCCGCAAGGGACGTATGGATGGGTGAATACTCCCGTATGGTCTCCACCGACGAGTATTATGCCTTCTGCGCCGATATAATTAAAGAGACCTGCGAGATATTCCTCGGTCCCAAGTATTTCCATTTGGGTATGGACGACGAATATATGGAATATCAGCTCAAGTACGATTATATGGCGGCAAGAGGAGACAAGCTGTTTATCCACGATCTCAAATTCCTTGTGGAGCAGTGCCGTAAATGCGGCGCGACCCCTTGGGTAAGCTGTGATTTCGCTCACGAGTATTCTCATCTTTTCAAGGATGCGGTGGATGAAGATATCCCCGTTGTGGGAGGCACCGCAGTCTGGAACAATATGCACGGCTCCAAGCCCAAGCCCGAAAGCGAGAAGGTATCCCTTAAGGCGGTTGCGGGTATGGGCTACGGACTCATCTGCAATATGAGCTGTTGGTCCAACAGCTCCGGCCCGGAATACGTCACAAGCTTTGCAAAAAACAACCTCCCCAAGGACCAGATCAAGGGCTTTGCCATAACACCCTTCTTGGTCTGCTGCGACGAAAACAAGCATAAGCTCATTTACGAGATCCTCCACGGCGTAAGAGCCATCAATGATTTTGGCAAGGAGGCTTAAATATGGAATTCTGCTATACCAATAAAAAAATATTCACTCTCAATCTTACCCCCAACCGCTTTGGAGATCCTCTTTGTGTAAGCAGATATCGCGGCTACAACCAAAGAACTCTCTTCGATATAAAAACCGTTGAGACCGTTCTGAAATACGCCGCAGAAAAATGCTTTGATCACGTATTGATCTTTGTGGGCGATGCCTACGAATACGAAAGCCATCCCGAGATCGCCGTAGAAGGCGCTCTTTCAAAGGCAGAATTTACCGAATTTCTTAACAAGGTAAGAGCTATGGGACTCACTCCACTTCCTATGCTGGATTTCGGCTTCGCCTTCGATGCCTGGTTGTCCCGCGCAGATATAGCCATCCCCTCCGATGAATATCTTTCTTTGGCAAGCGATCTTATCAAGGAGCTTTGCGAGGTATTCGATTCTCCCGAGCTTTTCCATCTGGGCTTCGGTGACGAAAGCGCAAAGACCCAGTACGTAAAAGCACTCAGACGCACAAGAAACGGCGAGGAGTGGTTCAAGTGTGTAAACGCCCTTTGCAACACCGTAAGAATTTGCGGCAGCCGTCCCTGGATCTGGGCAGACAACTTCCTTCTCGACAAAGAGGCATTTGACAAAAATATCGCCAAGGACGTCGTTCTTTCCACCCAGAGCTACGGCTACATCAAGCGTTTCCCCAACGGAAGCTACAGAGACGAGGTTACCCAAAGCGCCGTGGAGCTTGACAAGCTGGGATACACGCAGATCCCCGCAAGCAGTATCTCCTTCAGCATGAGCTCAAATGCACTGCTGAATATGGAGCTTGAAAAATTCGACCTTAAGCTCCCCTGCCTCGGTCAACTCTCCAACTGCCTGCAAAACTGCGACGAAGACAGTGTATACGAGCTTAAATACGCCGTAGAGGCATATTATGACGGTATATGCAAAGTCTTCCCCTGCGAAAAGGAGGCCAAGTAATGAAAGATATGATGTTTTCCTTGATGCTCAACTTAAGCGGCAATATGTGGGGCGATCCCAATTCCCGCCTGCGTTTTTCCAATTGGCACGAGACCAATGATCTCGATTTGGACGTATGGCACAGAATAATCGATGCCATGCCCTCCTTCGGCTTTAATGCCGTTCTTATAGACGTAGGAGACGGCATACAGTACGACAGTCATCCCGAGGTATCCATCCCCGGAGCCTGGAGCAAGGAATTTATGAAAAAAGAGCTTGATCATATGCGCTCAATAGGTATAAAGCCCTATCCCAAGCTCAACTTCTCGGGCGGCCACGATGCATGGCTGAAGCAGTACTCCCATATGCTGGGAACCGAAAAATACAGACAGGTCTGCGCTGATCTTATCAAGGAGGTACACGAGCTTTTCGGCTCTGAGTATTTCCACCTCGGTATGGATGAAGAGGATCCCACCAACCAAAGAGCCTTACAGTTCCAATGCGTCAGAAGAAACGAGGTTTTCTGGAAGGACGTGTATCACCTCTTTGACACCTGCAGGAGCTTAGGCACCACTCCCTGGATATGGAGTGATATGTATTGGCACAGACCCAAGGAATTCTTCGAGAGAATGCCAAAGGACGTGCTTCAGTGCAACTGGAATTACTCCGCACTGGCGGGACTCCCCTCCAAGGATCATCCCGAGCTTGCTCTGGAAAGCGGCAATGATTCATCCGTCGTAAATAATCCCGAGGATGCACGTATTCAGGAAAGAGCATTTATGGACTTTGAGAAAGCGGGCTTCAAGCAGACTCTTTGCTGCTCGAACTATTCCTGCTTCGAGTCCAGCGAAAGAAGCTTTGAATACGCCCGTCACTTCATGGATCCGGAGAAGCTTGTGGGAATATTCACAGCCCCCTGGGCTCTTACCGAGAAGCGAAGCGAAGCGCGCCTTTTCGATGCAATGCAAAGATTTTACAAGGCAAAGAAAAAATATTATCCCGAGCTTATGAAATAAAAAAAGAAATCGGATACTCCAATTTTTTGGAGTATCCGATATTTTTACTCTTGATTTTGTTGTTTCCAAAGGCTTCTGACACTGAAAAAGCCCATCGTCACACATATCATGGAATATATTGAAAATATAACGTAGCTCAATTGTCCGGGAGACGCCTGAAGAGTCTGAAGGTTCAGCATAATGGAAATAATTCCCGACGGGAGCATCAGCCAGCTGTATTCAACGTACGCAAAAAGGGTCAAAACCGATATGGTCGAGCCGAGAAAAAAGGAAAGACTATCCAGCACCGTATAAGATGAACCCACCATATTCAACACTGCGCAAAGTACCAAAAATCCCGCTGTCAAAGCAAGAGCGAGAACAGCTCTCATCCTATTAGAAAGCCTTCTGAACACCGTGGAGGTGCCGTATTTTCTTCTGTTCCAGCTGATAAAGCCCGCAAACTGAAAGAAGCAGGAAAAAAACAGAGCCTGTGCGGCAGTGGCGTATAAGCCCAGCATCAGATAGACGACCGTATATAAAATGCTGTTAAAGCCACCGATAAGCATTGAGTAACGGTTTGCTCCGCTTTGCAAAAGCCCCACGAAAAGGGAAACGTATATCGGAATGGCAAAAAAGGGATTTTGCTTATAGGCCACCGCAGAAACGGTGATGAGCACTGCCGTTATCGCCAAAAGAATGATTCCGAAGTATTTTTTCAAAAAAAGCGCAACCTTCAATCCTTACTCCTCCGAAAGCTATTTCTGTATTGCGATGGGTATACTCCCTCGCTTTTAAAAAACACTCTGTTCATTACCGCAAGAGAAGAAAAACCCACCGTTTCCGCTATCCTCCCAAGACCAAGATCGCTCTTTTCCAAAAGCTTCTTTGCAGTTTCGGTCATATTTCCAAGCCTGATCTCTCCGAGACTCTTTTGATAAAGCTGCCTTATCAGCCTTGCGGTATGACGGGTGGTGTACCCTATTTGCCCTGCTATATCCGAAAGTGAATAGCTGTTTTCATTGACAAGATAATCCAAAAGAGCAATATCAACGTTAGAACAGTTTTGAGCATTGTTCTTAAGCGCGAAATCAAAGCCCTTTATCGAGGCAAAAAGCTCCTTTGTCAGCTGATAGGCAAGTATTTTTCTGTTACAGTAATCGGCGGGTATCTTCGCCGAAAAGCTCCCCGGAAAGAGCTTAAGCGCTCTTACAAGCTCCGCTCCCGCTTCAAATAAACGGCAAGAAACGCAGTCTATGGAGGAAACAAAGCTTTCGTAAAAGCCCGTCTCGCCTTCTTTCCTCTCTATAGTAAAGGAAATGACTCTATACCCTGTATTTATTCCGCCAAGAGGATAGTGCTCCACAAAAGGCGGGATCAACAATACCCTTCCGCCGTCAACTCTGACTTTTCCGTTCTCCAATTCGAATTCAAGACTTCCGCTATCAATATAATGGCACTCGTAGTACAAATGGCTGTGGTTCGGACCAATGCTGCTTTGGGCATCGTTGTCACAGTATAAGCCGGGCTTCCCCACCCTGTAAAACCTTATTCTTGCATTCCCCAGCTCTGCCGTAACCGAATATACGCTTAACTTATCGGAGTCCATCAAGCTCACCTCTTTTACTGTCCAAAATAATAGCACTGTTTTAAAAATAATACAAGTCCAAAAGAGACAGCTTTTTAAAAATCTGTCCCAATGTTTCACAAAAAGATCGGGCGAACACCTCGCCCGATCAAAATACTTATTTCTTTTTCATCGTAAGAGAAATGCGGTTTCTCTTGGTGTCGACCTCAATAACCCTTACGTTAACCGTCTGACCGACGCTGACAACGTCCAAAGGATGCTTGACAAATCTGTCGGAAAGCTGAGATATGTGCACCAAGCCGTCCACGTGAACTCCGATATCCACAAAGCAACCGAAATCTATAACGTTTCTGACCGTGCCCACAAGCTCCATTCCCTCTTTAAGGTCCTTAAGCTCCATGACCTCCGCGCTTCTGAGCAAGGGAGGGGGAAGCTCGCTTCTGGGATCTCGCCCCGGCTTTTTAAGCTCTGCAACTATATCCTTAAGAGTAGGCACGCCCACTCCGACGTCGCGGCTTATCTTGTCCCAATCCATTCTTTCCAGTCTGAGCTGAGCAACGGGTCCCAAGCCCTGAGCAAAATCCTCGGCAGTCATCTTAAGGTTTGCAAGAAGCTTTTTAACTCCCTCGTAGCTTTCGGGATGAACTCCCGTATTATCCAGAGGATTTTCAGCTCCGGGGATCCTTAAAAAGCCCGCACACTGTTCAAATGCCTTAGGACCGAGCTTAGCCACCTTAAGAAGCTGCTTTCTCTCCTTGAAGGCTCCGTTTTCCTCTCTGTAGCTTACGATATTCTTTGCTATTGCGGAGTTTATACCGGAAACGTAGCTCAAAAGAGAAACGCTTGCAGTGTTAAGATCCACTCCTACACTGTTAACGCAATCCTCTACCACTCCGCCCAACGCTCCCGAAAGCCTTGCGGGAGGCATATCGTGCTGATACTGACCCACTCCTATCGCCTTGGGCTCGATCTTAACAAGCTCAGCCAAGGGGTCCTGCAAGCGGCGTGCAATGCTCACCGCACTTCTTAAGCTGACGTCAAACTCCGGAAATTCCTCTGCAGCAAGCTTTGATGCACTGTAAACGGACGCACCTGCTTCGCTTACAACCATATATCCCACCTTGCCGCCGTAATCCTTTACAAGATCGGCAACGAAAGCCTCGCTCTCTCTGGATGCGGTGCCGTTTCCGATGGCGATGGTGGTTACGTTATACTTATCAATAAGCTTTTTAAGCTTTGCCGCCGCCTCGACAGTCTTGTTCTGCGGAGGAGTGGGATAAACCACGGTCGTTTCCAAAACCTTACCGGTATCATCAACCACCGCGATCTTACAGCCCGTCCTGTAAGCGGGATCAAGCCCCAGTGTGACAGTATCCTTAATGGGGGGCTGCATAAGGAGCTGCTTTAAGTTTTCCCCGAAGAGCTTTATTGCGCCCTCCGATGCGGTATCCGTAAGCTCAGCTCTTATCTCTCTTTCCACCGAAGGGAATATAAGACGCTTGTAGGAATCCTCGCAGGCAGCCTTCACCAGCAGACCGCAAGGGCTTTGGTTTACAACGTACTTATCACATACGGTCTTTTCGCCTGCACCGTTGCCAAGCACCACCTCGACCTTAAGCTGCTCCTCCTTTTCTCCGCGATTAAGAGCCAGCACTCTGTGTCCCGTGACCTTTTTGAGAGGCTCAGTATATTCAAAATAATTCTTATAGACCTGATCCGCCTCCTCGCTTGCGGCAACGGAGGAGATCATTCCCTGGTTGAACAAAAGGCTGCGAAGCTCCTTACGCAATGCGGCGTCGTCGGAAACGTTTTCCGCTATAATATCGCAGGCTCCCGCAATGGCACTTTCGGCATCGCAGACCTCCTCTGTGATAAAGGCCTCCGCCTCCTTTACCGGATCGGTATTGCTATCCTGCGCTATTATTATTTCACTGAGAGGCTCAAGCCCCCTCTCACGGGCAACAAAAGCGCGGGTCTTCTTCTTTTGCTTGTAGGGGCGGTACAGATCCTCCACCTCAACCAAGGTCACCGCATCGGTTATGGCCTTTGTAAGCTCCTCTGTCAGCTTGCCCTGAGACTCTATGGAGGAAATGACCTCTTCCTTTCTCTTTTCAAGGTTTCTTAAATACTCAAGTCGGTCGGAGATCTCTCTGAGTATCTGATCGTCAAGGCTTCCGGTAAGCTCTTTTCTGTATCGCGCAATAAAGGGAACGGTCTTTCCGTCGTCAAGAAGATCCACGGTGTTTTGTATCTGCTGAGGCTTTACCTTAAATTCCTCGCTTAATTTTTGAATAATGTCCATATTTTTCCTTTCTCAAAAAGACTCGGCAGGAATGAAGTATTCCCCGTCAAGATAACTGTTGATTCCGAATTCTACCTTTGTAAAGCGGCCGTCCTCATAATCACCCACGGTCACCGATGCATTGGGCGCCCAAGTAAGCTCTCTTATTCTATCGGGACCGTATCCCATACACAGTGCCTGAAACACTATAACGGGCGTCGCGTGGCAAGCAACTGCAACGGTACTGTCGGGATATTCCTCGGCAAGAGCCGTCAAGGCTTTTTTCACTCTCTCGTACACCTCTCGGGTGCTTTCACCCTCGGGCGCACGGTAATTTCCTATATCCTCAAGCCATATCTTAAAGTTATCGGCATATCTTTCGCGGGCAACATCATATTCAAGTCCCGCCCATTTTCCAACGTCAAGCTCTCTGAAGGCCCGATTTTCCTTCAACGGCACCGAGCAAGCCCTCGCAACCTCAAGCCCCGTATCCCTTGCTCTGGAAAGATCGCTTGCGATCACCGCCGCAAGCTTATAATTCTCCTTTATATACCGTGCCGCGGCTCTTGCCTGAGCTCTTCCAAGCTCGGTGAGCGGATAATCCACTTGACCTGCATATACACCCTTTGAATTTGCAAGGCTCTGTCCGTGTCTTATAAACAAAAATCTTGTCATTATATCCTCTTTTCCGATCACTTTATCCGCGTCGGCATAAGTCCGGCATCAACAAGATGCTTGCTGATGCTGTATTCCACGGCTTCGGGAATACCGTTCTTGAGCTTTATAACCGTTACCGAAGCATTTTCGGGAGCGTGGCTGCACGCCGCCATATCCTCTGCGGCAAAGCCGCTTGCCCAGCACCACATACTCCTTACGGGAATATAGTGACAAGCAAGAACGACCGTTTTTCCGCGGTAGAGCTCATCCAGCCTCTTAAGAGCCTTTACCACCCTGTCATAAACCTCGGCAACGCTTTCGCCTCCGGTACAGCGACACCTTCCGATGTCCTCGACCCAGACCCTTCGATCCTCGGGAAAAAGCCTCGGAAGCTCCGCCCATGGAACCATCTCCCATTCCCCCGCGTCTATCTCGATGAGTCCGTCCTCAACAATAGTGGGCGCTCCTACCGCCTCGGCGATGATCTGTCCCGTTCGGCGAGCTCTGGAAAGAGGGCTCGTTACCACAAGATCAACGGAAAAGCTGTCTTTTATGTATTCTGCGGTCTCTCTCGCCTGAGCCTCCCCCAATGCGGTAAGAGGATATTCTCTGCTGCCCGCAAAAACCTTATTATGATTTGCCATGCTCTGTCCGTGTCTTACGGCGATAAAAGTAGTTTCCATAGTTTATCCTAAATCAGTTAAAAATAATATTATAGCACATGAATTCGCCATCTGTAAGCTTGAAATACAAGGTACAGTCAAGGTCGAAATATCTTATGTCCTTCTTTGTTCTGGTAATGATCTGAGTGCCAACGTATCTGCAGGAGAACACCTCGTCCGAATATGCATAGAACTCCGCAACAGCCTCATCGGAATACTCGTGAGCTATATGATCGGCATACCAACGTGTATCAAGATTTTTCAGGTATTTATAGTAATTTGACGAATCATCAACGTAATCTCTCACGTTTCTCAATGAGGTGTCGTTGGTCTGATAGCGCTGAACAGTCTGCACCGTCTCTATGGCAAACTGACTGTATATGTCGGCAAGCTCATCGTTATATACAGTGGTCTCGGTGTATATTTCTTCCTTGCTGTCATAATAAGCAGTTGAGTTTTTCATATCCTTTGTCACAAGGCTTACCTCGGGGGCACAGATAAGTCCGTCCACCGTGTAGACCTTGTAGGTCATACCCGTTACACCCTCGGGCATATACTCGCAGGAAGGAGTAAGAATATCCTTCTGTGTAACGTAGCTTTCGGGAACCATAATCCCGTTAAGATAAAGCGTACTTGTGCTTAAGGTTTTTACAGTTACACTCCGAGTATTCAATTCTTCCATCACAAAGCTATCGTATTCCCAGCGATCCTGCCCCCAGGAGGCCTTTTCGCCGGTCTTTTTCAGATAAAGAGTGCCTATATCCACACTTTTCTGACCCTCGGCGGTCTTATTTGCCTGGATAAGAAATACCTTTTGCTCGGGATTGCCCATGGTCATCTCATAGAAGTTCAGTTCTCTTGTTCCGACAAGAGATTTCATATAAGAATCAAATTGCTCCTCCCCGTCAAACACTCCCGTGCTGACACATCCCAAAGAATAAAGCTTTTTGTAATCATCGCAACAAAAATATTCCTCAAAAAAGCCTTGAGCAACGTACTTGGGCAGGTATTTTTCATAGCTGTACAAAAAATCCCACAACACGTTCAATATAACTCCGGCAAGGAGGGCTCCCGTCACCGCAAGGGCTATAAGGACCTTGTAAAAGACCGGAAAGGTTCTTGATCTTGCTTTCATCTTGACTCCTGGTTATTACTTGACCATAAAGAAGGTGGGCAGTCTTCTTGCGCCGTACAAGGAAGCGCTCTGATTGATCTGCTCTCCGTTATAAATAAGACTTGTGGATGAGCCGCCGTCAAGATTGCAGGCATTGACAGCGCCGTAGTTCATAAAGATCTCTATCATATCGTTATAGGTTCCGCCCAAGCTTGTGGCTATTCTGCCCTCAATTACCAAGAACAGAACCGCACCGTCAGCTCTCTGGCCTATTCCGGATCTGGGGTTAAGGCTTCCCGAGGAGCTGCTGGCATTCATAGGCTTGCCGTTCATTATCAGAACAGGACCGAAATTAACACAGTCACGCATATTGCTTTTATAGGCCTTGGCACCGCTGTATCTTCCCACCAGGAGCACGTTGTCCTTGTTGAAGCCCACAACACCGCCATCAGCATAAGTCTCGCTTCCCCAAAGCATCTTACCCTTGGAGAAGGTAAGTCCCGTAGGAGTATCACCGTTGCCCATTCCGTTGGCATCGTGGAAGCCGCCGCCGTTAAGCGCCGCAACCGCCCCCTCTCTCTCATATACGTCCATAATGACCTTTCCCGGTGTTCCCACCTTGGTAAAATTACTGGAGGTCGCAACGTAAACTCTCGAGGGGTCCCGTATTATCATTACGTAAGCATTATAGGTAGGCCCCTTGACGTTCTCTATTCTGATTCCGTCGGGATAGTCCGCCCACTCATCCTCCGCAGAAGGATCATCTATGGGAGGGATCTCTATTTCGTCAGTCTTAACCTCAGCGTCGGGGTCTTCTTTGACCGCACTGTCATCAACTATGCTCTGCACCTTCTCGGGACTCAGAAAAAGATAAGGTAAGAACCTTGCGGCAGATGTCTCCATAGCAGTTGCAACAAGCATATTTCTCGCAGAAGGACTGGGCCCCAGCATAATCACCGCGCATACTCCGTATGCCGCCGCTCCCGCAACAAGAGCAAAGCTTAAAATGAAAATAAAAGTTCTGTATACGTATTTAAAGACCTTGCTTTTTGTAACTGTCGAAGCTTTTTGACATACATTTTTAAAAACAGATCCGAAATTCAAAAAAACGCACTCCCTGCATAAAATTAATCTATCTTATATTATACCACGGAGCCGTAAAAAAAGCAAACATTTTTTGTAAACAATACGTATATCATCTTCCCTCTCCAAAAAACAAAAGAACGGCAAGCTCTCACTCGCCGTTCCTTATGTCAATAGCTCAAAGCTCCAGCTTCATATCGCCTTTTTTTATCCAGCCCGTTTTTTTCATTATCGACGCAAAAATACTACTCAATATCGCGGGAAGCACAAAAAGACAAAGAACGAATCCCAGCCAGAATATCCAACCCTTATCAGCGGTGGCGGAGATCACTCCCAAGGGTCCCACGAGACCGCAGGTTCCCATACCGGCGCTGACACCTGTACACTCCAAGCCGAACACTGCCGCGCTGAGCGCTCCCGTGATCGCGCTTGTCAAGGTGACCGGAAGCCATATGATCGGCTTTTTGGTGATGTTGCCCATCTGCAGCATACTTGTTCCCAAGCCTTGCGCCACAAGGCCTCCCCAACGGTTCTCGCTAAAGCTGATGACGGCAAATCCCACCATCTGAGCACAACAGCCCGCCGCTGCGGCACCTCCCGCAATTCCGGAAATACCGATCATGGCACAAAGAGCGGCGGAGCTTATGGGAAGAGTAAGCACTATTCCCACCACCACGGATACTATCGCCCCCATAAGAATGGGCTGCATCACAGTAGCGGTATTTATAAAGCTCCCCAGCCAGTACATCAGCCAAGCTATTGCGGGGCACACCAAAAGTCCGAAGGCAACACCCGAGCAGATCGCCACGGTTGGAGTTACTATTATATCTATTTTTGTTTCCTTAAACACTGCCTTTCCCAGCTCCGCGGCTACTATAGCGCACAAAAACGCCCCGGCAGGACCTGCACTTACAGTCTTTTCAACACCGTTTATCATAAATACGGCACTGATCTGATAGCCTGCCAGAGAGGCGGCACCAACAGAGCAAAGAACAAGGGGCGGAGCCTTAAGGGCATTTGCCACAGCAATGCCCAAAACCGCACCCGTAGCTCCCTGAGCATAGGACGAGACGGTTTTGAAAAACTCAAAGGAGGTGTAGGTATACAGCGTGGAAAAGATCGTTCCCATAAGCAAAGTAGCAAAAAGCGCCAGAGCCATTTGCCCCATAGCATCGATAAAATACAGCTTAAGGGAGGGACGGATATTTTTCCTTTCAAGAAAAGCTTTCATTCTGGGACTCCTTTACCTTAATTTTTCTAATTCTACCACCCAAAACAAAAAAAGTCAACATCATATATCCACCGAAGCCTTCAAGCCTATTGCCTTTTTCCCAAAAAAGTGGTAAAATATGCTAAATACATAATTATTCTATTCAGAGGACGATATTATGAAGCACACAAACTACACAATGCTCTGCGACTACTACGAGCTTACAATGGCAAACGGTTATTTTCTCGCCGAAAAAAAGGATGAGATCGCATATTTCGACGTGTTTTTCCGCAACATTCCCGACGGAGGCGGATATGCCATTGCCACGGGCCTTGAGCAGGTCATCGACTACATAAAAAACCTTTCCTTCACCGAGGAGGACATCGAATACCTCAGAAGCAAAAACACCTTTGACGAGAGATTTCTCGAGTATCTTTCCACCTTCCGCTTCACAGGTGATATCTACGCAATTGAAGAGGGCACGCCCATCTTCCCGGGCGAGCCTATTATGATAGTGAAGGCTCCCGCCATAGAGGCTCAGTTTATCGAGACCTTTATTCTTCTCACTCTCAACCATCAGTCTCTGATCGCCACAAAGGCAAACCGTATAGTAAGAGCAGCTCAAGGCAGACCCGTTGCCGAGTTCGGCTCAAGAAGAGCTCAGGGACCCGAAGCCGCCATCCTCGGCGCAAGAGCCGCATACATCGGCGGATGCAGTGCCACCGCCTGCACAATGAGCGACAGAGATTATCACATCCCCGCCACCGGAACAATGGCACACTCCTGGGTGCAGATGTTTGACGACGAGTACACCGCCTTTGAGACCTATTGCAAACTCTATCCGGACAATGCGACCCTTCTGGTCGACACCTACGATACTATTTCCAGCGGTATCCCCAACGCAATAAAGGCCTTCAAGAACGTTCTTATTCCTCAGGGCAAGACCTCCTTCGGAATCCGTCTCGACTCGGGAGATATTTCGTATCTCACAAAAAAAGCAAGAAAAATGCTAAACGAGGCAGGGCTTGAAAACTGCAAGATCGTCATTTCCAACTCCCTTGACGAGCACATTATCCGCGACATCATCCATCAGGGCGCAGAGGTAGACAGCTTCGGCGTAGGCGAAAGGCTTATAACCGCAAAATCCGAGCCCGTCTTCGGCGGAGTATATAAGCTGGTGGCAGTGGAAAAGGACGGCGAGGTGATCCCCAAGATCAAGATAAGCGAGAACCCGGGTAAGATCACCACTCCCCACTTCAAAAAGCTCTACCGCATATTTGACAAGGAGACAGGAAAAGCAATGGCAGATCTTCTGACCGTCTACGACGAGGTAATAGATCCCACCGCGCCCCTTTCCATTTTCGATCCCATCAACACCTGGAAGACAAAGACCTTCACAGACTACACTCTCAAGGAGCTTTTGGTTCCAATCTTCAAGGACGGAGAATGCGTATACCAAAGCCCCGATATAGATTCCATCCGCGAAAGCTGTCTCAATCAGACAAATCTGCTTTGGGACGAGGTAAAGCGCTTTGAGAATCCCCACCGCTATTACGTAGACCTTTCACAGAAGCTTTGGGATATTAAGCACAATTTGCTCAAACGCTCATAAAAAAGTAAAATCTTTGGAATTTTATCGATTTTTTATACATTTTGTAAAAAAGATAATAAATTTTTTCAACAAAACTATTGACATTATCAGTTTTCGCTGATATAATCAACTTGAATCAGTGTCGGAGACTGTGATATGATTAAAAACTGCCCAGACAGCGAACTTCTGCTTTTGGTGCGCAATGCCGCCCATTCGGATCAGGATGCCTTCGCCGCCCTTGCCGGGAAATATTCTCCAATGATAAATAAGCTTCTCGGCTCCTTCAGCTTTTCTCAAAATGACAGAGAAGATCTCTTTCAGGAGGGACTGATCGGGCTTTACAAGGCGGTTATGATGTACGATAGCAGGCTGAGCTCCTTTAGCACCTTTGCATATCTGTGCATCAAGCGATCCATACTCTCCGCATTAAAGGCGTATAACAAAACAACGGACGATTACGAGGATCCCGAAACGGCTCTCGATATCCCGGACAGCGAAGACAGCCAACCGGAAAATCTGTTGTTATCAAAGGAAAGCTATCAGAAGCTTCTCAACAAGATCGATTCCCATTTATCAAGCTATGAAAATCGGGTATTGAAGCTGTTTTTAACGGGGGTCTCCCACGATCTGATAGCACAAAAGCTTGACACCTCGCGAAAAAGCGTAGATAACGCGATCTGCAGGATCCGCCGTAAGCTAAAGGTGTTGATCGAGCCTGACGGCGACTGTTATTGACCTTGATTCATCTTTATCCTGAGTCTGAGCAGTCAGTCAGTGTAATCAGCTTATGTATCCGTGTAGCTCAAAGAGAGCGATGCAACGGCATAGGTGGCGGTGCAAATCCGTCCGCGGATAAAATATTTATTCTTTTAACCAAGCGAGGTAAAGGCAAATGTATCAAGACAAGACATTGGTATGCAAGGAATGCGGAGAAGAATTCATCTTCACTGCAGGAGAGCAGGAGTTTTTCGCTGAGAAGGGCTTCCAGAACGATCCCCAGAGATGCAAGGCTTGCAGAGACGCTAAGAAGCGTGCAGGCAAGGCTCCCAGAGAATTGTTTACCACAGTATGCGCAAATTGCGGCAAGGAAGCAAAAGTTCCTTTCGAGCCCAAGAACGACCAGCCCGTATATTGCAGCGAGTGCTTTGCTGCCATCAAAGCTCAGCAGGACTGAGTCAGGCAAGGCAAGGATGGGAATTTGATTTTATAAATTAGTTTCTGTCTGACGGCACGGTTTTGCATTCGCAAAGCCGTGCCTTTTGTTTTTGTTATCAATTTTATATATAAAGAAGGAGAATCACTATGAAAAAACTGATCTGCTTGATCATTGCAGTGCTTTGCCTCACGGTATCCTGCTCTGCTCCGACATCGCAAACAACGACCTCCGCTCCGCCCGCAAGCACCGAGCAGGTCACCGAGCCCGATCTTTCAAAGCTTGTGCTTTATGCCGATAGCTGGTCAATTTCGGCTGACAGCTCGGCAGATCTATCCAAAACAAGCCTCATTCTTGATGCTTACAAGGACGATCTAAGCGGCGACACGGTTTTTTCGGGAGTGATTATTAAAGCCATCCGTCTTGAAGCAAGTAAAGCGGGAAAGCTCAGCATAGCCTCCTATTCCAATGCCGAAAATTCCCAAATACAGTGGAAGAGCTTCGACGTTAAGGAGGGCGAAAACCTTCTCGAGCTTGACCTTACGGTAGAATACGGTGACTGTCTGGCAATAGGAACCGAGGGCGACAGCGCGGTAATTTCCGCAAGCACAAAAGCCGATGGCCCACTTTGTGCAAGCACCGGATCGGACACAGCTCTGACGATCAAGGCTCAGGTCTATTCCTCCGGCTATGCCTCCAAAAATCTTATAGGTCTCGATATTGAAAATGAATTCCCCTTGAAGTATTCGGGCTGCTCATCCCTATTTTCCGAGGATGGTCCCTACGCATTTGCTTATAACTTCTTCGAGGGCACCACCATCAACACCCTTAAGTTCGCGGTAAGCGCCGCCGAGCCCGGAGACACCTTCACGGTAAGCGTTGTAAAAGCGGACCTTTGCGGAGGCGGAAAGATAAAAGAGACCCTTAATTCCGTCACCCATACCTTCAAGGAAAGCCTTGAGGACTGCTGGTATACCTGGGAGGGCCTTGATCTCGAGGTTCCCGAGGGATATACTCTTGCGTTTTTATCAAGAACCGACACTCTTTATCTTGGTCACTACGGCGGTGAGCTCGGAAGAACACTTTACCAAAGAGAGCTGGGCTTCTTTGCCATGACGGACAACGGCGCCAATTCCTCCTATCTCAAATGCTTCCTTCCCATGGAGATACACGCAACCCCCAAAATGACAGATGCCTCCAAGGCGGAGAATACCTCCGTTGAGAACTCCCTTTACGCTCCCCTCTCGGAGGAAGAGCTTTCCAAGCTTAAATCCTACCTTTCCGGCAAGAGCCTTTCACTGCTGGGAGACTCCATCACAACCTATCAGAACGTAAGCAATAACACCGAGATCAACACCACCATCGGCGGAAATGCAGTATACTACTCCCCCGCCCAAAGACTCTACCTTGCAGATACCTGGTGGAACCAGCTTATCAAGGACTCGGAAATGACTCTTTGCGTTAACAACGCTTGGTCGGGATCGCTTATCTGGGGCGGCAACGGTAACATCTGGCAGTCAAGATGCGTTAATCTCCATATCGACACCGATTATGCCAAGACTAACTCCATCAAAGCAGAGCCCGACGTTATCCTGGTATGGATGGGAACTAACGACTACAACGGAAACCACGATCTCGGTACCGCACTGACCGCCGCAGACGTTGTGACCGCGGATGGCTTTGCCGAGCCTCAGAACGTATGCCAGGCATACTATATCGCCCTTTCCAAGATGAAGGAGCGCTATCCCAACAGTGAGATACTTCTTATGAGCCCCTTCTCCATCAAGTGCAAGAACGACCCCGACAGTAAATACCTTGAGCAGTTCAATACGGAGCTTAAGGCAGTAGGCGAGCTTTTCGGCTTTGAATTCATTAATCTCCACGCCGACAGCGGAATCACCTATATGAACAACAGCGCCTACACCCACGGCGACTGTCTGCATCCCAACGAAGAGGGAATGGATCTTATCACCGCTTGTGTGGAGCGTGCCCTGATCAGGCATTTCGAGGCAAAGAAATAATGTAAACAATTTGTAAACAATCGAATTTACTATTGCCTTATATTAAATAATGTGATAAAATCAATCGTTCAAAAAATTCACACACAGTCTGTCGAGCTACAGCGGTCGGAAGATTTCTTCTGTCTGGGCATAGGACTGTGGTGGTAAAAACCAAAGGAGGACATAAAAATGTCTGTAATCAGCATGAAACAGCTTCTGGAAGCCGGAGTACACTTCGGTCACCAGACCAGAAGATGGAACCCCAAAATGGCGGAGTACATCTTCACCCAGAGAAACGGTATCTACATCATCGACCTGCAGAAGACCGTTAAGAAGCTCAACGACGCTTACAACTACGTTCGTGAGCTCAGCCAGGAAGGCGGCACAATTCTGTTCGTCGGTACAAAGAAGCAGGCTCAGGATGCCATCAAGGAAGAGGCAGAGAGATGCGGAATGTACTTTGTGAATGCTCGTTGGCCCGGCGGTATGCTTACCAACTTCAAGACCATCAAGAAGAGCATCGCAAGACTCAACAACCTCCACAAGCTTGAGGAGGACGGCACCTTTGAAATGCTTCCCAAGAAGGAAGTTCTCGCACTGAAGAAGGAAAGAGACACTCTTGAGAAGAACCTTGGCGGTATCAAGAATATGCACGAGCTCCCCAGCGCAGTATTCATCGTTGACCCCAAGAAGGAGAGAAATGCAGTTGCAGAAGCTCAGAAGCTCGGTATTCCGATCGTTGCTATCGTTGATACCAACTGCGATCCCGATGAGGTTGACTACGTAATTCCCGGTAACGATGACGCTATCCGCGCGATCCGTCTTATCGTCTCCGTAATGGCCGACGCTATGATCGAGGGCAAGGAAGGCGAGCAGACCGCAGAGGTAGAGACCTCCGAGGAAGCTGCAGCAGCAGAGGCTGCAGAGGTCGTTGCAGAAGTTAACGACGCTCAGTAAAAATACTACTATAGAGAGGAATATTCCAATGAATATCACAGCAAAAGACGTACAGAGCCTGAGACAGAAGACAGGCGTTGGTATGATGGAATGCAAAAAGGCTCTCGTTGAGGCAAACGGCAACGAGGAAGAGGCTATCAAGATCCTTCGCGAAAGAGGAATCGCAGTAGCAGCAAAGAAGTCCACCAGAATTGCCGCTGAAGGTGTTGTTGACATTATGTACTGCAGCGAGTGCAACCGCGCAGCTATCATCGAGGTCAATACCGAGAGCGACTTTGCAGCAAAGAACGAGAAGTTCTCCTCCTTTGTTAAGGAGCTTCTTGAGGTTATTCTCAAGAAGAGCCCCGCAAGCCTTGAGGAGCTTCTTGCAACAGACTTCGACGGTTCTATGAACGTTGAAGAGGCAGTTAAGAATAAGATCTTCACCGTTGGTGAAAACATCAACATCCGTCGTTTCCAGATCGTTGACGGTCCCGTAAGCACCTACGTTCACGGCAAGGGCTCCATCGGCGTTATCGTTAAGATGAGCGCATCCTGCGACGATCCCAAGTTTGCAGAAGCAGCAAAGAACGTTGCTCTTCAGGTCGCTTCCATGAATCCCAGCTACCTTGATAAGGACAGTGTTCCCGCAAGTGTAGTTGAGTCCGAGAAGGAAGTTATCGCCGCTCAGATCCAGAACGACGAGGCTAACGCAAAGAAGCCCGCTCAGGTTATTGAGAAGATGGTTTCCGGTAAGATCAACAAGTTCTTCAACAGCAACTGCCTTATGCTCCAGGAATACGTTAAGGAAGACAACATAAGTGTTGCCAAGTACCTTGAAGGCGTTTCCAAGGAGATCGGTTGCGAGGTTAAGCCCGTAGCTTTCGTCCGTTTCGAGAAGGGCGAGGGTCTCGAGAAGAAAAACGAGAACTTTGCAGAAGAGATCGCAAAGCTCACCAACAAATAATCCCAAAGATCCCTGCGGAGCACCGCAGGGATCTTTTTCAAAGCTAAAGCCCTTCCCCGTCGGGAAGGGCTTTTATTGTTATTTTACTATCTCGCCAAGACACGCTTTACAGATATATGCGTTTTTATATTGAATAAGCTCTTGGGATGCATTGCAAAATGCGCAACGGTTGAGTGTCTTTTTTATTATAATATCCTCTCCGGAAAGAGATATCTCCAGCTCGTCTCCGGGAAGTATTCCCAAATTCTTTCTGATATCCTTTGGTATAACTATTCTGCCCAGCTCATCTATTTGCTTGATTCTTGATTTCGATTCCATTTTTTCTCTCTTTTCTTCTTTTATCACTACAATGTTATCAAATCCTTCATTAATTGTCAAGAGAAAAAACGACATTTTTTTATTGTTGTTGACAAAAAAAGAGCTCCGTTTCCATTTCAGAAAACGGAGCATGTAATTTAAAGTGTTTTTCTATTTAAAAGTACGTTTGTCAAAATCAGTGAAAAAACTTCCGTTACTCCTCATATCCGAGGGTCAAGCTAAGTATTTCTTTGGACTCATTCCCTTCTGTATTGATTTTAGTAATAGCCGCGGGCGGCATTTCTGAAACCATTGGAATCAGCCTCCTTTTCTCATTGACACCGTATAAAACTCATTCTTACAAAAATCTGTCCGCTTATCCTCGCGGGATCAAATTAAACTGTTCTTTGGACTCATTCCCTTCCGTATTGATTTTAGCAACCGCAGCGGGCGGTACTTCTGAAACCATTGGAATCAGCCTCCTTCATAGTCTAACAAAAACCAATTCTTACAAAATCTGTCCGCTTATCCTCGCGGGATCAAATCAAACTGTTCTTTGGACTCACTCCTTCCTAATCAATTCTTTTTGCCACAGCAGGCGGAGTATCTGAAATCATTTTAGTCAGCCTCCTTTAACACTGTATGTCGGGATCCATTCTTTCGGACTACTTCCTTCGAGTGTCCGTGTCTCTTATCCTTTGCACCTATATGATAACACACAAATGCCATGTTGTAAATTCGCAAAATTCACAAAGATCTGCGAATATTTTTTTCATATAATTTTGTTAAAAGCTATTGCATTTCACAAAACAGTGTGTTATAATAAAAGGGTAGTCGGGCAAACGGCGGGCTTATTGAGTCCGCCGTTATTTTTTTGCATTATATACATCTTTCTCCTCGGAACACTAAATTTGAAAACTAAATATTACTTTTCCTATTGAAAAGCTTCCCGAAATTTGTTATAATGATAATGAGATATTGTAAGCTCGGAGTATTGTATTCAAAGCTCCTCAAGAACCTCCCCCAAAAATGCGGGACTGATCTGAGCATCGGCGAGCTTTTCAAACAAAGCGAAAGCCGCTTTGAGATCACGGCACACGTCGAAGTAAAAAGCCACGCTGTCATCCTTCCACGCCGCAAGGGAAAAGCATTCCCCGCTCATTTCTTCTGTTTGCGCAATACTTCTCACAAGGCAATAGGTGATATTATTCGACAAGGTTTTTCTGACGGCGACAACGCCGCCAAGACACTGTATACTCTTCATAAGCTCTTCATCCTTTAATTTCTTTACCGGCGTATATATTTTACACCCTTTAAAGAGTTTATTAAAGTGCATTTTCAAAGGACATCAAACACGCAAAATATACAAGGTGCACAGTGTCGGTTTACAATAATTATTAGTTATGTAAACTAAGATTTGTCAAAACGTCAAGATCTGCTATTTTAAACCTCAAATAACGCAAAAAAACTTTTTTCGGACGCGAAAAACACCTCAAATTTAAGCAAAATCTTATTTTTTCTATGTTTTTCCCCGATTTTCAATTAAAAAACAAGCTTTAAAAATCAAAAAGTGCCATAGGGCTGTGGAAAACTTAAAAACTTTTAAGTTTTCCACAGGTACAAATTAAAAGGAAAGTAAAATGAACAACGAACTCGCTGATTTCTGGGCAGACCGAGAGCTGGAAAAAAAGCTCGGAGACGGCCCCAACGGAGAAGTATATCTTGAGAGCTACAACGACCTTGATGAAAAAAGGTACTGCGCCGCAAAAATAATTCGTATTCCCGGAGAACTGCATAGCTTGGAAAAGCTGGAAAAAGAACGCCCCGAGGATATCACACCCGAAAGCTGGCTTCACAGAGTGGCATCGGAAATAGGCCACAAGCTTAACAAGGTAAAGCAAATGCGCGGCTCGGGAAACGTGGCATTTCTCGAGGACTACAAGATTATAAAAAAGAAAGAGGGCTACGTAATATACATTCGTACGGAGCTTCTTACCTCAGCTCAGGAATATATTTCCACAGGAGCAAAAAACAAAGAGACCGCGATCAAATTCTGCATCCAGCTTTCCGATGCCGCAGCTCAGTATGAGAAAGCGGGGATCCTGCACCGCGGAATAAAGCCCTCCAACGTTTTTGTCGACAACAACGGCAACTTCAAGCTTGCGGATCCCGCCTTTTATAAGCTTGGGATCAACAACGAAGAATTTGCCGCCCCGGAGGAGAAGGACTCCCCCGCAGGCTCTGTCTCGGGAGAAATTTACTCCATCTGCGCCTGCACAATGAAGCTCTTTGAGCCGAGCGGCAAGCTTTTGGCGATCTGCCAAAAGGGAACCAACCCCGACCCGCAAAAGCGCTTTAAATCCATCGACAGCTTCCAAAAGGCTTTAATGAAGGCGGATCAGGACTCTATGCTGGCGGTTTACGAGCCCGGCACTCCCACTGTAATAAGCCAAGAAAAAAAGAAGCGCAGCCGCCTTGCCCTTATCGGAATGTTTATTTTAGGAGCCGCCTTGGTAGCCTGCGCGGTGCTTTACGCCAGATTAGCCTTGCTTTTCTTTACCAACACACCTCCCGGGATGAATAACGGCGACGATCGGGAGCAAATAAGCATCACGGTTGAAAACAACCGCTACCAAATGCCCGATCTGGTAGGAAAGAAGGCCGACAAGGCACTTCAGGCCTTATCGGATGCCGGCATAAAAGCAAATCTGATCTTCGTGCTGGATTCCCAGAAGAACGGTCTTGTTATAAAGCAAAATCTGCCCCCGCTGACCAACGCCTCCACCTCAGAGGCAGTATGGCTGCTGGCAGGCTGTAACGATCCGGCAAACGTAACCGACCGTATAGAATCCATAAGCTTTTCCCATGCGACCGTTTCCCTCAAGCAGGGCGAGAGCCAAGCCCTGTCCTTCACAACAGACAGTGCCGAACCGCCCCTGAACACTCTCATCTGGTCCAGCTCCGACGATAACGTCGTAAGCTGCAAAAACGGAACGATCGACGCCAAGACCAAGGGCGAAGCAACAGTCACGGTAAAGGATATAACCGGCTTTGCATCTGCAAGCATCAAGATCACGGTTACGGATCCTTCCGTTCAGGTCCCCGACGTAATGGGAATGACCGAGGACACCGCAGAAGAATACCTGATAAGAAACGGCTTTACCGTTAAATTCCAATACGAATACAGTGAAAACGAAATATACACCGTAATCAACCAGGATCCTCCCGCAAACACCGCACTGGCGGAGGGAGCAGAGGTCACATTGACTATATCCATGGGAACCAAGGATGAGGATCACATTCCCGTAACGGGAATAGAGCTGAACGTCGAAAGCGTCGAGTTAAACGGCGGAGAAAGCTTCCAGCTCAAGGCTACCGTATATCCGGAGGATGCCACCAACAAAACGGTAAGCTGGCTCACCTCCGACAGAAACGTGGTGAGCATATCTTCAGACGGAGAGCTTTACGCCAAGAGCAACGGAGTGGCAACCATCCGCGCCATAACGGCAGACGGAAGCAAGGTGGCTTACTGCACGGTCACTGTAAAGACCTTTACCTACACCGTAGTATACGATGCCAACGGCGGAGATGGTACTATGGAGCCCTCCACCCATATTTACGGCATTGCAAAGAAGCTTAACGACTGCGGCTTTACAATGAACGGAGCGACTTTTGCCGGATGGTCTCCCGACCCCAAAGCAAAGGAACCCAAGTTCATTAATATGCAAACCGTAGGCGACCTTACCAAGGAGGACGGCGCAACGGTTACTCTTTACGCAATATGGCATCCCTTAAGCTACTATGTCACCTGCGATCCCAGAGGAGGCACGGTATCCAACGATATGCTGTCTGTAACCTATGGCTCATCCTTTGGCGAGCTGGAAACCCCCGTAAGAGAAGGCTGGGAGTTTGACGGCTGGTACTCCAACCCCGAAAACGGAATACTTATCACATCGGCAAGCATAGTCAATATGGATACACCCTCAACTATATATGCACACTGGAAGAAGCTCAGTGATTTTGTTGAGGAGAGCCGACTTCCTCAAGGAGCCGAGGTAGTCAACAGTCACTTCAGCTACACCTTGACCCAACAAAGGATAGTTTCCACAAAGCAAAACCTTCCCGGTTGGAGCCTCGTTAGCGAGGGGCTCGGCTGGCTTCCCATAAGCACCCAAACAGTCAGCGGAGTGGTGTTCAACGAAGGCTTTGACAGCTCCAATTCACTCTACAGCAAATATAAAGCCGATATACCGGAGCAATCCCAGGGTTATACCGAAAAGATAAGCTATGACAAAGAAACTGTGGACGGCTACATTTATTTTCATTGGACAGAGGCCCCCAAGGGCACTGTGGGCTCATACCCCGTAAGCGATACAAAAACCTCCGCCCTTACCAACTTCTCCGCCTTTGAAAGCAAAACTCCACTACCCACTCAGGATAATTCCGGTCAAAGCAACAACGGACTGTTCTATGCCAACAGAAAGTTCTCACCCGACACAAGCTGGTGGTGGTACAGATTACCTATAAGAACGGTAACCTACACGGTGAGCCAGTGGAGCTACGTATACACCTATAACGTTGTCACCACAGAAACCTCCGACACCGATCCCACCGGCACGGAAAACGTTTCCGACGTTGTAAAAATGGTTCAGTATTACATCTACGGATAAAATTATCCCCCGAAAGGCTTCTGCTTTTCGGGGGATAACATTTTGTAAAAACGCCCAAGCATTTCTTGCTTGGGCGTTTTTGATCAACCGTTATCAAATTGTGTTTTTGCTGCCATCATACGCTGAGCCATAACAAGGCGATAATAAATACCTTCCTTTTCCATAAGCTCGTCGTGAGTTCCGGTTTCCGCTATTCTGCCCTTATCAAGGACAAGCAGTCTATCGGCATTTCTGAGGGTAGACAGTCTGTGTGCAATGGCAACTGTGGTTCTGTTCTCGCTGAATCTGGAAAGAGAATCCTGAATGAGCTTTTCGGTTTCCGTATCCAACGCCGCGGTTGCCTCGTCGAGAATAAGGATCCTGGGGTTATGCAGGATAGCTCTTGCGATGGCTATTCTCTGACGTTCACCGCCCGACAGTGAGTAGCCCTTCTCTCCGACTATGGTATTGTAACCGTCGGGAAGGCCGACAATGAAATCGTGAGCACCCGCAGATTTTGCAGCCTCTATGATCTGCTCGTCATCAGCTCTGGGATATGCATAGCAGATATTCTCCCTGATAGTACCCGAGAACAGGAAGGTCTCCTGCAAAACAACGCCTATCTGGCTTCTCAATGCGTTCTGGCTGATATGCTTTATATTAACGCCATCTATCTCCACCGAGCCCTCGTTAACGTCATACAGACGCATTATAAGGTTTGTGAGAGTGGTCTTTCCGCAGCCCGAATGTCCAACTATACCGATCATTTCACCCTTCTTGATGTGGAAATCTATGTCTTCAAGAACGTGATCGTAGCTCTCGTATCCAAAGCTTACGTTATTGATGTCTATATCACCCTCCATACGGATATCCAAGGGAAGGTCGATATCGTCGATCTCGACGTGCTCCTCAAGTATCTCAAGCACCTTACCCGACGAGGTCAGAAACGAGGAGATGGTCTGAGGTATCTGGCTTATGTAGGTAAGAGGCGCATAGACGTAAGCAGTCATCGCATTAAAATACTGAAGCTGACCGGGAGTCATAACGTTTCCAAGCACCAAATTACTTCCGTAGAAGAATATGAGATATTTACCAAGCTGAATAAGGAAGGTCATTATGGGGAAGAAGGTTGCAAGATACTTCTGATTGGAAATGGAGACCTCAGAATGGATATCGTTACTTATCTTATACCTTTCGACCTCCTTTTTCTCTGTACCAAAGGTCTTGACAACTCGAATACCGTTTAAGATATCCTGCAAAAGATGGCTTTGCTTGGTAGCCACGACCCAATTCCTTCGGTCTCTGGATCTGATCTTGTTCCAGAAGCTTCCAATGATGTAGACCACCAGGGGCAGCGGAACTATAATAAACAGCGCCATGACCCAGTTCACGAACATAAGTACTATCGAAGCACCGATAAGGGAGGCAAACTGAACGAATATGGTAGGGATATGGGAAATAATGAAATTCTCCATAACGGAGGTATCGTTTCCTATTCTTCCCATCAGATCTCCTGCACTCTTCTTCTGAATGGATCCCAAAGAAAGCTGTTGGATCTTTTCAAAGAGCAGAGATTTAAGCACCACGGAAAACTTAGTGGTGGCAACGGCAAGCAATCTGGACTGGAGAATGCTTATTGCCTCCGCCGACATAATGATCAGCACCAGAATAAACGCCAGAAGCAAAAATCCTTGAGTATCCTCAGCGGTTCTGACATAGCCCGGATCGTTTACGTGAAAGAAGGAATCTATCGCTTCCTGCTGGATCTTCGGCGATATAAAGTTTAGAATAATGGTCAAGGCCGAGAAAAGAAAGGGCGAAAACATTATAAGTCTCAAGCCCTTGGTCAGCGCCCAAAGCTTTTTATAGATGTCCACCTTATCCCTGCAGAAGGGACAAATGCTGGAATTGGCAACAAACGGACGTCCGCATTTTGGACAGAATCGTTCTCTTTCCGAATTCGTTATCGCCTCGCTGTCGGGCGATTCGGCAAGTATTTCCAGGGCCTTGCATATGACTTGATATCTTGCAAGGTGTCTGCCTGCAATAAAGCGACAAACAAGATAAGTGGTCTTCTCTGTTTGAATATAGAAACCGCAGCTACCGTACATCTGCTCAACGAAGAATTGCTTTCCCTCTCCGATAAGCCAGCTTCTCACCAATTCTCCGTTGCATATTTTCATTACTCTGGTAGCGGTGACAGCTATATAACCGGTCTTATACTCTCCCAGCGTGAAGTTGTAGGGGACGCAATACATAAGCTTCTCGCCCATTGCTTCTCTCTCGAAGCATTTCGCATTCTCCCCCTCCAGCTGATACAGAAGTTTCATTGTGTATCCTCCGTAGGCTTTTTACAGATAAATTTCAATATATTTGCGGCTTTGTGCATCCAGAGCGCCAACCTTTGAGATAACAAAATTGTTTCCCTCTATATCCTTCATCAGAACTCTTCCGTCCTCAAGCATACGGATATTGACGAAAGGATTGGTCACAACGATCTCAGCCTCACCGGAGCTTGTTACAACTCCCCAGTACTGATATCCGAACTTTGCCTTGAAGCTCTTGATCTTCGTTATTTCCGGAGAGAAGTAACGAACGTTAAGCTCGACCAATATTGCCTTTCGGCTTTCCTCGTCCATATCATCCAGACGCCTGATCATTCCAAGCTCCTTGCCTCTTCCCGCCATCTTGCTGTCGGGCTCTCTCACCGAAAGAAACTCATCGGGATTGGTTATCGGGAAGGATCTGAAGATGACCACTCTGTCAAGGTGCTCCTGCTCGCCCTTATGATTTACAAAATCCATACTCACAAGACCACCCTCGTTCACCTTGAAGGATGCATTATCCTTGGTAAGCTCAATGCTTACTCGCTTCGGTTCAAAAAGCTGTTCAATGTTTTTTTCTTCCATTATCGTTCTCCTCCTGTCAGCCAATGACCTTTTTCATGGCGTCGATCTGCAGAGTATAAAGCTTATAGAATATTCCCTTCTGATCAAGAAGCTCCTTGTGGCTTCCGCGCTCGGCGATCCGTCCGTTTTCTATTACGTAAAGAGTGTCACAGTCCTTAAGTGTGGAAAGCCTGTGCGCAATGGTGATCGTTGTCTTTCCCTTGGAAAGATTGGTGATCGCCTCCTGAATGAGTCTTTCCGTCTCGGTGTCCATTGCTGCGGTAGCCTCGTCAAGAATGAGGATCTTCGGATCCATAAGCAAGGCTCTCGCAATGGATACTCTTTGCTTTTCTCCGCCGGAAAGAGCTCTGGTTCCGCCTCCTATGACCGTCTCATAGCCTGCAGGCAGATTCATTATGAAATCGTGAGCATTCGCCGCCTTAGCCGCCGCTATTACCTCTTCGTTGGTAGCCTCGGGCTTTGCATAGCGGATATTTTCCATAACCGTACCTCGGAAAATGAACACCTCCTGAGATACGACCGCCATATTTTTTCTGATAAAATCCTTGGGCAGATCCTTTACGTCCACTCCGTCCACCTTTATGGAGCCGGAGCATACGTCGTACAGACGAAGTATAAGGTTGACTATAGTGGTTTTTCCCGCACCGGTCCTTCCCACCAGACCTATGCTTTCGCCGGGGCTGACCTCAAAGGATACGTTTTTAAGTATTGGTCTGTTAGCATTATAATAAAAGCCTACGTTGTCAAAGCTGATGCCGCCTCTGAAGTTCTCGGGCTCGTGAGCATCGGGCTTTTCTCTTATCTCGGGAACCGCATCAAGCACGTCAAACACACGCTGAGCGCTGTTGAGAGTATTGGTAAAGGAGTCCGCCACAGTGCTGAAGAAGGTAAGCGGACTGAATATGAGCATGGTAAGCTCGATAAAGGTCAGGAACTCTCCGAAGCCCATTGCCTTATCCATTACCATAATTCCGCCCAAGCCCCATACCGCCTTGCCGCTTACCCTGATAAGATAAGCGATCAAGGGAAAGACCAGAAGATGCAGAGCGTTCACCTTGAGAGACGCCTTGTTGTATTTTTCCGCAAGCCTCGAGAAGCGCGCACTTTCCGCATCCTCCTTGGCAAACGCCTTTACAACTCTTATTCCCACCAGGTTATCGTTAAGCATCGCCATCATACTGCTTCGCTTGCCGTGACGCAGAGTGTATGCCATATCGAGCCTGGGAAGACCTTTTCTTAAAATGATAACGATGATCGGAACGGGGATAAAGACCACCAGTGCCATTTGCGGATTGGAAATAAACATCATTACCGCCGCGCAGATAAAGGTGATAACATTGATGATAAGTGCAGGGACCGAATCGTTAAAAAAGCCTCTGATATTCAACGCATCCGTATCAACTCTGGTTATGAGCTTACCCGTTTGGTTGTTATTGAAAAATGACAAGCTTAAGTTCTGCATATTTCTGAAAACGTCATGCTTCATATCCCTTGTGGCAAGGTTTGACACCGTGGCGTTCGCTCTTCTGCGGATGATCTGCAAAAGAACAAGTCCCGCCGCACAAAGGAAGATGCTTCCCACGCCCAAAAGCACGTTGCCTCTTATAAAATCGTTGGGTTCCTTGGGATTAAGCACCATATCGAAAAGCAGCTTGCCCGTAAGCCACGGAGAGACCATAGTAAGGACACAACTTAAAAGCGCGGTCACTATCACGATCACCATCTGCTTTTTATATCGGGTGAAGTATTTCAGTACTCTGGAATACAGCGCCTTTTTATCAAGACAATCTATACAGACCTTTCTCTGTCTGTCCGTATACGGTTTTCCACACTTGGGACAATACATTTCAAAGTTTTCAAAGATCTTATCGTCATCATCAACGCTTTCGCCCTCAAGATAACGCTGCAAGACCTCAACAAAGCAAAACAGCTTTTTCTTTACGGCATTGGTACCCATGGCTATTGCGTATGACTGACCGTCATAGTCAAGAACCACTCTGTTTGTGGTACAGAGACTGTCGATAGTCATACCGCCGACCTTTTCCATTTCCCATATGCTGAGCTTTTCATTTTCGTCTTCCAAACAGTACAGATGCTTTTTGGATAAAAAAAGCCAGACCACGCCGTATCTTCCTTCGGCGTTTAAGTCCAGCTTTAAATAAATATCAATAGACCCCGTGTCAACGGAGCGTTCATCCAGCAACTGCAAAATTTTTTCCGACGGCTTGTCTAAGGGTAACATCGGTTTTTCCTCCTTACTGTCCCAAACGACGGTAAAGTCTTCTTGCACCCATACTATAACAGAAAATAAAAAAAAAGCAAGAGAATTCGGGAAACTTTTTCACTTTTGTGCAATTTGCACAAAGATCTTTCCCTACATAAGCCTCGTCGAAAATCTCAACAGACCCAAGCTTTAGATTTTTAGCAGATATTTTCTCAATTCTATTGACTAAAAAAAGCATTTGGTTTATAATTATTGAAGGGTGTTTATTTATGGGTATTTTTACAAAACTCAGAAAAAAGCTCCTTGCCAGAAACGAGGACTCCTCTGCGTACAAGCTGGACAAAGCCAAAAGCTTTGACTCCATGAAGGTCAAGTACGTAACCGAAAGGACTCCCGGAGGCGAGGTGGTTCTGGGAAAGACGGGTTATATCAACGTAATAAGAGATAACCTTACCGTTTGCTGTGAAGCAAAGGTGGTTTTTGAGTGCAATGCCGCTGAGGTAATATCCAGTGAGCTTTTAAGCTTGGGCGGAGTTATTTTTACCGGATTTGACAACATTGAAAACAAAGAACGCACAGTCGTGTGCTACTATGAATACTACAGAAAAACCTGAAAAGGAGAAAGAAAAAAATGAAACTTGGTGTTTTGACAGTCCCCTTCGGAGGAAAACCCTTAAAGGAAGCTCTTGAGTATATTGCAAGCCTCGGACTTACCGCTGCCGAGATCGGTTGCGGCGGGTGCCCCGGTAAGGCTCATTGCGATCCCAAGGTGCTTTTGAACGACGAAAAAGCTCTCGGTGAATTCAAAAAGGCTTTTGAGGATACCGGCATTGAAATTGCCGCTTTGAGCTGCCACGGCAATGCAGTCCATCCCGACAAAGACGTTGCAAAGAAATATCACGATGATTTCGTTGACGCGGTTCTTCTTGCTGAAAAGCTCGGCGTTAAGAAGATCATCACCTTCTCCGGTTGCCCCGGCGACCATGAAGGTGCAAAGTATCCCAACTGGGTAACCTGTCCCTGGCCCGAGGATTTTTTGGCTATCCTCGACTATCAGTGGAACGAGGTCCTCATCCCCTATTGGAAAAAGACCGCCGCTTGGGCCGCAGAGCACGGTATCACACAGATCGCCTTTGAAATGCATCCCGGCTTTTGCGTATACAACCCCGAGACCCTTCTGAGGATCAGAAAGGAAGTAGGCGACATCATCGGTGCAAACTTCGACCCCAGCCATCTCTTCTGGCAGGGAATCGATCCCGTGGAGGCTATCCGCGTTCTGGGTAAGGAAAATGCCATCCATCATTTCCATGCCAAGGATACCTGGATCGACCCCAACAACACCAAGGTCAACGGTGTGCTTGACACCAAGCATTACGGCGACGTGCTCAACCGTTCCTGGACCTTCCGCTCCGTAGGCTACGGCCACGATCAGCAGGTATGGAGAGAGATGATCTCCATGCTCCGTATGACCGGCTACGATCACGTTCTTTCCATCGAGCACGAGGACGCGCTTATGACCAGCGAGGAAGGCTTTGAAAAGGCAGTGGCATTCCTGAAGGAATCCATGATCTCCGATCCCACACCCACAGAAATGTTCTGGGCTTGACCCAACCACCAGTCCCCACCCGAAAAAGGTGGGGACGGCTTTAGATAAAGAAAAAGGAGAAAGAAAAATGACAAACAAGATAGATATGCATCTGGGCGAGGATAAGCACGTTATCATCGAGCTTTATCCCGATATTGCCCCTATCACCGTTGAAAACTTCAAAAAGCTTGTCAGCGAAGGCTTTTACGACGGTCTGATCTTCCACAGAGTTATCCCCGGCTTTATGATCCAGGGCGGAGACCCCACCGGAACAGGTATGGGCGGCCCCGGCTGGCACATCAAGGGCGAGTTTGCCGCAAACGGCGTTAACAACACCCTCAAGCATTCCAGGGGCGTTATCTCTATGGCAAGAGCTATGGACCCCAACAGTGCCGGAAGTCAGTTCTTCATTATGCACGAGGATGCTCCCCATCTGGACGGACAGTATGCCGCCTTCGGAAAGGTAGTCAGCGGTATCGAATACGTGGATGAGATTGCCGCCGTTCCCACAGACTATTCCGACAGACCCAAATTTGATTGCGTGATGCAAAAACTTTCTTTTGTTGAAGAGTGAGTAATATGGATCTTATTAAGCTGCACGGCAGAAAAGCAAAAATGTTGTTGGTGTACCCCGATTACACCGACAGAGACATATCCTTTAAGGGCACGGGCGGAAACTATATGGAGGGGCTTGCCTCTATAAGCGCCGTGCTTAAGCAAGCGGGCCACAGCGTTTCGCTTATGCACCTTTTAAACCTTCATACCGAGGAGGACTATAAGAAGCGTCTTCTTTCCATGGGAGAATTTGACATTATCGGCTTCTCGGTAAGAACCACCGCCTTCCCCGACGTTATAAACTACGTAAAGTGGACCAAGGAAGCCTGCCCCAATGCATTGACCGTATGCGGCGGCTACCATCCCACCCTCGTTCCCGAAGAGGTGTTAAAGGTCGAGGGAGTGGATTGCATCTGCATAGGTGACGGTGAATACGCCGAGCTGGAGCTTTGCGATAAAATGACCGCCGACGAGGATTATCTCGACGTTAAAAGCCTTTGGTTCAAGCTCGGTGACGGCAGCTTCAAGAAAAATCCCATCCGAGAGCTTTTCAGCGACCTTGACAGGCTCCCCATCCCCGATTTCGATCTTTTTGATTACGATAACCTTGAGTCAAGCAAGGTCAACACGGCTATAGTTGTTGTCAGCAGAGGCTGCTTTTACAACTGCACCTATTGCGGAAACGGAAACTTCCGCAAGGTCTACCCCAATAAAAAGATATATGCACGCTTCCGTTCGCCGGAAAACGCCATACTGTATCTCAAGACCCTGCTTGAGAAGCATCCCTACATCAAGTACATCAACTTCCGCGACGCCATATTCAATATGTTCCCGGATTGGTTTGACACCTTTATAGAGATGTACAAAAAAGAGATCGGCTTACCCTGCACCGGTAACATCCGCTTCGACATTCTCACGGAGGATACCGTCAGAAAAATGAAGGAAGCGGGCTTCTACACCATTGATATGGGTCTGGAAAGCGGAGATCAGGAAATGCGCTTTAAGTATCTCAGGCGTTACCAGACCGATGAGATGATAATAAACTGCTCTCAGTGGTTTCACAAGTACGGCATCGCTCAGCTGACCTACAACATCATAGGTCTCCCCCACGAGGATATCCACAAGGCGTTAAAGACCATAAAGCTCAACGCAAGAATGAAATCCGACAGAGTGATCCCCAACATTTTCTATCCCTATGAGGGCACGGTACTCTACGACATCTCCAAGGAGGCGGGCTTCATTCCCGAGGGAGATCTGACAAAGCGCAGAGTACCTCTGGTCCAGCCTCAGTTCCCCGAGGAGCAGGTGCTCTTTATCGAGGCATACTTTATGCACTTTGTAAAGCGTTATCAGCGCGCCTTCAGGATGAAGGGCAAGCTTGGAAAGGCTTATGAGCGCTGGCTGGATAAGAGAGTGACCGGCAAGCACGTACCGTATAAATTTTACGTATGGCTTCACGATTGCTACACCGCAGTCCGCAACTCCATGAAGGATTTTGCGGTAAACCACCTACCCAAGGTTTATCTTAAGCTAAGAATGCTCAAGCACAAAAAGAAAGCTAAAAAGGATTAAAGATAAAATGGCACATTTTATAGACAAGAAAAAATGCATCGTCTGCGGTACCTGTGAGCTGGAATGCAAATTCGACGCAATATTTCTGGATGAAGACGTTAAATTTACCATCCGCGAGGATAAATGCCGCAACTGCGGTGCTTGTGCAAATATTTGCCCCGTTGACGCAATAGAAAAGAAATAAAATTAAGGAGATAATAATGAATCAGCTTCTCAGATCACAGATCGACCCCAAAAAGCTTCAGGTGGTAGACAACACCGAGTGCTTCGTCCTTGATATGGACGGCACCATCTATCTTGACAGCAACCTTTTCCCCTTCACAAAGGATTTTCTTAAGGCAGTAAACGAATCCGGCCGCCGCTA
Organism: Oscillospiraceae bacterium; assembly: GCA_015063985.1. GTDB lineage: Bacteria > Bacillota > Clostridia > Oscillospirales > SIG627 > SIG685. Next base: position 59,587 of record SVTC01000001.1, on the reverse strand, counting down.
CGTTTTTTATACCAACAACTCCTCCAAGAAGTTGGACGATTACATTGAAAAGCTCGCCAAGCTGGGCATCACCGCCACCGACAAGGATATGTTTATATCCAACCAGGTAATCATAAAATTCCTTAAAGAGAACTACACTGATCCCAAGCTTTACGTTGTCGGCACTCCCTCTCTTATCGGAGAATTCGAGAAGGCGGGCTTTAAGGTGGTCGAGGAGGATCCGGATCTGGTTATCGTCGGCTTTGATACCACCCTTACCTACAAAAAGCTTGACGATGCTTGCCACTACATAAGAAACGGTGTTCAGGCATACGGCGTTAATATGGACTACAACTGCCCCACACAGAAGGGCTTTATTCCCGATTGCGGCTCCATCGCAGCTCTTATCAAGGCTTCCACGGGCGTTCAGCTTGAATTCTTCGGCAAGCCCAGCCGCCACACCTTTAACTATCTCGTTGAGAAGACCGGCTGCGCACCCGAAAAGCTTACCTTCGTAGGCGACAGAATGTACACAGATATCGCAATCGCCGAGGGCACTCCCGCAAGCTCCGTTCTTGTAATGACCGGAGAGACCGACGAAAAGATACTTGCGGAAAGCAACGTTACTCCCACTGTGATCTGCCGCTCGCTGGAGGAGCTCACAGAGATCATCAACGCAAAATAATAAAAAAAGGGGGGCGAATAAAAGCCCCCTTTAAAAATCACAAGGAAGAAAAATATGGGTTACTTGTATATTTTGATCGCCGTTTTATCCACTACCTTCAAGGGATATTGCGGTAAAACCTCCAGCAATATGATCTCGATGCCCCGTACCGGATTGGGTTTTTCGTCCATAAGAATGGTGTTCGCTCTGGCAGTAGGCGTGGCATTTGTCTTTATCGATCAAGCCCCCCTCTCCTTTTCGGGCGAGCTCATAACCGTTAGTCTGGTTTCAGGTATTTCCAATGCGGCTTTGATAATAAGCTGGCTGTTTTGCATAAGAAGCGGTGCCTTTATGCTGGTAGACGGAATACAGGCAACAATGGGTATAGTTCTCCCCACCGTAGCGGGACTTGTCTTTTTCAACGAAATACCGCGAATCAACGAGATCATCGGCATAGTTTTGCTTATAGCTGCATCGGCGGTAATGTGCAACTATTCGGGAAAAATAAAGGGCAAGCTGGGTGCTTCGGGCTATATTCTGCTATTGACAACGGGATGCTCTGCAGGTCTTGTTTTCACCTGCCAGAAGTGGTTTGCCCAAAGCTGTCCCCAAATACCCGCATCGGTATATAACCTTTATTCCTACTTTTTTGCAACGCTGTTCCTCGGCGCGTTCTATATGGTATTCAAGCTCAGAAGGCTGCCTACGTCTATTCCCACCGAGGATAAAGGCGCTGCACAAAATATCAAAAATCGCCTCGCTTTATTTGCCATTCTTATGGCCGTGTGTATGTTCTTCAACACCTATTTTTCCACACTCGCCGCAGGAGAGCTCCCCGCTGCCAGACTTTATCCGGTTATGCAGGGCTTGACAACCATCTTTTCGGTAACCATGAGCTCGGTCATTTTCAAGGAAAGGATAACCATTACCTGCGCAGTGGGACTTATTCTTAATTTCGGCGCACTTATGATAATCAATCTGTTATAGGAAGGACAAAATAATGACAGGAAAGCAACGTGCTTATTTAAGAGGACTGGCCAACACTCTGGAAAGCAAGTATCAATTCGGAAAGGGCGACATTTCCGACAATTTCATCACACAGATAAACGATGCTCTCGAGGCTAACGAGCTAATAAAGATCTCCGTGCTCGAGACCTCACCCCTGACCCCCAGAGAGCTTTGCGACGAGCTTTGCAGGCTTTGCTCGGCAGAGGGCATCCAGGTGATCGGCTCAAAGATCGTACTCTATAAGGAGAGCAAAAACAAAAAGAGGATAGTGATCCCCAAATAAATCCGTTTTCCGACCGTTTTTACGGTCGGATTTTTCTTTTGAAAATCTTTTGTAAAAAAGATATAAAAAATTATCACATACCTTTGCATTTTCCTTCCATATATGGTATAATAATTCTAATTAAGACAATGGGGGCGGTTTGCCCTTAAGGAGGGAAAGGATGCAATACGAAAGAGCAAGCTTTAATGATATACCTCAGCTTAAAAGCCTTTGGCTTTCTTGCTTTCCATCCTGTGCACCTTCCTACGTTGATGAGTTTTTTTGTTCGGTGTTTACCGAAACAAATTGCTTTGCCGCAAAAACGGAAAACAAGATAGTTTCTATGGCCTTTGCGGTGGAGTATCAGGGCTTTTTGGAACAAAAGCCACACAAGCTCGCCTTTCTTACCGTATGCTGTACCCACCCCGACTTCAGACAAAGGGGCATCTTTACCGCTCTTCACGCCTATATAAAAGCAGAGCTTGAAGGCTTAGACTACGAGCTTCTCTTTGCTTTGCCCGACGAAAAGAACTACGATCGCTTCGTAAAAAAGCTTTCATACCGCAACCTTTTTTACCGCAGGGGCTTTTTTGTAAGCGAGCTTCCCAAAAGCTTTCTCCACATAGACAAGGATATGAATCTGCTCTATTCCATATATCTGGACAGTCTGAAGGGCATAAACGGATTTTACATTCTTGAAAGCTACCCTCAGTTTTGCCTTACCTACAGACAAAAAAGCATCGCGGTAGATATAGAAAACAAAACCGCAAAGGGATTTGTGGTATACACCAAGAAAAAGGACGGATTCGTGGTACACGAATACTACTCTATCGGCAAAAGAAAGCTTGCCGGCGCAGGAAGGACCTTGAAAAGTGCGCCCGCATTGCCCTTAAATAACAGCGAGCTTTTTGATAAGCTCTACAAAACCAAGCCCAGGCTTAATTTTCTGCTTGACAGGGAGGAATAAAAATGATAATGATACTTATGGGAACAGGCTTTGAAGAGGCAGAAGCCCTTATCCCCTGCGATTTTTTAAGACGTGCGGGTCTTGACGTAAAGCTTATAAGCCTTTACGACAAGCTCACGGTATCGGGCGGTCACGGCATAAAGGTGGAATGCGATGCCTCGATAAATTCCGTAAGCGAGCTTCCCGAGGCGATCATTCTCCCGGGAGGATTGGGCGGAGTGGAGGAGATATCCGCATGCCCAAAGGCTTTGGAGCTCATAAAAAGATGTCACAGTGAAAACAAGACCGTTGCGGCGATCTGTGCCGCACCCACCGTATTGGGTAAGCTGGGCATACTTAACGATAAAAAAGCCACCTGCTATCCGGATATGAGATCTCAGCTTATATGCTCCCGGTGGGTAGACAGCGACGTTGTGGTTGACAAAAACGTCCTCACCTCAAAGGCAGCGGGCACCGCATCCGAGTTTGCCTTCGCCCTTATCACACATCTGCTTGGCAAGGAAGCCTCCGAAAAGGTTTTAAGCTCCGTTTATTTTCCCAGATGAAAAAGCTTCTCAGAAGCGAAACGGCAAAAATGCGACGCGAGCTTGATCCCGAGCTCCATTCCGCACTGAGCGTCGCAGCTTGCAAGACTCTCTCCGACTCGAGTTATTGGAAAGAAGCCTCCAAAGTGGCAATGTATATCCCGATAAAGGGCGAGCTGGATCTTAGCTTTCTTTTTCCCCTTGCAAGGAAGCAAAATAAGCTCATCTTGCTTCCGAGATGTGATGGCAAGAATATGTTTTTTCACAGAGTCGATGACCTTAGCACCCTTAAAAAGGGAAGCTACGGCATCCCCGAGCCCACTATCTGCCATCCTATAGCAGAAGATCTCAGTAACACTCTTGTTATCGCACCCTGCGTTGCGGTAAGTAAGGAAAAAGCACGTCTCGGATGGGGCGGCGGTTATTACGACAGATTCTTTTCTGCCCACAAGGCAAAGGCTATAGTCACCGCCGTATTCGATTTTCAGGTAAGCGACTTAAGCTTTGCCGATAGCTGGGACCTTAGGCTTGACGCAGTTTTTACCCCCACCGACACCTTTTGAAAGGAGAAGGAAGCAATGAAAAACAAAAATGCACTGTTTGCACCGGCGCTTTTGTGTGTAATATACGTCCTCACCGGCTTAAGCCAAACTCTCGTCGGCTTTTTGTCAGGCATATCCGACAGTGATCTTTTGAGCGTTATTATAATTCAGTGCCTTGTGTTCCTGCTTCCCGTAGCTTTTTACTGCAAGCTCAGAAACATAAACTTTCTTTCCGCGCTTAGCCTAAAGCCCGTATCCTTGAATATGTTGGGCTTTTCCATTATATCCTTTTGTCTTTATTTCACCGGCGGAGCTATAATCAAATACATAGGCAGTGCATTTATGGATCTTCCATCGGCAGGCGGCATACCAATATACGAGCTTCATCCCGGTCAAACGGGTCTTGTGGTAATAGCATATATAGTCCTGCCGGCAATTTTGGAGGAGATGGTATTCAGGAGCATTATGATCCACGAATACTCACCGTACGGAGGATTCTTCGCAATCACCGTCAGCGCACTGAGCTTTGCAATGCTTCACTTTTCCTTTTCCCAGCTGCCGATCTATTTTCTCGCGGGGATCATATTCGCATCGGTAACCTACGTCAGCAGATCGGTCATTCCCGCAATGCTTTTGCATTTGGCAAACAACACCGTAAACGTGTTCTTCCCCGACGTTTTCTCTCAATACGTATCAAGAACAGGAAACTCGGTCTTGCTTTTCTACATTCTCGTAGCACTCTTTCTTCTGCTTTTGTACCTATGGTTCAATCAGCTTGAATACATTTATAACAAAAAGGCAGACGACACCGCAAGAGACAGAAGAGCACAGCTTTTGTTCCTTGAAAGTGAAAAAAAGCTTAGAGAGCAGGTCAACCGTCCCTCATTTTTAAGCCGCTTCAGGCAGGTATTCCTCTCCCCCGGCCTTTTGGCTGCCGCGGCGGTATTTATACTCAAATCCCTGGGGCTTATATAAGCCCGAAATCCTTATAAAGGAGTTTAAATAAATGTCTCAAAACATCAGCGAAAACGAAGTTGATATCATTGCGGAAAATTCCGCGGCGCCTCTTCCCGTTGCCAAGGATCCCGCTCTTCCCGACAGACGTCCCTTAAAGCGCACGGCAAAGCGCAGTGCGGGAAGCTTTTCATCCGATCAATCCACAAGAATAAGTGAGCCCGTAAAGGAAGAAAAAAAGGCCGAGCCTCAAAAAAAGACTCCCGAGCCTCAAAAGCCCAAGTCCGAAGCTCCTCAAAAGCTCCAGACAAGAGACAGAGGCGGCATTACCCTGAGCATGATAAAGGCTTTGGTCTATATTGCCGCAGTGCTCTTCATCGGCGCGTGGATAGGCATCACCGGAATAAAATGGGGCAACGACGTTTTTGCCTTCGTTAAGGAAGAGCATACCGCTACAGTCACCATTCCCCAGCTTGCCACCATCGACGAGATTGCCGACATTCTGGAAAGCCAGGGAATAATCAGCGAGCCTGCCGCCTTTAAGTTTTACTATAGCTTTAAATTTGCCGATAAGAACTACACCATAGTTCCCGGAAGCTATGAGCTCAACAGCACTATGAACTATGATCAGATAGTCTACGCCATAAGAGAAAAGCCCGCGCCCAGAGAGGTCGTGGAGGTCACCATTCCCGAGGGCTACACCGTAGACCAGATAATAGATCTTTTGGTAAACGAGTACAAGATCGGCACAAGAGAAGGCTACGTGGAGGCGATCAACAACTACGCCTACAGCTACGGCTTTATGGAAAAGCTCAATGCCATCGAGCTTTCCAAGGACAGAAAGTACCGTCTTGAAGGATATATTTTCCCCGCAAAATACGATATCTACACAGACCTCAGCGAGGTTGGCGTTATCGACTACTTCCTCAGCGCCTTCGAAAAGAATATGGACGACTCGTATTACGAGCGTATGGAAGAGCTGGGTATGGATCTTGACCAGGTCATTACCCTTGCAAGCCTTGTTCAGGCGGAAGGAAAATACGACAGCGACTACTATCTTATCAGCAGTGTTTTCCACAACCGCTTAAACTCCAAGGATCACAAAAAGATGGAGTCCGATGCCACTATCCAGTATTTCCTCCCCGAAAGAAAGGAAGAGCTTTCCGCATCAGACCTCGCCCTTGACAATCCCTACAACACTTATATTTACGAAGGACTCACCCCCGGTGCCATATGCAATCCCGGACTTGAATCCATCCACGCCGCACTTTACCCCGAGGAAACGAAGTATCTTTACTTTGTTGCGGATATCGACGGATACAGCCTTTTCTCCGAAACTCTTGCAGGTCACAACAAAAACAAAGCTTTGGTAGCCGCCCACAAGGCAGAGGCAAAGCTGGAACAGCAGTCCTAAAGGAAGATCATGACAGAAATCATCACACTTGTGCTTTTAGGCATACTTACCGTTCTTGTCACCGTTCTGCTTTTGGCGGTAATAAAGCTTTCAAAAAGGCAAAAGAACGAAGAACAGAATGCCCAAAAGCTTGCGGAATTAAATTCCGCTCTCAACTCTATTTTACTCACGAGCGAAAAGAGCTCCGCCGCCAACGAGAAGGCCATCGGGCTGATGAGCGAAAACCTCAATCAGCGCGTGGAGAATATGGAAAAAACGGTAAAGCTCACCCAAGATAGAGTTACCACCTCCAACGAAAAGACCATTACGCTGATGAGCGAAAATCTCAACCAGCGTGTAGAAAATATGGAAAAGACCGTTTCCATTCTGGCTAAATCCGTAAAGGACGATCTTGATAAGATCGGAAAAGACAACGAAAAGAAGTTAGAGCAGATCCAGGCAACGGTGGATGAAAAGCTCCAGAAGACTCTTGAGGAGCGTATAAGCCGCTCCTTTGGAGACGTCAGCACAAGGTTAGAGCAGGTACACAAAAGTCTTGGTGAAATAAACACCCTTACCAAGGATGTTTCCGACCTCACCCGTGCCCTTAACAACGTCAAGACCCGCGGTATTTCCGGAGAAATAAGCTTAGGCGCCATCCTTGAGGAGATCCTGTCTCCCGAGCAATACGAAAAAAACGTTGTCACCGTGCCGGGAAGCGGCTGTCCCGTAGAGTTTGCCATAAAGCTTCCGGGAAACGGCAACAACTGTGTATATCTCCCCATAGACAGCAAATTCCCCTTGGATTGCTACAGAGCTCTTGAGGATGCCCAGCTTGAGGGCGACAAGGAAAAAATATCAAAGGCAGCAAAGGAATTTGAGCAGCGGATCAAGCTTTTTGCCGCCACCATAAGAGAAAAATATATACGCGTTCCCGACACCACCGATTTTGCGCTGATGTTCCTCCCCACGGAGAGCATCTATGCTACCGCCGTTCAAATGGGAATTGCTGAGCTGGTAAGAGCAAAATACAAGGTCACGGTATGCGGCCCCACCACCACTGCCGCACTGCTCAACAGCCTTCAGATGGGCTTCCAGACCTTGGCGATCAGCAAAAGAAGCAACGAGGTATGGGAGGTCTTGGGCGCGGTCAAAAGTGAATTTGATAAATTCGAGGACGTTCTCACAAAAACTCAAAGCCGCCTGGACAGCGCCAACAAGGAGCTTGACAGACTTGTCGGCGAAAGAACGCGTCAGATCCGTCGAAAGCTGAAAAACGTTGAAGCTATCGACAGAAGCGACCTCTTGGAAGGAGAATAAATGACAGAAAAATCAAAAACGGTGGCTGAAAACCGCAAGGCCCGCCACGACTATTTTGTGGAAGACAGCTATGAAGCGGGTATTGAGCTCTGCGGCACGGAGGTAAAAAGCATCCGTGCAGGTCAGGTCAATCTTAAGGACAGCTTTTGCAGCTTTGCCAACGGAGAGATTTTTGCGGAGAACATACACATCAGCCCCTATGAAAAAGGAAACATCTTCAACAAGGATCCCAGAAGAAAAAGAAAGCTCCTTATGCACAAAAAGGAGATACTTCGTATTAAATCCCTGGCAGACAGAGAAGGCTATACGGTGATCCCCTTGAGCATTTATTTCAAGGGAAGCCATTTGAAGATGAACGTGGGACTTTGCAAAGGCAAGAAGCTCTACGACAAGCGCGAAACAGAGATGAAAAAATCTCTTGATATGGAAAACCGCAGAATTATAAAAGCTAACGAAAGATATTGAAAACATGACAAAAAACATAAGAAATTTTTGCATAATTGCCCACATCGACCACGGAAAAAGCACCCTTGCCGACAGACTTCTGGAGCTTACCGAGGCAGTAACCAAAAGAGAAATGAGCGAGCAAGTCCTTGACAATATGGACCTGGAAAAGGAAAGAGGAATAACCATCAAAAGCCGTGCCGTAAGGCTTAACTACAAGGCCGACGACGGTAAGCTTTATACCCTCAACCTTATCGACACTCCCGGTCACGTGGACTTTAACTACGAGGTAAGCCGTTCCCTCTCTGCTTGCGAGGGCGCGATCCTCATTGTTGACTCTACTCAGGGTATAGAGGCTCAGACCCTCGGCAACGCATATCTTGCAGTGGATCACAACCTGGAGCTTGTTCCGGTTATCAACAAAATAGATCTTCCCGCCGCGGATCCCGAGGGAGTAAAGGCGGAAATAGAAGAGGTCATCGGCATCCCCGCAGACGATGCTCCCTGCATCTCCGCAAAAACGGGCTTGAACGTCAAGGAAGTTCTTGAAGCGGTGATCAAGCACATCCCCGCCCCCGTTGCAGACGACGATCTTCCCACCAAGGCACTGATATTCGACAGCTTTTACGATGCATACAAGGGCGTTATAGTATACTTCAGGCTCTTCGACGGCACACTGAAGACCGGAGACAGAATAAAACTGATGAGCAACGGCTGTGAATTTGAAATAGTCGAGCTGGGCACAATGACCACCTTCGGCTATGAGCCCTGCGAAAGACTCACCTCAGGTGAGGTGGGTTACCTCACCGCCTCTATCAAAACTCTATCCGACACCCGTGTCGGCGACACCATAACTCTTTGCGACAATCCCGCCGAGGAAGCCTTTGAGGGCTTCAAGGCAGCAACCCCCGTGGTGTTCAGCGGAATCTATCCCACCGACGGTGCAAGGTATCCCGACTTAAGAGAGGCTTTGGAAAAGCTCAGACTAAACGATGCCAGCCTATCCTTTGAGCCCGAGACCTCCGTAGCTCTGGGCTTTGGCTTCAGATGCGGCTTTTTAGGCCTTTTGCATATGGAAATAATCCAGGAGCGATTGGAAAGAGAGTTTAACCTCGATCTGATAACCACTGCTCCCAGCGTTATATACAAGCTCGAGCTTACCTCGGGAGAAACGGTTATGATAGACAACCCCTCCAATTATCCTCTTCCCGAGCAGATCAAGACCGCCTATGAGCCCGTGGTACACGCAAGCATTATTACTCCCACCGACTACGTGGGCGGAATTATGGACCTGTGTCAGGACAGACGCGGAGCGTTTATTGATATGAAATATCTCTCCGCCAGCCGCACGGAGCTCAAGTATCTTTTGCCCCTCAACGAAATAGTTTATGATTTCTTTGATGCGCTGAAATCACGAAGCAAGGGCTACGCCTCCTTGGACTACGAGGATACTATTTACGAAAAATCCAGCCTTGTAAAGCTGGACGTGCTTCTCAACGGAGAGGTAGTGGATGCACTCAGCTTTATAGTTCATTCGGAAAAGGCATATTCCCGTGCAAGAAGAATAGTGGAAAAGCTCAAGGACAATATTCCGCGTCAGCTTTTTGAGATCCCCATCCAAGCCGCTGTGGGCGGCAGGATCATTGCCCGCGAGACCGTTCGCGCAATGAGAAAGGACGTTCTTGCAAAGTGCTACGGCGGCGACATCACCAGAAAGAAAAAGCTGCTTGAAAAGCAAAAAGAAGGCAAGAAGAAAATGCGCTCTTTGGGCACCGTGGAAGTACCTCAGGAAGCCTTTATGGCAGTTCTCAAGCTTGATGAATAAACCCATAGGATTATATCTTCACGTCCCCTTTTGCATCAAAAAGTGCCTTTATTGCGATTTTTATTCCGTAAGCGAGCTTGAAAAACGAGCCGATTACGTAAAAGCGCTGGCAAGGCTCATAAAAGAAAGCGGAAAAAGGCTTGGAAGACCATTGTGCGATACCGTATATTTCGGCGGCGGAACTCCTTCCCTTTTAAGCACCGATGAGCTTTACACTCTTTTGGATGCGGTAGATTCTTCATTTGACTTGAAGGCCCAACAGATAACACTTGAGGCAAACCCCAAGACCACCGATCTTCAGCGGCTGAAGGAAATGCGCGCTTTGGGAATCAACAGAATAAGCCTCGGTATTCAATCGGCTTGCGATGGAGAGCTGAAGACCCTCGGAAGACTTCACAATGCCGAAGAAGCCCTTAGCTGCGCCCGTGACGTATACGAGGCAGGCTTCGAAAGACTCAGCGTGGATCTTATGTACGCCCTGCCCGATCAGGATATGGCAAGCGTCAAGCAAAGCCTTGAGAGGATACTTTCTCTCGATCCGGGGCACGTCAGCACGTACTGCCTCACCCTGTCGGATAGTTCTCCCCTTGCGAAAAAAGCTCTCTCCTACCCCGATGACTGCATCCAGCAGCAAATGTACCTTTACATCTGCGAAAGGCTGGAGAAAGCAGGAATCAACCGATATGAAATATCAAATTTCGCAAAAGACGGCGAGGAGTCACTGCACAATCTTAAGTATTGGAGCCGCGACGATGTGCTCGGACTCGGCCCGGGCGCATACAGCCTCCTTCAAGGACGACGTTTTGCCTTTGAAAGCAACCTTAACAAGTTTTTAAACTCCACGTCCGAGGATATGATCTGCGACCTGGAGCTTATTACAAAGGAGGATGCAGCCAACGAATACATAATGCTCAGCCTCAGAACCGTAAAAGGCTTTCAGGAAAAAGAATTTGAGGCTCTGGCAAGCCGTGACAGACTAAGAGAGCTTCACCGCGTTCTGGACAAAAAGCTCGGGCTTTGGATAAATGAAGGGCTTGCGGTCAAGACCCCTTGTGGCTTTACTCTCACAAATAAGGGAGCCTTTGTGTCGAATTACATCATTTCAGATCTGATTTAATGAAAAGAGAGGAAAAAATGAAAAGATTTCTTTTATTTGTATGTCTGATCGCCACTCTTTTGGGTACAGTAGCTTGTTCTATGGGAACCCAAAGCGAGACACAGCAGATCGACAACACTTCTCTCGGCTTTAGCTTTAGCTTTTCTGCCGATTGGAAGCTTATTGAAAACGATAACGTGATCCAGCTTATCATTGAGGAGGAGCTCCTTTCCTCGGTGAACGTGGGAGAAATGACTCTTGAGGGCAAGCTGGAGGATTATTTGAAAACAGAATACGTTTCCGAGCTTGAAAAGGATCTGAAAAGCTTCAAGCTTGAAAATGAATTTATAAAAAGCCAGGCAGAAGGCATTGAATGGACAAGCTTTATTTATACCGCCGATTACGGCACCGATTCCACCCTTGTCCCTTGCAGATTTATGCAAAGCTTCAGCGAAAAGGACGGTAGGATCGCGGTAATGACGCTGTGCTGTGAGGCCGCAAAATTCTCCGATTACAATAAAGCCTTTGAAAACGGCTTGAAAAGCTTTAAGTTCATAGAAAAAGAAGCTCAAGACACTGTCGCAAGCTCCGAAAAGATAACAAATCCCGCGGTGGAATACACGATCTTGTGCCCCAAGGGATGGGAATGCGTCCGCAATGACGGAATGATCAGCATCAAATGCTCCGACGGCTCAAACCTTTCCTCCTCTCAGTTCAGCCTTGATGCCGACATAGGCTCACTGGACGTTTATATGGATAAGAAGTATTTCCCCGATTTTGTAAGCTCCATCGGAGATTACACACTGATAGGCGAATACGAGCCGATGACGGTCGATAAAAGATATGCAGGCCTTATTTGCGAATACACCGCCTCCGTTTCCTCCGAGGATTACAGGTTTTACCAGCTCATAACCTCAAAATCAGGCTACGTATACTCATTCTTGTATACCGCCACCGAGGAAAATTATGCCTCCCATATAGAGGACGTAAAAATCATTTTTGAAAATATCACTTTCACGAAAGGTTAAAGGATAATGTCAAAATCAAAAAACAACACCTGCTCCGCCCGCGCCGGAAAGGTTGGAGGCCAGGCGGTAATCGAGGGCATTATGATGCGCGGTCCCAAGAAATACTGTACTGCGGTCAGAACGGAAAACAAAAAGATACTCAGGGATATTCATCCAAATCAAAGCATCCGTGATAGGATCAAGCCTCTTGGCTGGCCTGTTATACGCGGCGTAGTCAGTTTTGTTGAGTCTATGATACTTTCCTTCTCCACCTTAAATTTTGCCGCGGAATCCATCGGCTACGAGGAAGAGACCGCCTTTGACCGTTGGCTCGCCAAGCACTTCGGAAAGACTATAACCACCATCGCGGCAGGCATAGGCTCTGTTTTGGGAATCATCCTCTCCGTGGTCCTTTTCTTCTGGCTTCCCACCGTTATAAGCAATTTTATAGGACAGTACGTAAGTATTCCCTATTTCAAAAACGTGCTTGAAGGAATCTTCAAGATAATTATATTCTTGTGCTACATCTGCCTTGTGTCATTGTTACCCGATATAAAAAGAGTGTTTATGTACCACGGAGCAGAGCACAAAAGCATTTTCTGCTACGAAAACGGCCTTGATCTTACCGTAGAAAACGTAAAGGCTCAAAAGAGGCTCCACCCCCGTTGCGGAACCAGCTTTATGATACTTATGATGTTTGTGGGAGTATTGGTAAGTCTGTTTTTGCCCAGAGACAATACGATACTCTACGTTGGACTGAAGATACTCACCCTTCCCATTACTATGGGTCTGGGCTTTGAGATCATAAGATATGCGGGAAAACACAACAACGCCTTTATAAGAGCTATCACCGCCCCCGGAAAATGGATGCAGCTCATCACCACCAAGGAGCCTACCGACGATATGATAGAGGTAGCCATCGTGGCGCTGAAATCCGCTCTCGACGAGGAATTTTCCGAAGAGAGTGTTTTTGAAGGCATTTATCAGCCCGTCGAGGAGAAAACTGAAGAAACAGCCACTTTGGAAGAAACAAATGACGCTCAGTGAATTTTATCTTCAAGCAAAAAAACTGTATACCAAAGAAAAAGGAGAAAGGTTTTTCTCCTTTTCTCTGCTTTGGGCTTGCATTTGCGAAAAGCACGGTCTGTTACCCTCGGCAAGATTTTCTGATGCCACCGCAAATGAAGGGATGCTCGGGGAGCTTGAGCTTCTTTTGACGGGCTATCCCTTGCAATACTATCTCGGCTATTGGGATTATATGGGAAAAAGCTATCTTTGCAGAGAAAACGTGCTTATCCCCCGCGAAGACACAGAAATACTCAGCCGCTACTGTGCCAAGGTCCTTCCCGATAACGGCACTCTATTGGATTTCTGCTGCGGAAGCGGTTGCGTTGGTATATCGGTCATGGCTCTTAAGCCAAATGCAAAATGTCTAAGCTTTGATATTTCTCCCGATGCTCTCAGCCTTACCAAAGCTAACGCACTGCGCCTAAAGGTGGATAAAAGCCTGACCGCAGATCATTGCGACATATTCTCCGAAAAAGCAAGCGAGCTGATATCCAAGGGAGAGTTTGACGTTTTTTGTGCCAATCCGCCCTATATTCCCTCCGGTGTGATAGACTCACTGGAGGAAAACGTAAAAAAAGAACCGCGCCTTGCTCTTGACGGCGGAACAGACGGCTTGGATTTTTACAGAAGGATCAAGGAGCTTTACCTTATACGTCCCGATAAGCTCTATGCCTTTGAGATAGGCTATGATCAAGAAGAAGCAATTCGAGAGCTTTTTTGCGATACTGACGCAAGTATAGATATATTGCGGGATCTCTCGCAGAATCCCCGAGTATGCACACTGACCCCTACGAAAATGTTTCGCAAGCTTAATAATTGACAAATACACAAGCTTAAAGTATAATTAAGCTATAATAATCAAATAGGAGTATTCTTATGAAACCTATCTACGATAACGTTACCGTAAGCGCTGATTTTTCCAAGGTCTGCGGAAGGATCAAGCCTATGCACGGCGTCGGTCAGCCTCCTCTGCCCGCATACAACACTTACCACCACTATCTTACCGAGGCAGGCATCCCCTTCAGCCGTCTCCACGACGTTGGAGGTTGGATGGGCGGTGGCTTATACGTGGACATTCCCAATATCTTTCCTAACTTTGAAGCGGATGAAAACGACGAGGCAAATTACGATTTTGCCTTTACGGATCTTGTTATCAAGCATCTCATAGATGCAAAGTGCGAGCCATACTTCCGTTTGGGAGTGACAATCGAAAACCTCCACGCCGTAAAAGCGCACCGCATATTCCCTCCCGCAGATTTTGAAAAATGGGCAAGGATATGTGAGCACGTTATTTCCCACTATATAGACGGCTGGGCAAACGGCTTTAATTATCAGATCACCTATTGGGAGATCTGGAACGAGCCCGACGATTGCTTCAAGGACCGTTACGCCGCAATGTGGAAGGGCACTCCCGAGCAGTATTACAAGCTTTATTCCACCACCGCCAAGCATCTTAAGAGCTGCTTTGGAGACAGGATCAAGGTGGGCGGATACGGTCACTGCGGTCTTTATGAATACGTACAGGATAAGGAGCTTGAGGGTATCGGCAAAGAGCCTGAGAGAATATATGAATTTTGCATTCAGTTTCTTCACGGCTTTATGAGCCATATCAAAAAGGAGAACGCCCCTCTGGACTTTTTCTCCTGGCACGTTTACGATAACTGCCACGAGACTACAGCCAAGGATTTTGCCATCATAGCCGAGCACGCAAAATATGCACGCCGCATTCTTGATAAATACGGCTATCCCAATGCAGAGAGCCACCTCAACGAATGGAATCTCTTTACCGACGGAAAGCACCGGTCAAGTCCCGTCGCCGCCGCAAAGACTCTGGCATTTATGCTCCTTATGCAAAACACTCCCACCGACATAATGTGCTACTACGATGCCCGCATCGGTCACAGCGCTTACGGCGGAATGTTTAATCCCGACACCCTTTATCCGTACAGAAACTATTACAGCTTCTGTCAGTTCAACACGCTATATTCCTTGGGTGAGCAATACCACTCTCAAACCGATAACCCCAACGTATATTGCTGTGCCGCTGCCAAGGATAAAAAAGCAGCCCTTGTTATCGCAAACACCTGCGAGCACGAGACGATCTGCGACATCAAAATAGAGGGTATTTCCACAGACGACGTTATGATACTGCAGATCGACGAGGAAAACCTATATACTCTCACGGGAAAAGACCTGAGATCCCTTCCCATCACCTTAAAGCCTTATTCCTGCACCGAAATAAGAATATTGGATATGGATAGATAAATTAAAGGAGATGCTTTAAGCATCTCCTTTAATTCTATCCCGCTATCATTTCCTTTTCGATAACAACGTCAAGATATATAGGTTCTTCATCTTTTTTATCGGCAGATTTAATAAACTGTCTCACAAACCAATCCACTGCCTCGGCCGTGCCCTTATCGTCAGTTCCCACAAGAACGATCTTTTTACCCACCTGCCTTACGGTATACTGCCCATCCTTCAAGGTAGAAAGCACATCCTTGGTCTCCTTGCGATTGGTGTTCCCCACCAATATCTCCAGCTCGGTTTCCTTGGCAAAATCGTTTTTTATCTCAATATGAGTGTCAAGGCGGTAAAACAAATAGGTATCTATACTTTTTGCCGCGGCGATTATTTCGTCACTTGCTTCTTCCGGGCGGACCACCCTATACGGACAGTATCCGTCAAGCACCAAGCCAAGCCCCTTTATCTCCACCGTATCCCTTGGAGCAGTGATCTCTGAAGTATCGGAAGTGCTTTGCAAGGAGCAGGAGCAAAGCAATACTAAACATAAAACCCAAAGTAAAATCTTCATAACAAAACCTCTTTTTTATATTTTATCACTTAGTCCACAACTTTGTCAACATATATTGCAAAGCTGCAAATAATTTGATATAATCATCCTATAATAATTAGGAACGGAATTAAGATATGAGTAATGCAGAAAAACTTTCAGAATTGAAAAAGATTTGCGAGAACTGCCGGAATTGCCAGCTTTACAAAACAAGAACCAACGTTGTATTCTCCAAGGGCGATCCCGATGCCAAGCTGATGTTCGTAGGCGAAGCTCCCGGTGAAAAGGAGGATCTGTCAGGTGAGCCCTTTGTGGGCGCCGCAGGAAAGCTTTTGGATAAATATCTTGGCTATATCGGGCTGGATGCCAAGGATGCCTACGTTTGCAATATATTAAAATGCCGTCCGCCGAAGAACCGCGATCCCCTGCCCCAGGAGGAGGAAAGCTGCATAGGATACCTCTGGAAGCAGGTTGAGATCATAAAGCCCCGTGTTATTGTATGCCTTGGAAGGATAGCGGCAAAAAAGCTTATTAAGGAAGATTTTGCCATAACAAAGGAGCACGGCAAATGGTTTGAGATCAACTCAACGAAGATAATGGCAGTTTATCATCCCGCCGCGCTTTTACGAGATCCCCACAAAAAGGAAGATATGCTGGTGGATTTTGAAACCATCGCCAAGGAGCTTGAAAGCCTCTGAAGAAATAATTACCTTGAATTATCCCTTTTCAATCAGGACATAATACTGTCGGAAAGGCAGATGATGCGTTATCAAAACGTTAAAAGTGAGCTTACTGCTCCTTTGTTGCGCCGCTTGCCTGTTCCTGCCGGTGAACGCCCAAGCCAAAGGCATGAACTGGTATTGTAATAAGGTTACCGATAACTGTCGTCCACTTTGCCCCTTCGACGAAGAAATGCTAAAGGAGAACGACGCATACTTTCTGGGAAAGGATGAAAAAAAGGTTTATCTTACCTTTGATGCAGGCTATTGCAACGAAAACGTTGAAAGAATAGTGCAGATCCTTGAAAAGAGGAATGTAAATGCGGCATTTTTCGTTCTTGAACACTTTGTAAGCTCCCAACCGGAGCTTTGCAAAAGAATGGCAAAGAGTAATATTCTGATATGCAATCACACAATGAGCCACAAAAACGTTTCTCAAATATCTCAAGAGGAGCTAAAAGACCAGATCTGCTCCTTGGAAGAGGTATATGAAAGCGCAACGGGGCTTAAAATGGAAAGGTTTTTCCGACCGCCCGAGGGCTCCTTCAGCGAGGAATCACTGAGAGTCATTAAGGGATTGGGGTATAAAACCGTCTTCTGGAGTGTTGCCTATGCGGATTGGGATAACAGTAATCAAGCTTCAGCAGATGAGGCAATGGAGAAAATAATGTCAAGGGTTCACAACGGCGCAGTGATACTCCTCCATCCCACCTCAAAAACCAATGCCGAGATATTGGACAGTCTTATAACCCGACTTGAAGAACAAGGCTATAGCTTTGGAAGCCTCAAGGAGCTGTAAGGGTGAAGGCGCTCTTGGCAGTATTGATCCTCGTTTCGGTGTTGACGCCTCAGGTGATCGCCGATGAGCCCACAAGATGCAATCCCAACGTTACAGACAAGCTCGTCGCCCTCACATTTGATGACGGTCCCCACGTTAGCTACACCGAAAGGATCCTGGATATCCTGGAAAAATACAACGTAAAGGCTACGTTTTTTATCATTGGCGAAAACGCCGTGCAACATCCCAAGACAATAAAGCTGATCTACGATAAGGGACACGAGCTGGGTAATCACACCTATACCCACGTCTCTATCAACAAGATCTCCAAGGAAAAACTCATTGATGAGATCGAGAAGACCTCGCACGTGATCGAAGAGATGTGCACCTTCAGACCGCGGGTTTTCAGACCTCCCTTCGGAGCATACAGCGATCAAAGCATCGCTACTGTCACCTCCTTGGGATACAGATCGGTGCTATGGTCAAAGGACTCCCGTGATTGGCAGCTTCCGCCCGTGGAGCAGATACTCCGCGCAATGGAGGTCAGCTCGGGAGATATCCTGCTCTTTCACGACTATAACCAAGCCAATAGTCCCACTCCCGATGCATTGGAAATGCTGATTCCAAGGCTGTTGGATAAGGGCTACAAGTTTGTGACGGTCACAGAGCTGCTATATTGCAAATGATAATAAACACTTAATAAGTATTGTAATACAGGGAAGCTTATGGTATAATGAAATGACCCCCAAGTTTTCGGGCTTGGGGGATCATTTTTCAGGTGTCAAATATGAAAAGATATTACGTTATCGGGGCACTTATGCTCCTTATCGTCGCTCTTACCGCAGTAATACTGCATTTAAATATTCCAAAGCCTCAGCTTACCTCAGAGCCCGAGACCGAGCCGGAGGTCGAAGCAATGACTCCCGCGAGCACCGTTCCTCCGATAGCCTCGGTAACAGCGCCCGCAAGCACCGCACCGGCAACCACCGTTGCCCCGTCAACAAGCACGGTGCCTCCGTCCTCATCCATCTATACATCTTCAAGCTCTGTTACGGCAAGCTCCGTGCCTGCTACGGAGATCACCGAGCTTCTCGACAGTGAGGAGCGCCTTTACGTCGATGAGCTTATCCGTTCCTACCCCGGTCTTTTCTCGGTGTACTACAAGGACCTTCAAAGCGGCGAAAGCTATCTCTACGAGGCATACACCCTCTACTATCCCGCAAGCCTTGTAAAGGTCCCTTATGCTCTGTATCTTTTTAGCCTTGCGGATGAAGGACAGTGCGATCTTGATGCGGTGCTGACACTGCAGGAGCGCCATAAGCAAAAGGGAACGGGAGATTTGAAAAATGCCCCCGAGGGAAGCCAATACACCGTAAGAGAGCTTATTGAATATAT
Source organism: Oscillospiraceae bacterium (assembly GCA_015063985.1). Taxonomy (GTDB): domain Bacteria; phylum Bacillota; class Clostridia; order Oscillospirales; family SIG627; genus SIG685. The sequence goes on along the minus strand of SVTC01000001.1, from coordinate 40,848 downwards.
GATAACGATAAGCGACAACACTGCATTTAAAATGCTCAGAGATCAGTATTCTCTTTGGGACTATAATAAATACTGCCGAAAGACCTTGGGTATTTCAAGCGTCACCTATGAGAAGGTCACCGCCGAGGATATGGCGATCTGTATGGAGGCGGTATATAATTACATAATGACCGAAACACCCAACGCTCTGTTCTTAAAGGATCTTATGGCTCGGGCAAAGTTTTGCAACATCAAGGCCCCGGGCTCGGAATTGATCATACATAAGCACGGCTGGGGAAATCCCACCTTTAACGATATGGCTTTGGTATTCGGAGAAAGAGATTATCTTATAGTTATAATGTCCGACAGATGCGACGGCACAAAGGAGGATATAAAAATGTTCCACAAGATATCCTCTGCAATATACGAGTTTCAAAAAAGCGCTACACCCGTTCCGCAATCAAGTGTAAATACTTCTTCACAAAGCACTGCCTCTTCAGCCGCCGTTTTGCAATCAAAAGCAGAAGCTGCGATATAAATCATACACCACCAAGAAATAATCTTGGTGGTGTATTTTTAGGTTTGGCTTATTTTGTAAATATCTTTCTGTAATAGTCAAGATCAAGGATCTTTTTGGAGGCCTCTATCTTTCCCTTTATCACGTTACTTACAGATGAAATGTAGTTTTCATCTACCGTGTAGCCCGTATTAGCCTCAAACTTCTTTTCCTTATACTTATAAAGTCCCGCTTCGGTAATAAAGCTTCTGTCCTGGAATATCACAAGCCCGGGGCTGTCGGAAAAGATATCCTGACCTGCAAGAAGTCTGGAATCGTATTCAATTCCCATAAGATTGGAAATTGTGGGAAGCACGTCGAGGCTGGAGCAGGGCTTTGTTACCGTAACGGGCTCCATCCCGTCCACGTACATAATAAGGCTTGAATGCATTACCTCGTATTCATTGTCAAGCTTATAGCCCAAAAGCTCCTCGATATAGGCGTGTCCGCCGTCGTCGCTGTCGAGCCCGTAAGGATAGTGATCTCCCGAAATGACTATAAGAGTCTTATCGGCAATTCCCGCTTTTCTTAACTCCTCCAAAAGATACTTCATTGCGTTTTCAAGCTCGATGTGGCAAGCAAGATATGCAAGGCAGGGCTCAGAATACTGCAGGTGGCTGACCTCGGCCTTATGCCTTGCGCTCATGGAATTACCCACCCAGGTATACTGCAGATGTCCGCTTACGGTCATATAATACGTATGGAAGGGCTGATCGGATATGTAGTCTGAAAGGGTTCCTTGAAGCATTTCGTGGTCACTCTCGGGCCAGAGCCAATATTCAACCAGCTTATCCTTGATGTTATACTGATAATTACCCTTAAGATCTCTTCCCCAATAGGTATATCCCATATTGGGATGGCTCTTGTCTCTGCTATAGAAATCATAGTTGTGATTATGGTAAGCCGTGGTCTTGTATCCCAGCTTCTGAAGCTGATTACCAAGACAAAAGCTCATAAGATTGTCGGCAGATTCCTTAAAGCTCCACACGCCGCTTCTGGGGATAAGAGATGTGCATACGGCATACTCTCCGTCTGTGGTAGAGGTGGGCCAGGATGCATTATAGAAGTTTTCAAATTTATAGCCATTATTGGCCATCATATAAAGCGTGGGAGTGATCTCGGGGTGCAATGCCGCCTTATGAAAGCCCTCGGCCGTAAGCCAAATAAGGTTATAGCCCTCATAAATACCCGTGTAGGAATTCTTCTTTGTAGGTTGGATGGAAGCAAAATAGTTGTGAAGCTGCTTTACCGCCGCATCGCTTTCGCCTTGCGCAAGAGCCGCAAAATCTATCTCCATAACGTTGTCGCCATAGACCACAGGCAGCACTTCCGTAGTATCCTCTTGAGATCCCGTACTTGCTTGCGGCTTTGTAATGGGAGCACTTTGTGTATCCTTGGGAGCCTCGGGAAGCTGAGAGGGAGTGCTGTCAAGAGCCTGAGAGCTGGATGCCTGAGGAAGAATAAGCCTCAGAAAATCAAGCTCCAAGGATTTCATTGCTCCTACGGTGTGATAAGAGGTATAAAGATCCTCCTGACCGAAAAACAGAGCGTACTGAGAGCCGGGATCCCTGGCACAGGGCACAAGAAAGCAGGTTATGAGAAGCTCAATTGCCACAGCCGCCAAAAGTTTTTCTATTCTGAAGCGATCCCGTTTTCTTTTGGGAAGCTTCCTTTCAAATCTGCGACAATACAGCACGTAAAGAGCAAAAAGGGCAAAAAACAACAAAAACCACCCTAAGCAGCGGAATATGCCGTCAAGAATATCCCTCCAAAACTCCATTACCTGTCCCGCGTTTCCCGCGGAATACACGGAATAAAACTGCTTAAATATAGTGTAATATACCATTTGGGAGAGATATACCACTATGTGAAGCATAATAAATATTCCACCCACAAGATCCCTTGCCTTTTTGGTTTTAAAGGCATTTGAGACTGCTTGGGTAAATATAGCCGCACAGGCAGAGAACAAAAGAGTCATTCCCAACCCGCTGAAGAAATAATCTGCGGCGGTATATAGTCTGAAGGCTATTGCGTAGACCCAATATATGAAGCAGAAAAGCAAAACTCTGCCGTATCTTGAAAAGAATACGGCGGAGGGTGCAGGCTTTGGCTCCGCTCTTTTCGCCTTTGGCATAGGCCTTCTCATTCTTTGCATATCATTCATTTTTATTTTCTCCGTGCTACTACACTCTGGGAATATCTATCTGATCGTTTACTATATCTCCTGCATTTGAAACGTTCTGTCCGCCGCTATCCTTGTGGCTTTGCTCGGAAAGCGACATCATCGAAGAGGTCACCGACGTAGTGTATGGATTCAGATACTCGTTTACAAGCTCCAGGCACTCATTTTTGTAAAGGCTGTACAGCCATGCACCGGATGCACTCTTATACGCCTCACCGGGAGCAGTCATCATATAAATATTGCCGGTATCCAAGCTCGTTACAGAGCTTGCAAGATAGGTCAGATCACTTAACGAAAGGTCTGTCACCACGTGACTGTAAACACTGTTCATAAGCTGAGGGATCTTGCCCACCGTTTCCGCAGAAAGAAGCTGATCCATCATCGCGCTTAAAAAGAGCTTTTGGGCATCAAGTCTGCCAAGATCGCCCTCAAGATAGCCCGAGCGGAATCTTACAAATCCCTCCGCCTGCTTTCCGTCAAGCTTTCTTCTGCCCTTTTTGATGTGTATATGAAGATTTTGCTCCGGATCGTCATAATCCATATCCGCAGGAACGTCTACGGTTACTCCGCCGATTATATCCACTATCTCTCTGAATGCTTTAAGATCAACATAAACGTATCTGTCCACGGGAATACCGAAGGTATCCGAGACAACGTCACACAAATAATCAAGGGCATAGCGCTGCCTTTTATCGCCACTCAAGCCATCGTCGTATGCCTTGTTTGAGGCAAGTGCGTACACGGCGTTTACTCGCTTGGTCTTATCCTTGTTTATGCTATCCACCACGTAGCTGTCGCGCGGGATCTGCATTATCCCCACCTTGCCCTTGGATGCATCAAAGCTTACGAGCATCAAAACGTCCGTATTGCTGGCGGCGGCATCTCTGCCCACCACGAGAACGTTATAAACACCCTCTCTTCTTACAAGCTCCACGGGCTTAGGATCGGTTTTTTCCTGAGTTTTATCCGAGATGCTTCCGTCAGTCTTTTCGGGAGCACCATCGTCTGTTTTGGGTTGTTGAGAGGTCTGCTTTGGCGGATCGTCCACGTTCAGCCCTCCTGCTGAATTGAGCCACAAAAAGCCGATGCAGGCAGCCAGGGCAATAACAACGATCAATGCCGCCGTTGCCACCAATGAACCCACCGAGTATCCCTTTTTCTTTTTCTTCATTATTTAGCCCCCAATAAACACCGTCTGCTTAACGTCCAGCGATTTTATCGCCACACCGCCGTACGTTCCGTTAAAATTCCACTGTGCCGATATTTCAAGTCCGTTGGCGGGAATATCCGAAAGAGGCACATTAAAGCTGCAGCTATGAAGATAGACCTCTGTAAGCACGTTCTGAGGCTGATCTATAGCCGAGCTGACAAAGCTCTGTGTTTTTCCGTTTACAGTCACGGTGCCCTTCTTCCCGCTTTTGGTTGAAAGAGCGTAGCAATTCAGATAAAGCTCACAGTCAACTCTGGCGTTATCACCATCCACCTTCACGTTCCAATGAAGCTTCAACTTTATTGGAGCGTCGTTTTCATCGCCGGTTACTCCCGACTGCTGAGAAACAATGGGAGCAACGGTGGACGTTATAGCGGAAGACGTAACGGCGGAGGTCTTGGCTGCTTCGGTTTTTGATACTGCCGCAGCACTTGTCTTTACGCCTATTACCCTGCTGTTATCGGGACTGTCCGTCTTTTTTTGCAAAACGCCGCCACTGCTTTGGCAGGAGCAGGCCAAAAGAGCTGCGCCTATTATCAATGCGGCAATAAATCTTTTCATACTATTCCTCCCGGAGTTCAAAAATCAATTAACTGTGCTTGAGGGTGCGGGCGCCTTTGAAACCGTGGCATTGGCAAGAATAAACTCCTTTACCTTTGTCTGCAAAAGGCTTCTTTGGATATATTCCTTGGAGTTTTCCGCCTCCATTTTTGCCAGGGACTCAAAGCCCTTCTCGATGGCAAGAGCCTCTCCCAAGGAAGTATATTCCGCCTCGCTTACGGCTATTCCCTCTTTTTGGCTAAGCAGATACATAGCCATATCCTGCTTTACAAGGTTCTTTGCATCATTGGAAACATCCTCAGAGGTGATGCCGTAATAAAGCATCATAAAATCCTCGGTCGACATTCCAAGCGCAAGCGCTTGCTTTTCATAAAGGGAATTAAAATACTTAACGTAGCTCTCATACTCCGCCTGAGGGTATTTTGTCACCGTACAGCTTGAAACGTAGCTTGCCCAAAGATAATCAAGGTCCGCATCATGTGCATCCTCAAGGGCTTGCTTTTCAAGGAGCTCCTTAACGTATGCCTTATACTCATCAACCGTCTGACAGCTTGATACGGTCTTAACAAATTCATCGTCCAAAACGGCGTTATGATATCTTGTAACGCTGTGCACCTTAACGGTAAAATCAATAGTCCTTCCCGCCCATTCAGCATCGGCAATATCAGCCTTGAAGGTAAGGGAAAGCTTATGCTCCTTAGCGATATTCTGACCGATAAGTCCCGTAAGGCCTCCCTCAAACTCACTGAAAAAGCCTGCCGCACCTATGGCGGTATTATATCCGTTGGCGGCACGCACCGCAGTACCCTCGTAAACGCCCTCGAAATCAATAGTTAAGCTATCCCCCTCGGCGTAAACGCCCTCTGTAATATCCTCACTGCTGGAATTATCCTCAAGCACCGCGAGAATGTAGCTTTCAACCGCTCCGTCATCCACCGATGCAACGGGTGTAGGCTCATAGGATATACCCTTATAAGTACCTCCCGTAAGATAGGAGTCTATGTCAAAGCCGTAATGCTCCCCAGGTGCCGAGCAAGAAACCAGTCCAATGCACAAAACTGTAAGCATTAAAACAATTCTTTTCATTTCAGTCCTCTTTTTTAATAATTTCCGCTTGTTTTAACGGGGGAAAAAGTGAGACGTCGGACAGCGGCTATCCAAGGTCAAGGATTATTTTTTTCGTATTTTTAATAAAAGCCCCCACGATAAATCAATTATACATCAAAACAATCCAAAAATCAACAAGCAAAACGTAAATATTCACTTATCACCGAGTGCATTTTCAGCCTTTTTTCACAATCGTATTGAATTATTTACAAATATGTTGTAGAATATTGGAAAGGAGGATAACAACATGGCAAAAAGGATATTAAAAATCGTTTTTATAGATCTTATTCTCATTGCCGTAGGGCTCTTGACCTACAGTTATTTTCACCACGTAAAGCCCACTGTATACAATCAGGCAGGCTACGGCTCAACCACCTACGATGAAAACAATCTTCCCGATTGGAGCGAGAAGTTCGCCGACAAGTTTTCATCGGACTCAAGCATAGTCTGCGATGAAAACGGCTACAAGAGCAAAAACGTAAACGTCACTATGACCACGGTAAAGAAGGACAATCTGTGCTACTACGTTGCCGATATATACGTAAGAAACATAAGCTATCTTAAAACCGCCTTTGCAGGCGACGTATATTCAAAGGGCATAACCGATTCGGTGGCGGATATGGCAAAGAGCAAAAATGCTATCATAGCCACCAACGGAGATCACTACGGTGCCAGAGACAGCGGTATACTTATAAGAAATTCCGTGGTATACAGGACCACAAGAAGATATCAGGTCTGCGCCCTTTACTATGACGGCACGATGGAGACCTACAAGGCATCGGAGTTCGATGCACAAAGGGCCATAGAAGGCGGAGTATACCAGACCTGGGACTTCGGCCCCGCTCTCCTTGACAGAAACGGCAAAGCCATAAGTGAGTTTTCCACCGGTATAGCAGGCAAAAATCCCAGATGCGCCATAGGCTATTACGAGCCGGGACACTACTGCCTTGTGCTGGTGGACGGCAGGCAGGAGGGCTATTCTATGGGTATGACCCTCACAGAGCTTGCTATGCTCTTTGAAGAAATGGGCTGCAAGCGCGCCTATAACCTTGACGGCGGTCAAAGCGCCAATATGGCATACCTGGGAGAGCTGCACAACAGACCCACAAGAGGCGGCAGAGAGGTCAGCGACCTGATCTACATTTGGGACGACGCAAAGGAGGAAGAATGAAGCTTGCTTGCTCTCACGGCTCAACCGCACTGTCGGTTATGATAGCCGTATTCACCTGCATTGATTTTGTTAACGATGCCATGGCCTTTTACGATCATCCGTATACAAAGGCGCTTTTGATAATAAACATACTTCTTTTGTGCCTTAACAGCTTTTTCCTATTAAAGCTCAAAGCTCTCTCTACTTACTGCTTCGGCAGTGGGATCGGTCTGGCATTTTTTATGCTCCTTGGCATTTGTCAAAGCTTTATCGATTCCGCCCCCATGCTCTTTACCACCTTCACCGGACACATACTGACCTTGGTCTTTTGCCTCGTCTCTCTTGTGTTTTCCGTGATATTGAGCTACAGACTTTGTGAAAAATAGCTTTTTACACTCCCGATCCTTTCGGGAGTGTAATTATTTTAAGATCATCTTGCCGCCTCTGACAAAAAGCAAAAAAAATATTAGTTTTTTTCAAAAAAGCATTGACAAGAGCCAATTTATATGCTATTATATTAAAGCACTTTCGGGGAAACCTAATTTGCGGGTGTAGTTCAATGGTAGAACTTCAGCCTTCCAAGCTGACCACGTGGGTTCGATTCCCATCACCCGCTCCATCGGGCACTACTTAGGTGCCTTGTTTTTTTGAATGTGCATGCGCTTGTAGCTCAGCTGGATAGAGCAACTGCCTTCTAAGCAGTAGGTCGGGGGTTCGAGCCCCTCCAAGCGCGCCATCATATGGTGGATTTAGCTCAGTTGGTTAGAGCGTCAGGTTGTGGCCCTGAAGGCCGTCGGTTCGAATCCGATAATCCACCCCATTGCCCGAGGCATTAAGCCTCGGGTTTTTTCGTGCAAAAAAGCTTCCGACTGTAAAAGTCGGAAGCTTTTTGTTTTACTTATTTCAATCCAAGCTCAGCTCTTGCCTTTGACACTATCGCTTCTCTTTCCTTCTCGCGCAATCTTGCCACTGCCTCACCAACCGCAGCCCAGTGCATCAAGGGATTATCGGAGCGATACTCATTTCCGTCACAGCCTCTGAAGCCCCAGAAGAATATGTTTCTTGCCCCTGCATCGTAAGCAGCCTCAGCGGCATACACAACGTCTCTCTCTCTGCCGGAAAGACAGTCATATGCCTTTATCCAAATGTTATGATCTCTTCCTATTCCGTTGCAAACGTCCATTGCCTTCTTGGCTCTTTCGTATACGTACTTATACACCCAGGCACCGGTGCATTCCGGCTTGGATTTGCTCCAATACGGATCCGTGCCTACGTTATCCATATTCTCGACCTCGCACAGGCGGTGGATGTTATCAAGATTTATTCCCAATCTTCCTCCGGGCATAACGCAAACGGAGTTGATCATTCCCTTGGATGCAGAGTAAGCGGTAACCTCTTTAAAATAGTTAATTATGGTTCTGACCTGGAAGTCTATGCAATCGTCATCGGGCTTTACGGGCATTTCTCTGTTGTAGGTCTTTTTAAAGAGCTCCTTGCATACGGGGCATCCGCAAGCAAATTTTTCCTCATCGGATTTTAAAAATGGCTCGTCCCAAAAGATCTTCCTTCCACCGCAATCGTAAACAAGGTCTATCCATTCCTTGCTCCACTTGATATATTCGGGGTTATTAAGGCAGACAAAGGGTGCATTGAGACTTCCGTCGGAATACCTTCTTGCCGCCTCGGGATGGTAGCTTAAGAAGTGGCAGGGGTCGCCGGGAGCTCCCATAAGTCCCCAGTTATCGACCCAGAAATCAAGCCCCAACTCCTTTGTATAGGAAAAGATATCCTTGCAAACAGAGGGGCAACGCCTCCAATCGTTATGGGTGAGCATATGTATGACCGTATCAAATCCCTTTGCAACGATCTCCTCCATATCCTCTCTCACACTCTTCAAGAGTCTGTTGGAATGGTACGCACATCCGATCCTCAGTTCCTGCATCATAAACCTCCAAAATCAATCTTTATTATTTATTGCCTTTTTTCTTAATAGCAAAAACAAAAATATAAGCCCCACTGCCGCTGCGGCTCCCGAGCTGTCGATAAGAACGTCAGTAAACGACGGTCCTCTGCCCGCAACAAAGCCTTGATGAAATTCATCGGTACAGGCATATAAAAAGCTCATTGCTACAGCCAACACACCTTTAAGAGCGGGGGAAACGGAATACCTCCACAATGCAAAAAGATAAGACGAGCCCAAAAGAGCGTAAACAGAAAAATGAGCAGCCTTCCTCACCAAAAAATGAATTAATACCTTGGTCGAGCCATCGGGATCGAGCCATTCCTTGGGAATCAAGCTCAAAAGCATACTGAGAAAGCCTGATGATACCTCTCCCGACTCCTCGCCGTTTTGTGCCGAAAAGGCAAAAATGACTGCCATACATATTACAGCAGGCAGCCATCTGATAACTCTTTTTTCCTTCATTTCTTGAAGGACATTACGATTTGGTTCATCTGATCCAGCTTGCCGAGCATATCCTGAGCCAATTTGATCTGGCATCTTGCTCTTTCGAGGTTATGATCGGGACGGTGGATCTTGAAATACTTATCTCCGTCCAGATAATCGGCAAGGAATCTCGAGCCTATTTCGGAGGTGATGATAAAGGCTCCCAAGGCAAGATTCTCATACTCCGCATCGGTAAGAGATGCTCCCGCAGCATCAAGGAAGCCCTCGGTAAAGGCCTTGAAATAATCCATATTCAAGGAAACCTTGGAAAGATCCACCTCGTCCTCTACGGCGGTATTTGCGGCAAATCTTATAGCGTCGCCGAAATCGTACATGGTAAGACCGGGCATAATGGTGTCAAGATCAATAACACAAAGAGGCTTACCGGTGGTCTTATCCATAAGGATATTGTTATATTTTGTATCATTATGAGTAACTCTCAAGGGAAGCACGCCCTCCTCGAGAAGCTCCACAAGACGGGAGCAAAGCTTACGGTTTTCTCTGAAGAATTCCATTTCCTTTTCAACCAGAGCCGCTCTGCCCGCTTCGTTTTTCTCATAGCTTTCAAAAAGATTGTCAAGCCTTACACGGGTGTTGTGGAAGTTGGGAATGGTATCGTAAAGCTTGTCCATGGGAACGTCGGCAAGCATAGCCTGAAATCTTCCGAAGGCATATCCCGCATTCTTAAGAATATCAATGCTCTCCACCGTGTCGTAGCTTACGGAATTGGGTATGTACTCGCAGACTCTCCAATAATAGCCGTCGTCAACTATATAATTATTGCCGTCCTTGGCATTGATATACTGACGGATATCACATTCTTCCTTTATACCCTTTTCCTTAAGATAATCGCTGACGGTTTTGATATTTGCCATTACCTTAACAGGCTCTTTAAAAACGTAAGCGTTTATCTTCTGTGCAACGTAGCTTGAAATACCCTTTGCATTCTTTACGTCCACCTTGATGGTGTCGTTGATGTGTCCTGTGGGAATTATCTCATAGGAACAAACCTCTCCCTCTATGGGATAGAGCTTAAATACCTCTTTTAACGTTTTGAGAGTTTCCATTTTTCTCCTTAGAGACCGATAACGGTCAAAATCTTTAAATATTGAAATTATTATGCAAAATTATCTTCCGTAGACAAAAGGCAATCTGACACTAAGTGATAGTATACATTATTATTCACATTTTGTCAAGTTCAGCCAAGGATAAATCGCCACATTCTTGCACAATATAAACACCATATTATACAAAATATATTAAATTACAGATAATTTTCCATATACTGTTCTTTTGTTTCCAAATTGATCCAGCTCAGCTTTTCTCCGTTAAAAATAACGACGCTATGGCAGGAGCCCTCCTTAGGTATGCTGACCGATCCAGGATTTGCTATAAACCTTCCGCTGTCATTTTTAAAAAAAGGAACGTGAGTGTGACCGTATAAAAACAGATCCCCCTCCTTCATGGGAGGCAATGCAGCAGGATTATATATGTGTCCGTGGCTCATTACAATATCACGGCTGTCCACGCAGTATATCGAGGTAGTGCTCATCACGGGAAAGTCCAGCACCATCTGATCCACCTCGGCTTCACAGTTTCCTCTCACGCAAAGCAGCTTTTCTTTGCAGTCATTAAGCATAGCAATGCATTCCTTTGGAGCATAGCCTTTAGGAAGATCGTTTCTCGGTCCGTGATATAAAAGATCGCCCAAAAGAAGGAGCTTATCAAAATCTCTCTCCTTTGCAAGATCAAAAAGCATTTTCGTATAATACGCCGATCCGTGAAGATCGGATGCAATAAGTATATTCATATCAGTCTCCCTTCAGTGGCAATCATACCAGGTTTTTCCCACAGCCGTATCGGCAATAAGCGGGACCCTCATAGAAAACGCCGCTTCCATTTCTTCCTTCAAAAGCCTTTTAACGTAATCCTTTTCCGATACGTGGGCTTCTATTATCAATTCGTCGTGCACCTGAAGGACAAGTCGGCTCTTGAGTCCCTCTCTTTCAAGTCTGCCGTCCACGTTGATCATTGCCAGCTTTATTATATCCGCCGCCGTGCCTTGAATAGGCGTGTTTCTTGCAACGCGCTCACCGAAATTCACAAGATTCTTTTTTGTGACCGCAAGCTCGGGGATATACCTTCTCCTGCCAAACTCGGTAAGAACAAAGCCGTTGAGCTTAGCCATCGCCACTGTCTGCTCAAGATAGCTTTTTACCTTGGGATAAGTGAGAAAATAGTTTTCTATATATTGCTTTGCGGTGGAAAGGCTTACGTGGATATCCTCGGACAAACTGTATGCGCCCATTCCGTAGATTATTCCGAAATTAACCGCCTTTGCCGCCTTTCGCATTGAATCACTGACCATTGAAGCGTCAACGTCGAATATCTGCGAAGCTGTCCTTACGTGGATGTCGTCACCGGAGCAGAAGGCATCCATTAAAGCCTCGTCTTGGGAAAGGTGAGCAAGTATTCTGAGCTCTATCTGAGAATAATCGGCATCCACAAGTATCCATTCATCGCCCTCGGCAACAAAGAAGCGCCTGAGCTCCTTTCCCAAGGGAGTCTTCACGGGAATGTTCTGCAGATTGGGCTCCAGGCTGGAAAGCCTTCCCGTGACGGTCTGGGTCTGATTAAAGCAGGTGTGTATCCTTTTGTCACGGCTGTCTATCGCCTTTGCAAGACCGTCGGCATAGGTGCTTTTCAGCTTTGCCAAGGCGCGATATTCCAATATCAGCTCCACCACGGGATACCGGGACTTAAGCTTTTCCAAGGTCTGGGCATCGGTGGAATACCCCGTCTTTGATTTTTTAGGTGCGGGAAGAGCCATTTTTTCAAAGAGGACGTTTCCAAGCTGCTTTGGAGAATTCAGATTGAAGTGTTCGCCGCATTCAAGGTATATCTGCTCCTCCAGCTCCTTGATCCTTTCTCCCAGATTATCGCCGTATGCCTTTAAACCCTCAGAATCCACACAGAAGCCCACCGCCTCCATTTTCGCGAGGGTATACGCCAAGGGTATCTCCACGACCTCAAGAAGCTTTTCCAAGCCCAGTTCACAAAGCCTGGTCCCCAGAACAGGACAAAGCCTTTCAAGGCAGGTAAGCATAAACTGACTATCCCCAATATGGGGATCATCGGTGGAGATACCGAGATATATCATCAAAAGGCTTCTTACGTCTATATTGTCCGAGGGATTTATAAGATATGCCGCAAGAAATGCATCGAATTTGCATTTGGTGCCGTTATGCCCGGGCTCTCTTGCCCTGACGTAAGAGCAAAGCTCCTTATAGCTGAAAAGGCAAAGCTCGAATCTAATGCTGTCAAATAAATTGCAGACATCATCACCGATCAAACGGTAAAATTCCCCATCGCAAAGAGTAAGAAGCTGACCGTCGTCTATAATGCAATATACCTTTTTCCCATCAAAAAGCCTTTCGGCTTCATATCGGGAAAGATCTTTTTCTTCCTTTCGCTCAAAGGGCGCCTTTTTTTCAAGCTCGTCTACGGTAAGCTGACAAAGCTCCTCCCCATCAGGCTCCGCCGCAGGGAAGAACTGATTCATAAGCTTTGTAAATTCCAGCTCGCAAAAGAGCTTTTTTAAATTGGGAGCGTCGAGCTTTTTCATTAAAAGACCGTCAAGCTCCGTTCCCAAGGGAGCCTTGCGATCTATGGTGGCAAGAATGTAGCTCATATTGGCGCTGTCTCTGTCGTCAACAAGCTTTTGCCTCATCGCGGGCTTAATGGAAGGATTATCAAGATCTCTGTACAGAGCCTTGAGGGAGCCGAACTCCGCTATAAGCTTCAATGCACCCTTTTCGCCTATGCCTCTTACTCCGGGGATGTTATCGGAGCTGTCACCCATAAGGGACTTTACGTCGATAAGCTGCTCGGGTCTTACACCGTAAGTGCTTAAAATATATTCCGGCGTGCAGATAACGTCCTTACCCGTAGAGGCCAGGATCACGGTGGTATCATCACTGACAAGCTGAAGTGCATCTCTGTCACCCGTCAAAAGATAACAGTGGCCTCTGTCGTCCCGGGGAAGCTTGGAAACGGTTCCCAAAATATCGTCCGCCTCATAGCCCTCAAGGCTTAAAACGTTAAAGCCCAGATATTCCGTTACACTCTTTATATAAGGCACCTGCATCCTCAGCTCGTCCGGCATAGGCTTTCTTCCCGCCTTGTAGCCGTCGTACATTCTGTGTCTGAAGGTAGGTGCGTGAAGATCGAATGCCACCGCCGCATATTTGGGCTTGATGGCATCAATATGCTTTTTTAAAATGTTTATATATCCGTATACAGCATTGGTGAAAAGCCCCGTAGCGGTGGTCAGCGGTCTGACACCGTAGAAGGCTCTGTTCATTATGCTGTTGCCGTCAACGACAAGAATATCGTTCATTATTCTTTTCCTTTCTCAGCCAATGGGCAATTCCTGCAATCCGGCCCCTGTGCCCTGCAAAACTCTCTGCCGAACATAACCAATCTGTGGCAAAAATCGCTTTGCTCGCAAGGCTCGATAACGGGGCTGAGAGCTCTCTCCACCTTCAAGGGATCGTCACTGTCACACAGAGAGAAGCGGTTGGAAAGCCTGATACAGTGAGTATCCGCAACTATCCCCGGCACCTTGAACACGTCCCCCAAAATAAGATTTGCTATCTTGGGCCCTACTCCCGGCAGCGAAAGTAAAAATTCCTTATCGCAAGGCACCTCGCCGCCCGTCCTTTCAAGGAGCATTGCCGACATATCCTTTATGTTTTTCGCCTTTACTCTGTACACCCCGCAGGATCTTACCAGCTCCTCAAGCCTTTCTATGGGCGCATTTGCCATAGCTCGACAATCGGGATAGCACCTGAAAAGCTCCTTGGATACCTTATTCACTCTTTCATCGGTGCACTGGGCGCTGAGTCTGGCCATAACAAGAAGGCGGTAGGGATCGTTTTCGTATTCCAAGGCACAGGGCGCCTCGGGATACAAGAGCTTTAAGGCCTTGGTAATATATTCTGCTCTTTCCCCTTTGGTTTTATGCTCCGGAAGCCTTTGGCAAGGCGGATATTTTCCCATAACCATCTCCGAATTTCATAATGATTTTACCTCTACAGTATAACACAGATCTTTGAGAAAAGCAAGCCGAATAAAAAAACTCAACCTTCTTTACTTTTAAAAGGCTATGTGCTATAATAACAAAAACATCCGATAAAAAGGAGCCTTGAAAATGCCTACTCAATTTAAATGGATAAGACCAACAAAGGATAATTCTCTTATTTTCGGTATGAGAGAGGACTATTCGCGTATTCCTCCCGAAATCGCATGCACCGTGTCTCCCGGAGTGGCTGCTCAAAGCCGTTTTTGCGCAGGAGGAAGAATAAGATTTACCTCCAACACAAAAAGCATCGCCCTTCGCCTTGACATAGACGTAATGGAGGTGGAGATCGGCTTTGACATATACCGCTTTGAAAACGGCAGTGAGAAATACGTGGGCACCTTCAGACGCGGCGAAAGCTTTCTTATGCAGGGACAATTCGAAACCGACCCCGTTGCCCTGGGGGATGGGATCAGCGCTTGCTATACGGTCAATTTTCCGCCCTACGCCTCTGTAAGATCCATTGAATTCGGCATAGACGAGAGTGCAAGCTTTTCCGTGGGTGAAAAATATATAAACTCCGAGCCCATTGTAATATACGGCTCCTCCATAACCCACGGTGCCTACGCCTCCAGAGCGGGAATGACCTATCCCGCACAGATAAGTCAGAAGTACAACGTCGACTTTTTAAACTTCGGCTTCGGAGGAAATGCAAAGGGCGAGCAGGAAATGTATGATTTTCTTGCAAGCCTGGAAATGAGCGTGTTCGTCAGCGACCTTGACCACAACCTCTACGATCCGGGTCAGCTGGAGGCACGTCACCTCCCCTTGTACACCACCGTCAGAGAAAAGCATCCGGACGTACCCTATATAATCGTAACCCGTCCCGACTACCACAAAAACCCGAAAAGATATCAGGCAAGAGTGGACGTGATAAGAAAGACCTACGACTACGCCCTCTCCCGCGGGGACAAAAACGTATACCTTATCGAGGGCAGAACTCTTTACGGCGATGATTTTCACAACTGCACCAAGGACGGCACCCACCCCAACGATCTTGGCTTTTACAGAATGGCTTCGGTCATCGGACCGGTGGTAGCAAAGGCATTGCTCAGCTACCAATGCAATAAGGCATAATAATCAAAAAACATATCCCAATAATACTTGTTTTTTAAAAGCCGATATGCTATAATCAAAAAAAATTTTAATCCTCGGAGGTCAAAAATGGCAAAACGATTCGGTATAATGCTTGATTGCTCAAGAAACGGAGTAATGAAGCCCCGGGAAATTAAAAACTTTGCGCTCTTTCTCTCAAAAGCAGGCTATAATATGCTAATGCTTTACACCGAGGATGTGTATGAGATCCCCGACGAGCCCTACTTCGGATATCTGAGAGGAAGATATACACTCGAGGAGCTTCGTTCTGTTGAAGAATACTGCAACAGCCTCGGAATCGAAATAATTCCCGCAATACAGACTCTTGCCCATCTTCCCAAAATTTTCCATTGGTCAACGTACAGACCGGTTCTGGACATAGACGATATCCTCCTTGCCGACAGTGAAGACACCTACACACTTATCAGAAAAATGTTTGCCGCCTGCAGAGAGGCATATCCCAACGCAAAGCTTATAAATATAGGCTTCGACGAGGCACATCACCTTGGACTCGGTGCATACCTCGACAAAAACGGATACACTCCCGCAGTCGATATTTTTTTAAAGCATCTTTATAAGGTTGTCGAAATAGCAAGAGAATTCGGCTTTGAGCCCACTATGTGGTCGGATATGTTCTTTAGAATGGAGCATCACGGTCAATACGAATCCTTAAAAAACAAAGAAGATTCAATACTGTCCGATAAGGTACTAAAGCTTTGTCCCAAAGGCGTTTCCCAGGTTTATTGGGCTTATCATCATACCGATAAAGACGCTTATTCCACTATGCTCAAGGCTCATAAGGCCTTCCCCGGCGAAAGCTGGTTTGCAGGCTGTGTGTGGACCTGGAAGGGCTTTGTGGGCAACAACCGCGCAACCATGGAATGTATGTTCCCCGCCGTGGAGGCCTGCAAGGAAGAAGGCGTGGAAAACATCGTTATGACCATGTGGGGTGACGACGGAAAGGAATGCTCCTTTATTTCCATGCTTCCCTCCATCTTCGCCGTCAAGCGCTTTTACGACGGCGTAACGGATATGAACGAGATCAAAAAGGAATTTGAAGAGCTCGTCGGCGAAAGCTTTGACGATATGATGCTTCTCGATCTTCCCGGTGATTTCGGTATGGCAAGAGTATACAATTCATCTCACCATAAGTATTTTCTGTATAATGACCCCTTCAGCGGATTTCTTGATCCCGCGCTGCAGCCCAATGCCGTTGAGAGCTACCGCAGCCTTGCCGAAAGGCTGGAAAAGCTTGCATCTAAGGGCGGAGACTTTGCATATCTTTATAATTATATGGCAACTCTTTGCCGCACTTTGGAGATAAAATACGATCTCGGTCAAAAAACAAGAAAAGCCTACGAGGCAAAATCCACCGATCTTCTCAGAGCCCTGGCTGAAAAATACAGCCTTGCGGCAGATGCGGTGGAGACCCTTGCAGAGGCAATGCGCACGGCTTGGTATAAGGAAAACAAGCCCCAGGGCTTCGAGGTCCAGGAGCACCGTCTTGGCGGTCTGAGCTTCCGTCTGCGCTCCCTACAAAAGAGGATAGATCAATACGTAAAGGGCGAGGTTGCCTCCCTTCCCGAGCTGGAGGAAGAGCTGCTTCCCGTTTACGTCACCTCCCGAATCTACAAGGAAGGCACCAATCTTCCCGACTACAACGACTATCGCGGCATAATATCCGTAAACTATTTGTAAAAACACACCGCCGAGAGTGGCTTTGCTACTCTCGGCGGTTATTATATATTAGCTTTCCGTCACCCTATAAGAGGGATCTCCGTCATTCTGAGCTTTGCACATCCGTAGGGATAAAGCTCCATATCCTCTGCGGGAGCATCGGAGGAGGTAGCCGAGGGACTTACCGCGCAAACACTGTCAAATCCGTCAAGCTTATCCCAATGGATCCTTTTCACCCTCGCCTTGACAGTAAGCGCGGGAGCCTGACTTGAAAAGGGAACGGGATCTACCTTTTTCTCAAGTCGGCTGAGTGCCGTATCACACAAAGCATAATTCCACGGAGTGGTGGGTGAATATTCATAGTCGCAGTAGGGAAATTTTCTCTCCACGTTGTTCTTTTCGTATTCCAGCATCTTCTTTTCATATGCAACGGGAACAGAGAACACCAATGAGCCGCAAACAACACTGTTAAGATCGTGGGGACGCTTTACTATTTCGGGAATGGTATCAAAGCTCACCGCCACTACCCTCTCCTCGCCCTCTGCAAAGCATACAGTGGCATTCCTTCCGTCAAAATCCTCGCCGTCAAGCTTTACGTTTTTGGCAAAATCGGGTATTCTGATCACAAGCTTAAACGCCTTCTTTGCCTTTACGGTGAAATTAGAGCTGTTTTTAAAGGGGTAATCGGTTTCAAGGCTTATATACTGAGCTTCGGTATCAAGCACGCAGGGCAGGCTGATCGGGCAATACACGGTATCACCCTTGTGCATAAAGGCGTTGTACACAAGCTTGCTCCAGCCCTGAGAGAAGTTTGCGGTGCAGCAACCGTAATTGGGCTCCAGGCCGAAAAGATGGGCCTCTCTGGAATTGGTGCGGAAAAGGCATTTTGCGGTAAATCTTTCGCAGGCTATCTGATTTGAGAGCTGATCGTACTGATGGCTCCACATATCGTCCGAAAGAGTCGCAGGCAGGGCGTTAAAGGCCACCTTCTCCAGCTGAGCCGCCCAGAAGGGATCTCCCGTGTAGGAGATAAGCTGCTGATAGGAATACATCTGCTCCACCACCGCGCAAAGCTCCGTGCCCTGCACCGCGCTGAGTCCGGAAAGACACTCGTCTCCGGTAAAGGTTCCCACCGCAGTTCCGTTGTACTGCCAAAGAACGTCGAAAAGCCTCTTTGCCAGATCCTTATATTCCTCTCCCAAAAGATCGCAGCTCACCGCCTCGGCCTTGAGCATCATTCCTATGTTTACGATATGAGTCTCAAAGGTCCAGCGATTTACGGGTCTTTTCCACTTTTCAATAGCCTCGGTATAATCATATCCCTGCTCTTTAAGCATAAGAGCCAATTCCCCTTGCCAAGGCTCGTCATAATACTTATTCAGATAGTTCAGAGCAATAAAGCCCTCGTACCAACGGTATTTACCCCAATCAAAGAGCTTGCAGGTGCCATCCTTCAGCAAGGAATAAAAGTTCTTCATCACCCTGTATAGACAGTCAAGTACCTTTTCCTCCTTGGAAAAGCCGTGATATACACTGAGCACCTTGCTTATCAAAAGCACTGCCCAGGTATCGTAGGTGGGTATCTTCTCAGCGTCGCAGGGACAGATCCATCCGTCGGGCTTCTGGAAGGATATTATTGCATCCATATATTTTTTTGCCACCGAGATAAGCTCCTCATCCTCCAACAAATACGCCATGGGGATAAAGCCGTCCAGCCAATAGGGCACTCTCTCCCAGCCCTCACAGCTGCCGCCTATCCACGCACTGTCTCTGACGTCCGGCCATACCTTGTGAAGATTTCCGCTGAGCCCCTTTGCCTGTATAGAAAGCTGATCTCTGAGCCAGCCCTGAGGCTTAAGCTCGGTGCCGCTGTATAGCTCCCATTTTTTCATATATATCCTCCTTTGTTTTTTATTTTGATTATATCACATTATTTTATCCTTAAAAATTGCTAATATCACAAAAAACATTGACAATATCACACTATGTGGTAAAATAATCTCAGAGAAGATATTAAAGGAGAATCAATATGTACGGGATCGATCTTAACAGTCCGATAGAATACCTTTATTCATCAATGAGATATTTTGCACCCAATGAAAAGCACGTAAACAGAGTATGCAACGACGAGGTATTGGTGCTGGTATACCAAGGAGTATTGCGCTTTTGCGAGGACGGAAAGGAATACGAGATATCCCGAGGAGAGTATCACATCCAAAGAGCGGGATCGCGCCAGGCGGGAAACCTGGCAAGCGACTCTCCAAAATATCTCTACGTCCACTTCAAAGCAAAAAGGTGCCACGGAGAGGTCTGTCTTGCTCCGTCGGGCAGCTTTGACCTTGGCGAGCTCTTGCCATTAATGGAGGAGCTTGACCTCCTCAGCCACAACAAAGCTCCGTTGATCCAAAAAATAGCGGTATTCTATTCCATTCTTACAAAGCTATTAAAAAAGAATAAGGAGCACGGCATAGCCGAAAGCATAGCCGACTACATTCGCGATAATCTTCACGATTCGATCAATCTCGAAACTCTGTGCAAACGCTTCCACTTTTCAAAAAACCACGTAATAAACCTCTTTAAAAGCAAATACGGTCTTACACCAATTCAGTTTATAAACCAAAAAAAGCTTGAGGAATGTGAGTATTATCTGGAGGTTACCAGCCAAAGCGCAGAGGATATCGCATTTAGCTGCGGCTTTAACAGCTACAGTCATTTTTACCGCCTTTTTTTAAAAAAGCACGGTATGTCACCCGCAGCCTGGCGAAGCAAGCTTATATCAAGATAAAAAGCCGCTCACCGAGCGGCTTTTTTTCATTGCTTTTCTATTATTACACCTTTTCCCTTACCGTAGCGTTTTCCGTCGCGGTCAAAAGTGACAGTGTAACGGGTATTGCCCATCCAGATATTTTCCACCTTGAAATAATCCCAATCCTCGGGAAGGTGAGGCTTTGCCCTAAGCTCTCCGTCGCAAAAATCGATACCAAGAAGACCTCCCAAAACCAGATCGCAGAAGGTGGAATGATTATAATCCTTTCCTCTCTCCCGCGGACCGTGATTCTCCGGCCAGCCCCTCGATTCAAGAACGTGACGGCATTCCCAGCAATCGTGCCAGGGATGACGCACCTCATCGATCCAAAACACTCTCTTTCCGTCCGGCATAATACGGTGATGGGAATCGGCATAGCTTAAAAGATGGCGGTAGTAGTCATCCCAGCTGACCTCGGCGTTTTCCTCGGTTTCAAGAACACGTCTCAGAGCATTAAGAGTTTGGGTGGTAGCAAAGGGCCAAACGTAGCCGTTCCACAGACAGCTGTGACGGTAGCCAAACAAGAATCTTGGATGTCTTTGCTCTGCAGTGGTAAGTCCGAATTGGCATAAAAAGCCTTCCTTGCTGTTCAAATGCTTAAAGGCTCCCGAATGTCCCTTCTCCACCAGATCAAAGCACCAGGGAATGTAACCTATAAGCTCTCTGGCATTATTCCATACCGAAAGCTTTTCAAGCTCAACAAAGCTTGTTCCGCCATCGGCAGAATGGCAGGCTTTATAAAATTCACCGTCGAAAAGTCTTTTGAACATCAGCTCCTTAATGCGGGTATGCTCGTTAAAATATTTCCTTGAAAGCTCTTCTCTGCCGGCTCTTTTTGCAAATTCGCCGATAGCAAAGGCGTTTGCCGCCATATATGAATTCAAGGTCGGTCTCAGACCCTTAGTGGGCTTTCTTTCCATATCGGAGCCGCTGATAGAGACCTCCATGGCATCGCAATTATCCACCGACCAGAAAAGCCCCTCGTCAGTCTCGTGCTCCTTTGCCATCTTTTCATAAAAGCTCACAAGGCTATCAAGATTATCTGTACCAAAGGAAAAATCGTTTATAAATCGGCAATACTGATATACACTGAAGCATAGCCAGGTGCTGTAAACGTAGGGGGAGGATCTTTCC
This sequence comes from Oscillospiraceae bacterium, assembly GCA_015063985.1. Classification (GTDB taxonomy): domain Bacteria; phylum Bacillota; class Clostridia; order Oscillospirales; family SIG627; genus SIG685. The sequence continues at coordinate 19,805 of SVTC01000001.1, read as the reverse complement.
GATAAAAACAGCTTCAGATAATCCTCCAGGATATCTTTTCTGTTTTTCAGCCATTTTCCCTCGTCAACGTGATGCCCAACGGGAGCAACGATGGTGCCGTAAATACTCTCCCAGGGAACAGCGGGTACAAATTCGGTGACCACTACTCCGTCGGGAGTTGACTTTATATGCTTTCTGAAGGTCCACCAACGAAAATAATAGGTAGACTCCAGAGTTTTGTCGGGACATTCTAAAAGAGGAGCATTCTCCTCAAGCCAGCTCAGTGCCTCAGCATTGGGGATATCCCAACTGTAGATTTCTTCATCATCACGGTTAAAAAGCTCAACGTATTCCTTGAGCTTGTTTTTTAAAGAAAGATCCGGTCTTGACATTTTGCACCTCCTGTTTTTAATAAAATAACACTTCCAACAAAAAAAGTCAATAGCTTTCTTACTCCGCCAAGCCGTATTTTACCTTTATCCTATCCATTTTCTCAAGCATTGGCTCTGCGGCGATCATAATAAACACCGCCGTGCCAAGGGCGTGAACAAGATCCATGGGAAGTCCCGTAAGGTAAGCGGCAAGCAAGCTCTCCCACTTGAGCGATTCGGCTGATACGGTAAGAAGCAATGCCGGATTCATAATACCGCCGTAGATCATAACAGCGCAAAACGCCCCAAAAACGGAAAGAGCCACTCTGCCACGATGAAGTCTGCCCTTTTTAAAGAGTACACCCGCAAGAAAGCCTATTATTCCGGTTGCGAACATCTGCCAAGGAGTCCACGGACCCTGCCCGAAGAGCATATTCGAGCAAAGCACCGTCATCGCGCCCACCAAAAAGCCCGCCTCACCGCCAAAGGCGACTCCCGAGATAATGCAAAGCGCAAGAACGGGCTTGAACTGCGGAAGCATAAAGAAAGCCCCTCTTCCCGCAACACCGATAGCGCAAAGCACGGCAATGGTAACAAGCTCCCTCGCCTTGGGCTTTCGTCCCTCGAAGACAAGCATAAAGGGAAGCATACATTCCAAAAGAACAATAAATGCAACGATATTGTAGTGCTTATCCCCTAAGCAGAAAAAGCCGACAAAAACGGTTAAGGGGATCAAAATAAGTATGGCCACAGCCGCCGCAACGGTCCTCTTGCCAAGCTTTTTCCCTTCGGGCTTGATCGGCACCTGCTCGCTTCTGCGACCGATCGCCAACAAAAACACCGCCAACGCCAAATAAAGCACAAGATAAAGCCATAGCTGCCCCAAAGCCTCTCCGCCGACGCTCGGGGATCCTATCACAGCCGAAGGATCTATCAGATCGGTTGCATAAAAAAACACTCCTAAAGAAACAAGCAGGGAAATAAGCGCCAAGGCCTTTCTCCAAAAGGGAAGCGGCTTTGACTTATTGCTTTTTACGGCTTCGCGCTTTGGCAAAGAGAAGCAGTCATCCTCGATCCTCCTTGCGCCCTCCACGTCTCCGCCGCAAGCGGATATAACATCCCCGACCGTTACCGCCCGAGGAATAAGATGGCGCGCCATACGGTTGGCGGGAGTGGTATAAAAATTGTTTTGCGAGAAAAACTCCCGAGGCGTGCCGTTGGCTATTATCACACCGTCGAAAAACAGTCCGCATCGGTGAGCATGCTCTGCACAGAACGCCACGTCGTGGCTCACCATCAACACACTGACTCCATCCGCGGCAAGCCTTTTAAGGATGGCGGCAAAGTCAAGCTTAAAACGGGCATCAAAGCCCTTGGTGGGCTCGTCGAGAAGCAAAAGGTCGGGAGCAGTCAAAAGCACCTTGGCAAGAGCGGCACGCTGCTGCTCGCCGCCGGAGAGATCGTAAGGATGTCTGTCAAGAATACGGGAAAGCTCGCAAAGCCGTATTACTGCCTCAAGCCTTGATCCTCCCTCCTCCTTACCAAGCTCAAGTCCCGAAATGACCTCTTTCAGATCCTCTTCAACGGTGCTTTTAACAAAGAGGGCACGGGGATCCTGAGGAAGATAAGCAACACGCCCCTTTACCGTCACAGAGCCCCGATATGCAGCTTTCAAGCCCGATATCAGCTTTAATGCAGTGGTCTTGCCCGCACCGTTACCTCCGAGAACAGCATAGATCTCGCCCTTGTGCAATGTCAGCGAAAGGCCCTTCACAACGTCCGGCAGATCCTTTTGGTATCTGAACCAAAGCCCCTCGGCATTGAGTGCGATCTCGCCGTTATTGACCATCTCGGGCTCTTCCTCTATTGGCACAAGAGGGAGCTCCTTGTTGCGAAGGGATAGAAAATCACTTCCGTCCCGCACAGTAAGAGGGCAGGAAAGCTCGGTCTGCACTGCCGCCCATACCCTCATTGCAGTGGGCATGGCAAGAAACGTCGGACTCTTTTTCTCCTTCAGCAATAAGCCGACCTCGGCAGGCTTGCCGTCGCATACCACACTTCCCTTTTCCATGACCATAATTCTCGTGGCATAGGGAAAAGCCTCCTCAAGGCGATGCTCGGAAAGAACAACGGTAACACCCAGCTCACGGTTGATCCTTCCCAGCAAGGCGAAAAACTCACCTGCGGCAATGGGATCGAGTTGGGCGGTGGGCTCGTCCAATATCAATATTCGAGGGTTCGTAGCCATAACCGATGCAAGACTCAATATCTGCTTCTGACCGCCCGAAAGCTCACAAACGTCCTTGTAAAACCAATTCTCGATCCCGAAAAAAGCGCTGATCTCTGCCACTCTGCGGCGAATGGTGGCGGTATCCAGCCCCAGACCCTCAAGTCCGAAGCTTATTTCGTGCCAGACCTTGTCCGTTACCACCTGATCTTCGGGGGACTGCATTACAAAGCCTATATCCTGCACCTGGGATCTGTCATCTGCCTCCTCGGCTCTTACACCCATATGTATTATCTCGCCCTCGCGCCTTCCGTGGGGAAAAAAGCAAGCCTTAAAGTGCCTTAAGAGCGTGGTTTTTCCGCATCCCGAGGGACCGCAAAGCAAAAGAAACTCGCCCTGCTCCACCGAAAAAGAGAGCCGATCCAAGGCTTTATCCTCGGTCTCGGGATAGGAAAAGCTCACATTTTTGAATATATAGTTTTCCATTTCAGCTCCTCTCCTGCATTCAATGCCATAGGCGTAATGCAAAGCCCGAAATAAATAACGTAAAAATATACCGAGGATACGTCAAAGGGTCTTGTGCTGAGCTGCGGAAAGTATCCGAAATCAAAGGTCCCGCAGACGTATCCCGCCGAAACAAAGAGCCCGCAAAAGCCGAGCCATATTAGCACCGATAGGTCTCTGGCATCCATAGAGTAGATATTGTAAGCCGTTCTTCCCTTCAGCCCGTAGCCTCGGCTTTTCATACTGTCAGCCGTATCCATTGCATTTTCCAATGCCCAGGTAAGGGTCGCCGAAAGAACTCCCACCGCAATTTTTGATCTTTGCTTCAAGCTTCCCTTGGATATATCACGCCCGATGCATTTTTGAGCCTCCGCCACCATCTGCGTTTGTCGGATGAACCTCGGCACAAAGCGAAGTGACATACTTAATACAAGAGAAAGAGAAGGCATTATCCTCCCGAAAAGATAGATAAACTTGTCGGACGTCATCACCCGAGAAAAGGATGAAAACCACGTAAGCACCGTTACCAGCATCACCCCCGAGGAAAGTCCGTAAAGAATGCTTTCCAAAGTCAAGGGGTTTCCGCCTTCAAAATAAAAAAGCACCGTAGCTCCCTCGTGGTTGAACAGAGGGTTGAAAAGAGCCGTTAAAGCAACCGCAGGCAAGCAAAGCTTAAGAAGAGCCGAGCCCCTTCCCCCTTTAACGCCAAACACGTAGATAAGAGCGCAAAAAAGAGAAATGACCTGCGCCGCGGGATGGCTTATCAGCATAGAAAAAACGATAACCATGGCAAAATATATAAGATTAACAAGGGGATGATAGCCTGTAAAGCTGTCTAACATAATACCTCCCGATAAAAAAAGCTTTTACCGCAAAAAACAGTAAAAGCGTAGCGATACTCGGAATTTTGGGCATAACTCCCCACCGAATAAAAGGCTACGCTTTTCTTGTCCAAAAACGCGAGCGCAAAATGCGCTCCACCTTCACCGTTGTTTGGTAAGTATTCCGACTTATGAAGCTCCTTCAATTACGGCAATGACAGTTGCGACGGATTTTCACCGAACTTTCCTCTGCTTAAAGCAAGACCAAACCGTGAACAGTATTCTTATGGGTTAATTATATATTACTTTTATTGAAAAGTCAATAAGCTTATCCCGTTGAAAAAAACTTGACATTTACAAAAGGTATGTTACAATGTAATCGTATACTTTACCCCGAAAAGCACGGCAACCTTTTGGTGCGCACCGCAGGCTACGTTGAATATTTTACCCGCCTTGATAAAAGGCTTCAGGAAACCATTATCGCAAGAACCGATCACCAAAACTGAATTTTTAAAAAATATTTTTATTAAAACCTGCTATTTTCGTTTTTTGGGGGCAGTACTCTATGAAAGCAATCAAAAGGGTAAGGCATCGTTGGAAAAGGAAAGCTGAAAATGTTTGACCTAAAGGAATATGAAGCCGTCGTTAATAAGTACGGCACAGCGCTTTATAAATACTGCTTGGCTCGCTTGAGCTTGAACAAGGAGCTCTGCGACGAGGTATATAACGATCTGCTTCTCGTTTTGTATAAAAAATGGGACGGTCTTGATAAAAGCCGGGAGCTTGGAGCCTGGTTGTACCGTTGTGCCGACAGACTTATTTCCAAAGCGCGTAGCCAAAGAGCCAAATATCAAAGTAAGCTTCTTTCTCCGGATGATTGCCCCGAGCCGGAGACCCAAAGCACCTTGGATAGGTATTTTTCCCCCAAGACCTCCACATCCCAACAGCTGGAAGAGCTGTGCCAAAGGCTGAGTCCCGAGGAAGAACGGCTTTTCAGACTAAGGTATATGGAAAAAGCCACTCTGGAAAGCATCTCTTCTGCCACGGGTATAAGCTATTCAACCCTCAGATTGCGTCTTTCAAAGCTCGAAAAGCGCATAAGATCGATCGTTGGCGAGCTTTTTGAAGAAATATCATAAGAAAGGATCTTAACTATGGACAACAATCTGGAAAGTCTGCTTGAAAAATACGGTGCAACGGACGATGAGCAGCTTTCAAGGGCTCTTGACGAGATACTGTCCGATCCCGATTCACTGACAGCACAAGAGCTGGAAGAGGCAACAGATCTGAAGCTCAGCTTAATGGGCAAAAATCCCGAAGATGCTAAAGACTATGCCGCCAGGATCAACGAAAAAGCCTTGGAAAACGTAAAAGCGCTTGAAAAAAAGAAGAAAACTCTTTCGGTGTTTTCAAAAAGATTTATGCCCTTTGCCGCAATGCTGATTCTGGTTGTACTCATCTCTTTTGCCGCAAAGCTTCTTCCGATGCAAATAACCCCCAAACCCGATCCAAGCTTGGAAGCACCCACTTCCTCAAATAATTTAACCGATCCACCTCCCGCAAGCTCTGAATCCCCCACAAGCACGGCTGCACCCGTTACAAGCACCGCTCCCCCCACAAGCACAGCGGCGCCCGTTACAAGCACCGTTCCCCCCACAAGCACGGTTCCTCCCGCTACCAATAACGGCGAAGAGGCTTGGGGAAGCGGACCCACCGCTGCCAATACTCCTTATGACATGGACTTTAGCGCTGTTGCCGAATATATGTGGGACGAATTAGAAGCATTTGACCCGGAAAAATATAGAGCATGGCGAGCCGAATTTGACGATTGGGGAGACTACAGCAAAAGCTCCGACAAACGAGATTTTCGCGATTGCAACCTCTACACCTTCTTTAAAGAATTTAACATCACAAAACAGCAAGCTCTTGATGAAATGGAAGAATTTCGTCAAAAATACACTGCATACCTGATAAAAAACGAAAAGGTAGAGGTGGTTTTCAGCGATATGAGCGAAGAGGAAATTTATCTTTACTTCGCTTCGCCTTCCTCCGTAACCGTTGGTAAGTACGCTTACCCTGCAGAATTCTTTCTTAAAAACACCTTTGAACAATACAAACTTCACGGCATTTCCATTGAAGCAATAGAAGAAAAGCTTCCTCTTCTTGTGGGAGTTTACCCCGGAAACTACGGTAAAGGAATTGAAACCATTATCAAACACCTTGCCGAATACAAGGAAAGTGAAGGCGTTCTTGAATACAGCGCCACCCCCTTTGAGGGCAAGGAGCACGTCACCGCCGCTTATCTTTGCGAAATAGGCTCAGAAAAATGGGCTGACGAGGGCATCACAAAAGAAATGATAGAAGCTAATCTCTTCGATCTGCTTTACACCTGCGAAACTCCTAACCAAATGTGGCAGATAGTCGACGGCGCCGACCTTTGGTGTTATTGGTAAATTCTTCTCCTTAAATAATCGGCGCCTTATCAAAAAGATCCCGAGGTCTCCCTCGGGATCTTTTGTTGTTCATCTTCGTGTATAGCGATACTCTATGTAGACTTTGCCGATGAGCAGAAAAAAAGAAAGAAAAATTTTTTCCAAAACCTGCTATTTTCCAATTTTTCGGGCAGTACTGTATGAAGACCAAAAAAGAAAGGAGGCTTACGTGTCATGGTTTCTCTCATTCTTTCCGCGCGGATAAAGAAAAATAATATGAATGAAAGGATAACCAAAAATGAAGAAAAAATCGAAAACTATCATTATGGCGCTTCTACTGCTTAGTTTGTCAATATTATCAAGCTTTACTGTCAGCGCCGCAGAAACCGCATTTATTCCCGAAGAGGGAACCTTTATGCTCAAAAACTTAGGAAGCGGTAAATACCTCAACGTCGACAACGGCATTGACACAGACGGAACAAACGTATACCAATGGTCTTCCGACGGTTCCATTGAACAAAAGTTCAAATTCGAATATGAATCAGGAAGCTGGTACAGAATTCAAGCAGTTTGCAGCAGCAACGGAAACAACCGTTGTCTGAGTATATCCGGAGCAACTACAACAGTAAGCAATAACTCCAACGTTGTTATAAACGCGGCAAACAACGATATTGCTCAACATTTCACTATTCATAGTGCAGGTGCAAAAACTGTTGTATTAAAACCCAGATATAACTCCAACCTCGCTCTTACCGCTTACGGTTTGTCCAACGGCTCTGCAACGGGAACAACTTCAAGCTCTGCCGGAAACGTTTTCGTGTCAAGCTACTCCTCATCAAACAATTATCAAAAATGGGTTCTTGAACCTGTATTGGCTTCTTTGACAATTCCCGAAGGAAGCTATTATATAACCACCTTGGATATGATGTTTCTATCTCCCTCCGGAGCATACCAGATTGTCACTGATTACACCGGCAGTGTTTTACAGGAATGGACTCTTATCCACGTCGGAAACGGCTTTTACGAGCTTCAAAATCCGAGAATGCCCGAATGGCGTCTCACAGCTATAACAGATACAAATGCCTCTACTACAGTGCTCGCAGAGCGCACCGGAGGAATAGAACAGCAATTTAAGTTCGTACCGTCAGGTAATTGGTCATACAGAATAGTCCCCGCAATAAGTATCGACAAAGCCCTTACAATAGAAGACGTGGGCGATACCAACGATTCGCGCCTTAAATTGGGAACCTACACGGGACACGTCGATCAGCTTTGGTATCCCATTCTCCTCGACTCAACAAGCGACGAGCAAGGCGGCAGAGATTGGGAATGGGTCCTCCCCAACAATTCTTGGACAAATATTTCAAGTGGATATAAAGATCCTAATAGAACAGATGATCATTTTGCTATCGATTTAAACTCCGGAAGCTTCGGAGTGATCAACGGCCAAAATATTATTGCTCCCTGTGATGCAAGGGTTCACTATCGTAACGAATATTTTGGATCGGGAGGAAATTACGTTGTTTTAGAAATAGAAAATTACCTTTTCCCCCAGGATGACAAAATATATGTAGGCTTCATGCATATGCAGGCAGGTTCTTGTACTCTCGCCGAAGATGACACGGTTAAAAAGGGAGACGTTATCGGAAGGGTCGGCCAAACCGGAACCAACGCTCCACATTTACACCTATGCGTGTGGATAGACCCCGAAGGAGAAGCTCATCAACCCACAGCCACGCTATCAATTAATCCTCAACGCCTCTTTCCTCTTTTGAATTTCACTGGCGCAACTTCAAACCTACCTTAAATAAAATACCTTCTCTACAGAAAGGAGAATTAAAATGAAACGAATTCTTGTTACACTTTTTGCCTTTTTACTTGTTATGACCTCTCTGGTCTCCTGCAACTCCACGCAAGCTCCGGCATCCCTTCCCCAAACACCTAAAACAACTCAGTCTGCTCCCCCCACAAGCACGGCGGTTCCCACATCAAGCACCGTTCCCCCCACAAGCACGGTTCCTCCCGCTACCAATAACGGCGAAGAGGCTTGGGGAAGCGGACCCACCGCTGCCAATACTCCTTATGACATGGACTTTAGCGCTGTTGCTGAATATATGTGGGATGAATTAGAAGAATTTGACCCGGAAAAGTATAGAGCATGGCGAGCCGAATTTGACGATTGGGGAGACTACAGCAAAAGCTCCGACAAACGGGATTTTCGCGATTGCAACCTTTACACCTTCTTTAAAGATTTTAATATCACAAAACAGCAAGCTCTTGATGAAATGGAAGAATTTCGTCAAAAACACACTGCATACCTGATAAAAAACGAAAAGGTTGAGGTAGTTTTCAGTGATATGAGCGAAGAGGAAATTTATCTTTACTTCGCCTCCCCTTCCTCCGTAACCGTTGGTAAGTACGCTTACCCTGCAGAATTCTTTCTTAAAAACACCTTTGAACAATACAAACTTCACGGCATTTCCATTGAAGCAATAGAAGAAAAGCTTCCTCTTCTTGTGGGAGTTTACCCCGGAAACTACGGTAAAGGAATTGAAACCATTATCAAACACCTTGCCGAATACAAGGAAAGTGAAGGCGTTCTTGAATACAGCGCCACCCCCTTTGAGGGCAAGGAGCACGTCACCGCCGCTTATCTTTGCGAAATAGGCTCAGAAAAATGGGCTGACGAGGGCATCACAAAAGAAATGATAGAAGATAATCTCTTCGATCTGCTTTACACCTGCGAAACTGCTTACCAAATGCGGCAGATCGTCGACGGCGCCGACCTTTGGTGTTCTTGGTAAATCTTTCTCCTTAAATAATCGGCGCCTTATCAAAAAGATCCCGAGGTCTCCCTCGGGATCTTTGAATTTTTTAACATTATTTTGAAACGTATCTTGTTGCCTGCGTTGTGAAAAGCTGATGATACTTTCCGCCGAGAGCCATCAATTCACGATGAGTGCCCTCTTCGATAAGCTTTCCTTCTTCAAGAACTATTATTTTTGAAGCGTTGACAGCGCTTGACAGTCGGTGAGAAACGAAAAGAGTGGTCTTACCTCGGCTCAGCTCGGTAAATTCATTATAGATCTCATTTTCCGCAATAGGATCAAGTGCGGCGGTGGGTTCGTCCAAAATCAGAATATCCTTCATACCGTAAAAGGCACGGGCGATGGCAATCTTTTGCCACTGTCCACCCGAAAGCTCTGTTCCTTTTTCTTCGAACACTCTGGTCAACATAGTGTCATATTTTTGAGGCAGAGCATCGATAAATTCGTGAGCATTGGCACTTTTTGCGGCATCCTCAAGCGCTGTTCCCTGCGCCTCTCGAAAAACGTCTCCAAAGCAGATGTTATCTTTAACCGAATAGGAATAACGCCCAAAATCCTGAAAAATTATTCCAAACACAGAATAAAGATCCTTGGTGGAATATTCTCTCAGATCCTTTCCATCCAAAAGAATACAGCCTTGAGTGGGATCATAAAGACGGGTCATCAGCTTAATGAGGGTAGTTTTACCCGCGCCGTTAAGCCCCACAAGAGTTACGTTATCACCTGCATTGATCTTCAAATTTATATGCGAAAGAATGACTCTGTCGCTTCCGGGATAGGAAAAAGAAACGTCCTTGAACTCAATTGTATGTCCCACACCCCGTTTTGGAGGCTCTATCGGCTCTTGGGGGGAAGTGATTTTCGGTTTTTCCTTCAGAAAAGCTATGAGATTATCTATAAACAGCGTTCCCTCATAGATAGTTGCAGAGGTAGTGATAAGCGTTGTTATCTCGGTTGCAATGGTAATTATCGCCGAGGTATAAAGAGAAAAGTCGCCGATAAGATACACGCCGTCGTAAACAAGCTTTGCGATATATACGTAGCACAGGCAGTTTGTCGCAACGGATATCAGAGTGATAATTATCTGCAAGAGGTTTTCCTGAACAATAAGGCTCTTAAGTCCCTTATAGTATTTTGAAAAAGCGCCTTTAAAGCTGTCAATAAGGGTATCTGTAAGGGAAAAGATCCTTATTTCCTTTGCCGCGGCGGGATTTACCACTCGGTTTGAATAATAGTTCATTTCGCGGCGCCACTTGCTGTTATGCTTAACGTATTGAACGTTTTTCTTTCTGTATATGAAATTTATAATGGCGGAAGGGATCGTAACGGCAATTATGGCAAGCGCCGCAAAAGGAATGCCGGACATCAAAATAATAAGATACGAAACAAGGGAAATAAGGTTGGACACCATCTTAAAGGTGTTCTGAAGGATAGAAACAGGTCTTGTTCCCGCCTCTCTGTTGGCATTTTCAAGCTTTTCATAAAATTCGGGCGTATCGTATGCGGAAATATCAATTTCCTTTGATTTTTCCATGATGAGCACCTTTACGGTTTTTACCACCTGCTCACCGGTGATACGGGAGGTAAAGGTGGAAAGTCTTCCCGCAAGGCGGTTAAGCAAACGGAAAACAAAAAGGAATATAATGAAAAAAAGCACTCCGCTTTCCCAAAAATCCCCAACGATCTCCCCTGAGCTTCTGCTGACTATAATTATCTGCAGAGAGTTGAGGATCTGCTTTGAAATAAGGGAAGATATAACCGGCACTATACCCTGCACCACCGCAACGACAACCATACAAAGAAGTATTATCGGATTACTCTTCCAAACAAGTCCGAAGGAATAGAAAAACCGGTACAAGGCAGATTTAATGTTTACGCACAGTTTTTTCAAAATTCGTCCCCCTAAAAATAACATATCCGCAGGCTTCTTAAGCTCTATCGCTCAAAATGGAAGGAATACCAATCGGCATCGTGCATTTTCACTTCAAGCCCCGCCTCTTGAGAGTCCAAAGCCATGCAGGATCAAAATGAGTATTACCTATCATATATATGCGGCGCATACTTATGTCCCCTTACGTAGTAAATCTGTATTTTATATTCTATTTGAACTTTTCTTCCTTGTCAATATAAAAAGCTTTAAGTGAAGACAAAAAAATGAAATTCTGCCCTAAACACGCTATTTGGGCAAAAAAATTGATCCCGAGGGCTCGCCCTCGGGATCTTTGAATTTTTTAACATTATTTTGAAACGTATCTTGTTGCCTGCGTTGTGAAAAGCTGATGATACCTTCCGCCGAGAGCCATCAATTCACGATGAGTGCCCTCATTCAAAACGAAAAGAATACAAATCGGCATCCCGCAGCTTCACTTCAAGCACCAGCTCCTTACCACTCAGCCGGGAAATGTCAAATTCCGGAAAATGAATTCTGCGTTCGGTCGAGTTACCGAAAATCTCTGTGCTTTCTATACGGGTTCCGTCAGCGGTAATGAGAGTGAAATATAGATAGCCCCAAGCAGAGCTTTCTATATTGGCATACATTTTTCCTCCGCTGAAAACAAAAGGCTTGGTGACCGCAAGCTTTTCCTCAGCACCGGCATGCAAAGAAACAAAGCCGTCGCGACGAATGGAATATCTGTAAAGCTCCGCAGGAATCCCCATCCAATGATTTTCGTGAACGTACATAGACAGCTCCGACTCTGCTCCCCTTTCCGCCGAGGCCGTTTCAACAAAGCCTCTGGTGGGATAGCAATCGCCGTACACCCAATTACGGTCATTTTCAGGCGACGGGCGAAGAAAAGCTTCGTCATACCTTTTAAAATGTACTCCGTCGCGGGAGGTAATAAACACACAATCCGTTACCGCAAGAGCATATCTCGGCCATTCCTTATACCGCAAATTCCGAGCCTCCAAGCCACACAGCTCCTGAAAATTCTCCGTCCAGGCAATCCGCTCAATATAACGGCTGGGAAATCCCACGTAAATATGGGGAGCATAGGGATAAGGCTGTATTACGTTGGTATAAAGAGGAATATCATAGGCATTGCCGAAATCCAGAAGCCGAGGCTCGCTCCAAGTCTCGAAGTCCTTTGATTCCATATAGCAAATATCCCTGACGTCCTGCCTTGTCATATTAACGTTGCCGTTTTGACCTTCAAAACTGTGAAAGCTGCGAAAATACAAACGGTACTTTTCACACAAGGGATCCCAAAATGCCACGTTCAGTGAATCGAAGGCTCCCGACGTTGACAGTATGCGCTTGAAATTAAAGTGAATTCCGTCTTCGCTGCAAAAAAGATTCAAGCACTCCGTCTTTTCTCCGTTAAGCTCTGTAAAATCCAAACCGATCGCCTTATATTTTTGCTCAGGCAAACAAGCGGGATTTTCATCCTTGAAAACCATAAAATTATCGCAACCGACCATAACGTTCATAGTCTTCAAAATGATGTTATTATCCTTAGAGCCGTTAAACTCACAAATTCCCAGCTTAGGCTTTACCCAATTGAGCCCGTCCCTGCTTTCGGCATAACAAATGCAGGGTGCCACGTTGGAGCTGTCAAAGCCAAAGGAAGTATAATACATCCTATAAATATCTCCGTCACGGAAAAAGTTGTGGTAAGTGCAACCGTCTCCCTCCCACAGCTCGTCGTGAACCATAACACGTTCCCGGCGTATTGGGTGATGAATCTGACGCTCAGCTGTTGTAAGCTCTGTATTCAGCAAAAAATCGTCAAAGAAACACTCTCTCTTTTGAAGCTGATAAGCCATTTCTTACCTCCTGCCAATGGAGAAGCAAATCGGCACAACGTGTTGATTTGCAAAATAACTTGTTCTGTCTCCGCCAAAATAGTTTGCTATGCTTAAATAGGAGACTTCGGAAGCACTTCCGCCGTGTATCTTGTTTCCGCCGCTTGACATAGTCCACCATGCATCCCAGCTACCGCCTTGGCCTGCTCCCTTTGTTATATTTCGGCGGTCTTTGAAAATTTCAAACTGTTCGCCCTCGCGAATTCCCGTGGCCCAAACCTTACCGAAAACCTCATATTCCGACGGCAACCACAAATTCATCAAAAAGCTTTCTTTCCACTCGTCCTTGATCTGCACACATTTTCTGGGCGTTATCACCTTCTGCAAGTCCTCAGGAAGCAAATCCCACACGCTTTCGTTAAGCAGCTTGCAAAGGTAGGAATCCCGAAAGCTTCCGGGGTTCTTTTGGTGGAGCTCGTTTTTATTCCACGGAACTCTTTGCTTTAAGCAATCCTTGCTGATAAAATGAACGTAATCCTCTGTAATATGTGCCACGGTATAAGTAATACCTTCGTTATTCTTAAGTTCATCGGATATCTCGTCGCCAACGTTAAGTTCTCCCGATTTAGCCAAAAGAGCGATCTTATCCCAATCAGTTTCTTTATGTGTTTTTCTTGTTATATACATAATGATACCTCCCACTGAAATCAAACGCGTTTATTATAATTACTCCTGAGTTGTCAAATCCTCAAGCATATTCGTTTCCCTGACACTGCCGTCCTTCATAAATCGCAGGGTTTTTATTTCATAGGGAGAAAGCCGTACTTCAACAGCTTTGTTTTCACCCAATTTCAGCTTAATGCTTCCGCTTATTCCGTTATACTCCGTCAAGCGCAAAACGTAACCGTCCGAATCCTCCGCCTGTTTCAATGCGGTAACCACTGCATTATCGCAATCCAAGCTGAGTCCCGTTGCCGTAGGAGGCAAGGTACCACCGTGATTTGCCTCGCACACCACTATAGGCGGATCGTTCCACTGCATTGCACCTGCGACTGCCGTGGCAGGAGAAACCGCCTCGGGGATTATACGTATTTTGCCGAAAGTAATTCCCTGCTCCATATACTGATAATCCAATTCCTCGCGCAATTCTCCGCGGCGCAAATCTCCGTAAATCGGGCTTCTTAAAATTGTCAGCTGAGGATATTCATCGGTGTTATAACTAAATATTCCGTCGAGCAAAAGGCATTTGCCGTCCTTTCCCTCTCCCCAGCCGATCCACTGACCGACAGGATATTCCCTGCCATCCATAGGACGGACAATAGAGCCCCCGGGAACGGCGGCCAACACGTTCTGCGGCTTTTTACCGTCAGTAGGAACAAGCTTCAATACAATATGCTTTTCATTCCAATTAACACGGTAACGGTAATCAATAAGTCCGCTTTTTGCGTATCGGGTGATATATTCCTCAAGAATGGAGCTTCTAAAGCGCCAAACCTGCTTGACGGTGGTAAACAAATCTCCGTTTTCCACTGTTTTTCTGCTTTCAAGAATCGGCTTCTCGCACGTTTTGCCGTAGCCCTCGGTGGTTTTGAAGCACCAGGTATCTCCATTGTCCTCAAAGGCGCGAAACTCAAACGGCGAAACAATATCACAGTCTCCAAAATCCCGAGTGACTTCCCGCTCTGTTTTTCTAACGGCATAAGTACGGTATCCGAAAGCGGGAATTCGGGCATTAAAGGCAAATCTGCTGCGAAAGCCCGGAATGTTGGAACGCTCTGTTATAATCTGCGTATCGTGAACCGCGCCCGACTCATCTATCAATTCGATTTCTCCGAAATACCAGGGAAATTCCCAGATCCACTGCACCTCTGCCTCTAAAATCCCCTCATAAGTTGTGGGATTCGGGTTGAAAATGCAGAGATTCCAAACGGAATCCTCGTTATTGCCGAGCATTTTAATATTTTTCGCAATTTTTTGCAAAGTGAAATTACTTATCTCATTGGCAGTTTGAATAGCTCTGCCGTGAAGATTTGCGGCATCGTCATAGCATTGGGGTATACACGCACCGCCAAGAATGTCGTGAAACTGATTGAACATAACGTCTTTCCAGCATTGCTTCAATTCATTAGCCGGATAGAAAGAGTATCCGAGCATTTGAGCAAAGCAGGAAGCCTTTTCCGCACGGGTAACGGCATATTCGGCTCTGCGATTGTTCCTCTTTATTTCTCCATGGTTGGAAAAGACTCCGTAATAGCGGGTCATCAGTTCTCCACAGAAGGTGGTTTTAATTTTTCCTCTCTGCTTTGCAAAAAATTCAGTGGTACTTGCCATTTTGACCGTAACGCCGTCAATTGTATTCTTCAATTCTCGGATGGCGGAAATTGCCTGCTTTGTCGGTGCTCCTCCGTGATCGGAAACGCCGTAAACCAACATCAGATCATGACCGCAGTTTTCCCAACGCTCCAACTGCATTTGAATAAAATCCTCTGTTTGTCTGTTATATTTCCCCACTCCGTCGGCATCACTGCGATAAGCAAGAACCTCGCTTCCGTCGGGAGATTTCCATACGAATAACTCCTTTTCCAGACTCTGTTCTTTCAGGGCAGGTCGGGAAAATACATAATTATCCAAGCAGCATTTTTTTAGTATCTGCGGCAAAGACGGTCCGTGGCCGAAGCTATCGAAATTAAAAACGGTAGTCGCCCTTTTCCCGAAATGCTCGGTTAAGTACTGCTGTCCGTATAATCCCTGACGTATAAGACTCTCCCCGCAAGGCGCATTACAATCCGGTTGAAGCCACCATCCCTCTGCTTGAATATCCCAACGCCCTTCTATGGCGCGTTGCCTGATTTCTTCAAACATTTCAGGATCTGTCTTTTGTATCCACTCAAATACTGCAGGGGTGCAGAAGCTGTAAATAAACTCGTCATCCTCCTTCATTCGCTCCAAAGCGGAACGAAAGGTTGCACGTATGGATGCCATTGCCTCATCCCAGGTCCAAAGCCATGCAGGATCAAAATGAGTATTACCTATCATATATATGCGGCGCATACTTATGTCCCCTTACGTAGTAAATCTGTATTTTATATTCTATTTGAACTTTTCTTCCTTGTCAATATAAAAAGCTTTAAGTGAAGACAAAAAAATGAAATTATGTCCTAAACACGTTATTTTGGCAAAAAAAAATTGATCCCGAGGGCTCGCCCTCGGGATCTCTCATTTACTTCATGCTGTTCTCAGCATTCTGAATGAGCTTTTTAACCATCTGACCGCCGATGCTTCCTGCCTGCTTGGCAGTAAGATCGCCGTTGTAACCCTGCTTAAGGTTTACGCCAACCTCGCCGGCGGCTTCCATCTTAAATCTGTTAAGAGCTTCCTTAGCTTCGGGAACAAGAGATTTTCTCATTATTTAAATTCTCCTTAGAATCTTTTTAAAATGCATCTTGCATTTTTCCGCCCAAGTTCTTTTCATCGGGCACGCTCTTAGTATAACACCGAAAGCGAAAAATATTTATACCAATTTTTGCCTTATCTTTAGTTGACATAAACCACGGTATGAATTATAATAATATCAAAGAAAAAAGAAGGAAGACCGAAAATGACCCTTTACCAAAGGCTTATAAACCACCGAGAAAAAGACCCTGTAAGGCTTCATATGCCCGGACACAAGGGAAAGGGCTGCGACAAGCTGTGGAACGATATCTTTTCTTTGGATATTACGGAGATAAGTGACTTCGACGATCTTTTTGATCCGCAAGAATGTTTATTTGAATCCCAGGCTTTGGCGGCAAAGCTTTGGGGTGCAAAGGAAAGCTTTTATCTTGTGGGCTCATCCACTGCGGGCATACTCAGTGCCGTGCTCTCTCAAAAAAAGCCGCTTATAATAGCCAGAAACTGCCATAAGAGCGTTTATCACGCCGCAGAGCTTTCATCCCTTCCCACAAGCTATATCATGCCATCTTACTGCCAAAAAAGAGGGATATTTCTTTCGGTTACCGCCGAAAGCGTTGAGAATGCGCTGAAAAGCTATCCCGACGGCGCCCTTGTGGTCATCACCTCCCCAAGCTATGACGGCGTTATAAGCGACGTGGAGAGCATTGCAAGGATCTGCCACAGCCATAACAGTATTCTGTTGGTAGACGAAGCTCACGGTGCGCATCTCGGGCTATACGGTGTGTTTGAAAAAAGCGCCGTTAAATGCGGTGCAGATATAGTCATCCAAAGCCTTCACAAAACTCTGCCCTCTCTCACGCAAACGGGAATTGCACATATCTGCTCTGACAGAGTAAACAGATCCGACTTTTTCCGTCACCTGCAGATGCTTCAATCCTCAAGCCCGTCCTATATCTTAATGGCAAGCATAGATCTTTGTGTAAACACTCTTTTAAAAGAGGGAGAAAAGCTTTTACAAGGCTTTTCAAGCACGGTAGACGAATTCAGACTAAAGCTTTCTCAAATGAACGGCTTTGATCTGATAGGAAAGGGCGAAGGGATATGGAGTTACGACAAAACAAAGTGCCTTTTAAGATTCCCCGCCCAAGGAAGGCTTGTGCAAAAAGAGCTTGAAAAAATGGGGATATATCCCGAAATGAGCTTGGGAAACAACCTTTTGCTTATGACGGGAACGGGAACCGATGAAAGGGACGCTTCAAGAACCATAAGTGCTCTCTCTCGGATAAAAGTCCCCCAAGGGGATCCCATAAACAGCTTTTCGCCCGAGCTTCCAAGGATCGCGCTCCCCTGCAACGAGGCATTGAAAAAGCCCTGTAAGGCGATACGTTTTTCGGATTGCGCGGGAAAGGTGAGCACGGAATATCTTTGGGCGTATCCCCCCGGAATACCCTTAGTATGCCCCGGAGAGCAGATATCATTGGAGCTTAGCGAGATTATACAAGGGCTTTTTGAGGGCTCTCAAAAGCTTGTCAGCACCAACGGCGGCGCCAAAGAAGGTTTTCTTTGCGTCTGCGATGCTTAAATTTGGCAAAACTCTTGACAAGAAGAAGGTTTTGCGGTAAAATAAAGAAAATATGAAATCATTCCATTTACAGTATAAAGGAGAACTCAAAATGAAGAGAATCAAGACTATCGAGACCAGAGATCTTACAAAGAGCGTTAAGAACGGCGGTTGCGGCGAGTGCCAGACCTCTTGCCAGTCTGCCTGCAAGACCTCCTGCGGCGTTGCAAATCAGCAGTGCGAAAACAAGAAGGCATAACAAGCTTTACCAAAGCCGCCTGCCCTCAAAGGCAAGCGGCAATTTTTTTTGAAAGGTTTAGATATGATCCATCAGTTTAAGCTTAACGGATACAACATAGTCCTTGACGTACACTCATCCTCCGTCCACGCCGTTGACGAGGTGGCTTACGATATCATAGCTCTTATAGACAAGGGCGTCGGAGAAGAGGATATAGTAAAGCAGATATTGGAAAAATATTCCCATCTGGAGGACGTAAACGAGAGCGAGATCAGAGAGTGTCTCGAGGACGTAAACGAGTTAAAAAAGCAGGGCAAGCTCTTTTCCGAGGATAAGCTTTCCCATTTGGCAGGAGAGCTAAAGAACAGAAGCCGCGACGTTAAGGCGCTTTGTCTGCACGTTGCCCACACCTGCAATCTCAACTGCAATTATTGCTTTGCAAGCCAAGGAAAATATCAGGGCGACAGAGCTCTTATGAGCTTTGAGGTAGGAAAGCGCGCTCTGGACTTTCTTATGGAAAACTCCCCCGGAAGAACGAATCTGGAGGTAGACTTTTTCGGCGGCGAGCCCTTGATGAATTGGGACGTGGTAAAGCAGCTGGTGCTTTATGCCAGAAGCGTGGAAAAGGAAAGGGGCAAGAATTTCCGCTTCACCCTTACTACCAACGGCTTGCTTATAGACGATGACGTTATCAACTTCTCCAATGAGCATATGCATAACGTGGTGCTGAGCCTTGACGGCAGAAAGGAAGTCCACGACCGCTTGAGAAAGGATATCGGCGGCAACGGAAGCTACGACCGCATCGTGGATAAATTCAAAAAATTCGCCCTCAGCCGCAATCAGGAGGGCTATTATATGCGCGGCACCTTTACCCATCACAACACAGACTTTTTGCAGGATATAATACATATGGCAGATCTGGGCTTTACCCAGCTAAGTATGGAGCCCGTTGTGTGCGCCCCAGGCGATGAATACGCTCTGACCGATGAGGATCTTCCCAAGCTCTTTGAGCAGTACGAGCTTTTGGCAAAGGAAATGCTGAAAAGAGAAAAGGAAGGCCGACCCTTTACCTTCTATCACTATATGATCGATCTCAGCCACGGCCCCTGCATTTATAAAAGACTTTCGGGCTGCGGCTCGGGAACCGAATATCTGGCGGTCACTCCCTGGGGAGATCTTTATCCCTGCCATCAGTTCGTGGGTGATGAAAAATATCTTATGGGTAACGTTTATGACGGCGTTACAAATCATAAGCTTACAGAGAGCTTTAAGCAGTGCAATGCTTGCTCAAGACCCCAGTGCCGTGATTGCTGGGCTAAGCTCTTCTGCTCCGGCGGTTGCGCCGCTAATGCATACCACTCCGGCGGTGATATTACAGCTATATACGAATACGGCTGCAAGCTCTTTAAGAAGCGTATGGAATGTGCGATAATGCTTCAGGTTGCAAAAAACGAGCTGTGATCAGGTTTACATAACAAAATAAATATCAAAATTATGTAAAACACCATCCCGAATTTAGCGTGTTATCCTTAACGGAGAACACGCAGTCAAATCCGTCTTCGACGGGTGAAATCCACCTTCGGTGGATGAAATCGCGTTTGCGATGAAATCCTGCTTCGCAGGGTTGTATATAGACGGATTTGATTTCATCCGAGGACTTGTCCTTGGATTTCATCTGAACGAAGTGAAGATTTCATCGTTGCCGCG
>SVTC01000016.1 GCA_015063985.1 Oscillospiraceae bacterium | reverse complement strand
TTGCGGTTCCCAAGGGGCCCACAAAGTCGCTTATATATTCGCCTTCCTCTTTTGCATTGAGCTTGGTGGTGGTTGCTCCCACTACCTGGAATATGATCTTTACTCCTCCGCTTTCCTTATCCGCTCCCGCTATCGTCAGGGGGATCCTTTCTCCGCTTTCGTCTACTCTCAGTATGATAAATTGCCCCGGCTTTGCCTTCTTTGCTACCAGCGGTGCCTCGATCTCCATCTGCGTTACTGTCGGATTCAGTATCTTCTTTCTCAGTATCTTATACATATGCTTTATCTCCATTAATAATTACGACCGCCCGAAGTGCGCCATAGTATTTCCATTTTTTACATCGTAAATTATAGCATATCACCCAAACTTTGAGAATAATCAAATTGTTATATCGCTATTATCAATATCGATATACGTCCTATCAAATAAAAAAGCTCCGCTTATCAGCAGAGCAATTTTGATTCATTTTACGAATTTTCTTCTCGCATCGCAAAGGGCGGTTATAAAATCCTTGTCGAACCTTGAAAGCTTATATCCCTTGTGGTAGATCAAAACGTCCTTATAGGTTCTTTTGTTACCCTCGCATACCCGCTGAACAAGATTATACCGATCAAGTATCTGCTGGGATGCAGGGGATACCCACATAAAGGTTCTGGGATTTTCCGAAAGAAGATCGAATTGACTGCCTCTCTCGAATACAAATATACGCTGAGAAATGTTATCCGGCAGCTCCTCCCTGAATACCTTGGAAGCGGAAAGAGAGGGAACGTAGTGATCTGCGTGGGCTATCTCGATAAAAGACGAAAGATCGTCGTAGGTTATCGTCTCCTTGGCGGCCAAGGGATTGTTGGCACTCATAATGAGAACGTATGAAAATTCGGCTACCATTTCATAAGCCAAGCCTCTTTCCTCCAGCATCGCCTTATAATACTTGTCATAGCTGTCACAGTAACGGATAATGCCGAGCTTGTATTCGTTTTCGGTTAACTTTTTAATGGTGTTTTTTGAATTTGTTTCCTCGTAATATACCTCGATCTCGCCTTCTCCGATGGTTTTTGAAAACTCCGCAAAGGCGGCGGAAATATAACAGGCACGGGGAACGGAAATGGAAAATTTTTGCTTTTTATTGTAGCCGTCCTTATAGGATCGCTCCATATTATCTATTCTTTGAAGAATATCCCGAGCGCAATCCATAAATTCCTCTCCATCGGGAGTCAGGACCATTCCCTTGGCGCTTCTTTGGAATATGATGATACCCAGATCTGCCTCAAGCTCCTTGATAGAGCGGCTTATATTCGGTTGGGCGATCATAAGTGATTCAGCCGCCTTATTCAACGAACCGAGTCTTGCAACCTCAACGGCATATTTCACGTGAAGAATATTCATAAACCTCTCCCCTTTCGTGCCAAGGTATTATATCACAAAGATAAAAAAATATCAACAATGATCACTTAAGCGTGTAACCTGCCTCGCTTAAGACCTTTATCGCCTTCTCCAGATCCTTTTCCTTTACAAGCACGTAGTCGGTATTGTAGGTGGAAACGGCAAAGATACCGATACTGTTTTGAGAAAGCACCGCCGAAATACCCGCTAATATACCCACAAGGGAAAAATCCAGCACGCCTTCTATGCGAAAGCCTCGCCAGCCATCCTCTCTTTTCACCGTTAGCTCAGGCACCTCAGAGGTTTTGCAAACAAGAGATATCTCCTCATCGGTACGGGATAGAAAATAAAAACCGTTTTTCAACTCCACTTGCGAAAGATCCGCCAATTGGCACACGGTGATACCGTACGGCAATATTTCAAGCTTCATATCAACACACTCCACAGTTTATCAGACAAGATAATTATAACACATTTTTGAAAACAAATCAAGACAAAGCATTGTATATCATCCGCAGCTTGCGGTATATCATCAAGCCGCAGAAGGATGCACGCCGGCGCGTGATGAGATACAAGGTCGGCTTGCCGACCTTGATGATATGCACCGCACTTCGTGCGTCAATGATATACCAAGCCTGCGGCTTGGATAAACAAAAACAGAACATTTGTCGGTAGACAAATATTCTGTTTTTGTTGGCTATGGGCTACAAAAAAGATATTTTTTGGTTTGTATTAAGGATTCGAACTCTTGCATAACCGTTCGTTTTTAGTGAAATCGTTCGCTTACGCTCACGGTGAAATAATTTACTCCGTAAATTGTGAAATTTTCTGCTACCGCAGAAAGTGAAATTAAATCCACCCACTCGCTGCTCACAGCGAATTTCACACGCCGCAGGCGTGTATGAAATCAAGGCGAAGCCTTGTATGGAATTGCGACGAAGTCGCGTATGGAATCATCACGAAGTGATGTATGGAATCAATCCGAAGGCGGAGAAACGTGAATACGCGCTAAAGCGCGATGCCATGCCGTCGCGAGGCAACGGATTACATGCAACGCGCGGGGCGCGTTGATTACATACCAATCCTTCGGATTGGATAGAAAAAAGCACCGACAAAGTCGATGCTTTTTTCTGGTGCGGGTAGCAGGACTTGAACCTGTATGATATTGCTATCACTAGAACCTGAATCTAGCGCGTCTGCCAATTCCGCCATACCCGCGTATGAAGTAATAGCTCGAAGCGATGCTCACTCCGCTATTACCCTCTTTCCTTTGATTTTTACACGGAGTAAGGTCTCCGAGGAGGGGCAGTTACAGCCTTTTGAGCACAAATACTTCCTCATTTTACCGCCGGTACTATTGCACCGACAAGGTATAGTATAGCAGAATAATAAATAATTGTCAATAGGAAAATTTATTTTTTTATATAAAAAAGTGTTTTTTTATAACTCGGACAGGAGAAAGAAGGGTCACGGATCGGGCTATGAAAAAGCAGAGATCATAGCCTTGAAAATAGCCGTTTTTTTTCGATTTTTCTATTGATTTTACAAACGTATTACTGTATAATGAAGCCATATAAAAGGATATAAATGCGGTATTTTTCTTTATTATTCTTTAAGTCAAATGAGTTTATCAAAAGGGAGAGAAAAAATGAAGACAGAATCCAATTACGATTTCTTGAAAAGGCTGACCTCGGTACACAAGACGGGAATAGTCGAAAAAGACCTCACTGCAAACAGTGACGAATTCGGCTTCAGCAACGACGTAAAGGTTTATTTGCCCAAGAATGCCGACGAGATGCTCACTACCTCCGCAAAGGATATTGCAGACTACCTTTTTACCACAATGGAGCTTGAAGCCTCGCTGACCCGCGACGAAAGCAGGGCTGATCTTATAATAAAGCTCTGTCCCGAGGAGGAATTCGGAAAAAGAGGCTACCGCATAACAGTGGATGAAAAAGTCACTGTGGAAGCCAAGGATAGCCGCGGTATCGCCCAGGGACTTTACTACGTTGAAGACCTGATGAATCTACGACGTGCTCCTTTTCTTAAAAAAGGTGTTTTCAACGGAAGCCTTATGTTCGAGCCACGTTGCGTTATGTCCGGCTACGGCATAGGCGAATATCCCGACGAATATCTTTCTCTGCTTGCCCATCACGGCTTCACCGGGTTGATGCTGTGGATAAAGGGCGTTAACGAAAACCAGAAGGGTTTTCAGAATTTTAAAGATCTGGCACAGCGCTCCTCCAAATACGGCTTTGATATATACGTGGAAAGCTACACCGCCCACGAGGTATACCCCGAGGGCGAGGAGGCACAAAGGTTTTACGACGAGCTTTACGGAAAGCTGTTTGATGAATGCCCCTTTATAAAAGGACTATGCATAGTAGGCGAAGCGGTAAAATTCCCCAGTCGAGACCCCTCTCTGCGTCCGGGGCAAAAGTCCGGCTGGTATCCCTGCTGCGACTGGCCCTTGCTTCTTAAAATGATCCGCAAGGCAGTGGACAAGGTCAAGCCGGGAGTTGAGATAATACTCAGCAGCTACAACTGGGGCTCCAGACCAAAGGAGCTCAGACAAAAGCTCATTGCAAACCTACCAAAGGACGTTATTTTAAACTGCGGCTGGGAGATGTTCGAACACTACGATCTGGACGGAGTGGAAGAAATGTGCTGCGACTACTCGCTTAGAGTGGTAAAGCCGGGTTATTATTTTCTCACCGAAGCCGAGCAGGCAACAAAAAGCGGAATACGTCTGGAGACGATCGCCAACACAGGCGGAAAGACCTGGGACTTCGGCGCTATCCCCTACACCCCCGCACCGTACCGTTGGGCAGAAAGATTCGAGGAGCTGAGAAAAGCCCATGACAACAACAACCTTTCCAGCCTTTTGGATTCCATACATTACGGAGTATACCCATCAATTATCAGCGAGATAGCAAAATGGGCATTCCGCGAGCCGAGAGTTGACCTGGATGAATATATCCCCAAGATCCTGGCGCTGTATCTGGGAAAGACCGACCTTGAAAAAAAGGCGGAGGCAATGCGGCTTTGGAGCGAGGCTCTTGCCAATATGGTCCCCACCAACGAGGATCAGTACGGCGCACTGAGAATAGGTCCCGCCCATCCCATATACGCCGGCCGCGAGCCCTATATGGCGGTAAGTCCTCCTCAGGACAAGTTCGCAATGCACAGACTTGGCAGTGGCTTCTACAGCAACGTATACCACTTTGCAAGCGGCGGCGCTCCCGGAGAGGTCCGCATCCCCAAGGAGATAGAAGCCTATGAAAAGGTAAATAGCCTCCTTTTAAAGGGCATCGGACTTTTAGAAGATATAAACGAGTCCAATGAGGAGCTGGAAAGACTTATAAACATGGGCAAGTTTATGTACCGCACTATAATAACAGTTCTCAACACAAAAAGATTCTTTATGCTCGACAAGGAGCGCAGAGAGCTTGGTGATGGAGAAAGACAAACCGAGCTCATCCTAAAAATGATAGACATCCTGCAAGCCGAAAAGGAAAATGCCGCCCAGGCAATACCGTTGGTGGAGGCAGATTCGGTTCTGGGCTTCGAGCCCTCTATGGAATATACAGGTGACAAAAAGCACATACTTTGGAAGCTGGATCAGGTAGACAGAGAAATAAGAATGCTGAGGGCTTTACTGTAAAGGAGAAAAATCATGGAACGATTGCCAAAAGGCTATTATGCCGTTATTGCCGACGAAGAAAAGTTTGACGGCAACAGCTTTAATTTCAAAGGAACGGATTATCAGGTTACCAAAGGCGAAAACCTCTTCTTCACCTTGAAGGATGCCAACGATGCCGCAAAAGATATCCCCGAGGTATTGATCGATGGAGTGCCCGAGATAGAGCTTAACGCACCCGTTATACTTATGTCTGCCGGAGAGCATCCCGTTGGACGCACTCACAAAAACATTGTAAAATTTTTAGCTTCAAGAATAATTCTGGGTCAACGTGCGGGGATATCCCCCAACCTAAAGCCCGCCGATCCCCGCGAGCTTCCCGAGCAGAATCCCTTAAGAGGCGGAGACAACGAGACGATTTTCCGCGGTGGCTACGATTTCGGAAACGTATACCTTGACGGAGAGGGGGTAACAAGCTTTTATATCGACGGCGTAACACTGAAAAAATCCCGTTTTGCCTGCTATACCTCAAACGTCACCCACGATTCAAAATACCACTTTAAGAATCTTATCCACCAAAGCCCCAGCGGACACAGCTTCTACGTGTTTGCAAAGCCCATTTCCGCAGAAGGCACTGTAAGAGAGCTGCTCTTTGAGAATATCCGCCAGGACAAGGACTTTTTCGATTGCCGTTACGGAGCCAATCTCTTTGACCTTTGCTCCGACAAGGTCACCATCGACGGACTTGTGGTAAACGGCACCACGCAGGTATTCGGATTTTGCTCTATCCCCCGCCAATACTGCCACTGCGCCAAGACCCAAAAGCAAAGCTCTTACGTGATCAAAAACTCCTACGTGTCGGAGCTCAGGGCTGAAAACGGCATATTCTTCGGAAGATCGACCGAAAGCGACAAAGATATCGTTATAAAGCTGGAAAGCTCCTGCTTTAAGAACGCATCAAGAGAGGGAGAAAGCCCCATTAACCCCTTCCTCTATTCCGACAACTCCTCCTTCTCGGCGGATAATTGCATTTTCGAGGACACAAGAGGCAACGCTTGCGCCATCAGCATCGGCGGAAGCACGAAAAACGTTTCTCTGAAAAACTGCAGCTTCTACGGCTTTGAAAAACAGTGGGAGCAGGAAAAGGAGCCTCCGAAAAAGGGCCCGGATTATATTGAAAACAAAGCCGAGGATTGGATAAGCTCCGACTGTGATGACCCTCATCGCATTATCGGCACCGACAATCACGATTTTTCCGAGCTTGATCAATACTACCAAAATACCAAGCCCTACAGAGGCGATCTGCACTGCCATTCCGCCTGCGGCGGCACCAGTGACGGCAATTTCCCCTTGGAGCAATATGCCGAAAGAATGGATAAGATCTCCATGGACTTTGCGGTGATAGTTGACCACAGACAGATGCGAGGCTTCTTCCTCCCCTGCTGGGATGACACAAGGTTCATTATAGGAACCGAGCCCGGAACCTACTTTACCGATCTTAAAAATCCCATCTGCGCCACCTTCCATTACAATATGCTCTTTCCACACAAATACGGACTTGCCATGGTTCTGGCAAATTTCCCCGAATTCGGCTTCAAGGGCGACGAGCTTACGGGCAAATTCGGATATCCCTCCTTCACAAAGGAGCGCTTTTACGAGCTTTGTGAATACGTAAACTCCATTGGTGGAATTATGGTTCACGCTCATCCTGCGATCCTTATGGCATCGGAGGATCCCGAGGACTATTATCTTGGAGAAAACAGCTTTATCGAAACCCTTATCTGGGGCTACGGCTCTCACGGCGCCATGAGAAGCTACGATCTGTGGACGAAGCTTCTTTCAATGAGTAAGCACGTTTATGCTTCCTCCGGCTCCGACAGCCACTCCGACCCCGCCAACAGAGCTCCTGCCACCTTCTATCTTTCCAAAAAGGATTCGGCTACCTTCTTTGAAAAAATGAAAAAGGGCGATTTTGCCCCCGGCGCCTTGGGAATCAAAATGACCGTGGGCGGACACCCGATGGGATCGAGAATAGCCTACCGCGAGGGAATGAGGCTTTGCTTAAGAGTGGATGATTTCTATGCCCCCGCCTTTAACGAGAACACCACCTATGAGATCACGGTCATCACCGATAAGGGCGTTGCTTACAGAGGATGCTTTGACGGAAGCCTTCCCCAGGCTCTTGAAATGGAGGTTCAAAAGAGAGCCTTCTACAGAGTGCTTGTAAGAGATATTACCCATAATTATATAATGTCCATATCAAACCCCGTATGGCTGGATAAGGACGAAGAATAAAGTAGGTCTATAAGCATAAAGAGGACGGAGATTTTTCTCCGTCCTCTTTTGTATTGCCAAATATCATTTGTTTGTTTGGAAAAAGTCGATTATCTCATTTTTATCATTCAGCTTGCCGTCCAAAATGCGCCCCAAAAAACTTTCGGGGTCATCGTTTTGGTAAAAACCGAGGTTTGAGCCGTGAATGTAGATGTAGATACCGTCGATCCATTCATAATTCATAGTGAAACTGGAGGTGTTGATGCCGATTCCTTGAAGCAAAGGCAGCTCCGCGTAATTACTGACGTAGAGGTTTGCATCAGAGTAGTAGACATACATAGGAAGGCCTTGGGCATAATACCTATAAATTGGTTCAAAACGAACCGTTTCAATTTTTTCACCCGGAACGTCTTCTTTATCCACGTAAGTCCTTATATCGGAAGGCCACTGGCGACTTTGGGGCGAACGGTACAGATCTACTTCCCACCAAACATCAATACCGTTTTTCTCCAAAAGATAGCTGTAATGCTCTATTTTGTTATCAGGATTATAATTATGTACGCGGAATTCCTTAAACTCCCCTTCCTTTTCCAAATGCTCTAAGCTTACAAAATCATATACCAAGTATTGGGAATTATCAGCGACAAAGGCGTTATAATCCTCTACGTTATCTATAATTAAGGTAGTTTTATATGGGAAAGGCTCTCCGCTTCCAAACCATTCAATAGCCTCCTTGGCTGTCTTGGGATCTGCTAAATAACTGAAAAAGCTTTCTTTATCGGGATCGCGGTTTTCTATATAATCTTCATAATTACGATTTTGATAGCCTCCAAATACGGGGTTAACAGAAAAACTTATGCCGTCTTTCACAAAGGAGATTGTTCCATCTTTCAAGGAATAATTATAATCTTCAGCGTTTTCAGAAAAGTCTTCAAGTTTATAAAAACCTAAATTCCAATAGGTATCTTCGGCGTAGATATAAGCATTATGAAACTTTTCGACTTCTTCAATATTTTCAAGTTTTTTTAAAACTCTACCGTTTGGTGCGGTTTTTCCTTTAAGTTCTACTGAAACATCAACACTTACAACTTCACCGAGCTCTTTAAGCCAAGAATACATATTTTTGAACTTATCCGAAACAGCCGATAGTTCTTCGAAAGTAACCGCAAAATTTCTGTCCTCAAAACTGTCTGCATTCCACTTAGAATACACCTGTTTTATTTTTTCAAGGAGAATATCACTAAAAACTACAAATCTGTTTGCTTGGGCATAGTCTACGTACACAAAATCCTTATCCGTTGTGTTCTGTTCCTCGCTCTTTGTTTGCTCCGT
Organism: Oscillospiraceae bacterium; assembly: GCA_015063985.1. GTDB lineage: Bacteria > Bacillota > Clostridia > Oscillospirales > SIG627 > SIG685. The sequence continues at coordinate 44,179 of SVTC01000016.1, read as the reverse complement.
TATTGGTTCAGTGCTTTGTGGCAAGGTGTTACTCACCGCAGGAGAAGCACAGGATGTAAAAAGCGCAAGAAGTAAAAATAAGGTAATTATTTTTTTCATTTTTTCTCCTTTCATTATCAAAAAATCAAAAAAGCGCACAACACCTTTCTTGTGCCGTGCGCATAATCAGCTGATTTTTATTGGATCCTCTCCATACAGAAAGCCCGTTTTAGCGCACGGGTAATGAAAACAAAAAGAAAAGATAAGCTTCATTTTTTTATCCTCCTGTAATTCTCGAGATTTCTCTATATGTATATTACCATAAATAGCTAAATTTGTCAATAGTTTCCTCGTTTTTTTGTGCATTATTATAAGCAAGTGGGTAAGATTTAGCCGATAAAAAACACGGGAGGCTAAACGCCTCCCGTTAAACTACGTAATTATATTTTACTAAGCTCTTCCAATTCCTCAAGGGTCTTTTCAACAAGCTCGTCTCCGCCCCTGGGAGAGACCTGGCAGCTATACATTATGGCACTGTAGCCCATATTCTCCGCCGCCTGAGGTGTGCACAGATAGCCCGAGGTACCGATGCTTGCGGCAAGCTGAACCGCAAAGGTCTGAGTAAAGGGGCTGCGAGCCTGAATGCGGTGCTGATAGCTGATGTAAAGCTCAAAGGGGTTGGAGCAGAACGCTACGTCGCCTATGCGCACAACGTGAGCCTCGATAGGTTTCTTTTCGGCCTTATCAAGATAACGATCAACGATCCCCTCTGCTCTGGAAATGGCACAGGATCGTATAGTATTGTGCTTGAAATCCTTCAAAGCATCATCGGTCTTCTCGTAGCCCTTTGCCAAAAGCTCCTCATACTGCTCAAGTGCCTCCTTATACTGCTCCTCGCTTATCTTCCACACGTCAAGATCCATAATAAGGTTCTTATGAACGACCCTTGCATCTCTTATCTTTTCCTTACTTGCCCAGGAATAGACCTCATCAAAGCACTGAGAAATACGCTGTGCTATCTCGTTTCTGTTGCACATTTCTCTTTCCGCATCTTCACCGTATTTCAAAAGGTATTTTCTCCTTTCGGCATCGCGGTAGTGCAGAGTTCTGGGGGACATATCGCCCGCGCAGGCACATTGAGCAAGAATGAAGATGTCGCCGTATTTTTCTCTGATGAGATTTCTGGTCTCGTGCCAAAAATCGGCGCTGAGATAATTCAAAACCTCGGAGTTCTGAGACGGACAAGGCACGTTGACTATGGCACCGGTGAGCTTATCATCTTTATCAAAGGTGAAAAAGAGGTTTACGTTGCTGTCTACAACACCCTCGTAGCCTTTAAACTGAGGATCGTTTGTGTTGCCGTACATTCTTGCATACTTATCGCTATAAAGTGCGGCAACGCGCTCCTGGCCCGATTCCCTTTTCCCCAGATCGTCAAAATAAGTGGGTCTGCGGTGATGAGCAACAACTGCGTATCCGTAGCCGTAAGCAAAGCTTCCCTCGCTTCTGTTTTGATATGCTTCAACGATGGCATCGGATGCCTGTTTTACAATAAAGCTCCTGACTTTCTCGGGGGAAATGGCTTCAATTCCATCAAGAGGAGCCTTATCATAGCCGGTATTTCTCATATATCTGGGAGCGGTATGAGTATGAGTAGCATTCATAAGGATGTTTTCAACGGGAATTGAAGCATCCTTTTCCTTTACGGCGTTTCTGATTTCGAAAATGATACCGTCACATACACTTGTGTGATCCACGGAGACCATAATACTGACCCCGCCCTCGCCCTCAGCCACAAAGGCAGTTAGGGTGTTGGGATCGAGAATGCCCTTTGATATTCTTTCGTAAAACTGTCCGGTAATAAAGACCGGCCCATCCATAGCTATTGTCCTTTGACTCCAACCGAATTTTATCATTTTCTCTCTCCTTTAAGATCTTACGATGAGATAGTACATACTTCTGGAGGTTTCTCCGAGAGTGAATTTCAACCTTCCGTCCTCGTAGGTAGTGGGGACGATTCCCACCAAATATCCCTCGGGGCTGATAGCCCACACGTTCATATCGCCGTAGCAGGTTGAAAGGGCGATATCTGCTCTGATATTTTCGCAAAGAACGGGAGCCCTTCCGATATCAAGCATAAGCTCGCCCGAGAATTTGGCATCGGTGTTCTCGGCTCTTCCCACCACGGTAAGAAGGATATTATCGGACTCGGCTATTGCCTTATCGGTCAGCGAGCTCATTGCAATAACGGCATAATCGGTCTTGCAATCCACCTCCAGGCCATTAATACGTATTTGGGGGTTATTACCGAGAGAGCCGTATACGCATTTGGTCATAGCGGTGTCAACGTAGCCCAATTCCTTTTTGGGGTTTCTGTAAAGCTCGCCGTTATCGGAATAAATATCGTCGGCATCATCGCACTCCGGCAAGGGAGGAAGTGAATTCTTCATCCCGAAATCGCTGACGAATCTGTATTTTTCAATATTTTTGCGGGTCCTTGTTCTGTCCCACTTGAAAAGCTCGGAGCTATCGATGCCGTAAAGGGTCTTACCCTCGCTGACGTCGCCTCTTCTGGTAATAAGAGCTGCGTGGTAGAAAAGTCCGAACTTTGCAGGATCGTTCCAGGCAGAGAATACGCCCTGTCTGTAAGGAACGTTTCCTATCTTATCGCAGACCGCCTCCGAGCCCAGCTTATCCATTCTGTCAAGGCGTGCGGAATAGGAGTAGGTATGTATAGCAAAGCCGCTCCAGCCCTGGAAGGCGCCCAATGCGGCAGTGTAAACAACGCTCTCTCCCCTTCTCTCGTTGGGCCAGGGGACGTCCCATTCTGAAATATAGGTAGGCATGTTGGCATCGGTGTTATAACCGCATCCCGCAAGATAGCTTCCCTCTCTTTGGCTTGTGCCCTGATTAATGCAGTGCTTTTCAAATTCCTTCCATTTCCAATCGTAGTGGTAGGCGTGACTATCAAGGAAATCGCAGGTGAGCTGAGTGCGGTGGTTATAGGGATCTCTTTCCCAGTTTGTTCCCGCAATGGGGATCTTTACTCCCGCCTGCTTCATGCAATCCATCATTTCCCTATAATAACGATCCTGCAGATCTACCTTAAACTCAAGAAGATCCTTATCCTCTTTATCTATAACGTTAAAGGAATCGAGGCTTCTGTCGATCCCCTTTTCCTTAAGCCACTTTTCAAGGTAGGACAAAAACTCACTCTTATAGGGCTCGGCGTAATCCTCCAGCTTGAAATCGCTGAAAAGCTCGCATTCGTTGGTTATCTCGGTCATTACAAAAACAGGATCATCGCAATATTTAAGCCCTGTGTAGGGATTGTGATGTGACCAGATCTCTTGGCAAAACTCCTTTTGCAGATCGATAAGCTTACGGGAGAACACACTGTAGGGCTTTCCCGAATACCCCCCCTTTTGAGCTATACCGTGGGCATTTTCAACGCCCTCATCGGAGCGGAATGTCCTATAGGTAAGCATATCGAGATAAACGTAGATACCCTCCTTTTTAAGGCAGTGGATAAGATAGTCCATCCTCTCCATGCTTTCGGGATCAAGGTGAGAGCTTGCCACTCGCTTACCTCTTGTAAAAGCAAAAATATTCGGAATGTGATAATCTGCGTCAAGCTGATGGAATCTGACTATATTTATACCTATCTTCGCCAGACGGCGTGCGAGCTTTTCGGCGTAATCGTGCTCGGGAAAACAGCCTGCACCGTTGAAATTGGTGCCCCAGAAGCGCACTGCGGTGCCATCCTCAAAAACAAATCTTCTGCCGTCGACCTTCAGAAAGCCGTGCTTACCCGCGGGCTTTTCATCCTCAAAGACAAAGGAAATATCCACGGGCACGTCATCGTGGAAAAAGGGATAGGGAAATGCTTCTCTCAACATAATAAAAATCCTTTCTTTTTTTGTTTATCTGCTTGCATTATATCACATTTTAAGTTATAATCTATCTGCAATCAGCAAAAAAACAATGATTTTTGGCACAATACACTTTAAGGAGCGGTATATTGAAAGCAACCTATGAAAAGAAGGATCTTTTAGGTCTGAGCGCAGTAAGAATAAAAAGCTTCAAGGGCTTTCCCGAAATGTTTCACCAGCACTGCGAGATAATTTTTGTAGTACAAGGCGAGCTGGAGCTTTCCGTTGAGGGAGAAAAACACCTTGCAAAAAAGGGAGACCTATGCTTTGTATTCCCCTATTGTCTTCACAGCTATAGGGATTCTCCCGACTCGGAAGCGTATATAATACTTTTTGATCCCGCCGCGGCGGGAAGCTTTGAAAGAATACTCTATTCAAGCCTGCCAAAGGATCCGATAATTTCCGCTGCTCATCTTGAACCGATATTAAAAAGGATAACCGAGCTTTACAAGAATAATACCGCTATCAGATTAAAAACGGCAAAGGCATATCTGCAAGCTCTTGTGGGAGAGATTATAGAAGAGCTTGAGCTGACAAAGCAGGAAAACCGCCCGAGAGATACGGAGCGGCAGGTGCTTGAATACTGCGCGGAAAACTTCCAACGGGAGGATCTGGATATAAAAAAAACAGCTCAGGCTCTATTTATAAGCCCAAGCTATCTTTCAAAGCTATTTAACAGAAAGCTTAAAATAAGCTTTCGCGACTACCTGAATAACCTACGTATCTCCAGAGCAAAAATACTTTTAACGGAGACCGACAAGCGCATAGTTGACGTTATGCTTGAATGCGGCTTTTCCAACCAAAGCAGCTTTAACAGAATATTCTATGCCAACTGCGATATGACTCCCGGTCAATACAAGAAAAGGTACTCACCCGAAAAAGCCCGTTAAGCTCTTTTGGCTATCTCCCAGAAGCTGACCGCCGCGGCAGCCGCAACGTTCAGTGAGTCCACGCCGTGGTACATCGGGATCTTTGCGGTATAATCGCAGTTATCCACGATCCTTTCATCAAGTCCGTTGCCCTCGGAGCCGAAGAACATCGCCAACCTTTCCGCTTTTGTCAAAACGGGATCGTCAATGCCCACGGTATCATTTTTCAAGGCAAGGCTAACCGTAAGAAAGCCCTTTGATCTTAAAAGCTCCACTCCCTCCGATAAGGGAAGCTCAAGATACGCCCAGGGTATCTGCAGCACCGTCCCCATACTTACTCTTACGGAGCGGCGGTTAAGGGGGTCACAGCAATTCTTGTAAAGCAGGACCGCATCTATCCCCAATGCCGCGGCACTGCGCATTATGGCCCCGACGTTGACTCCGTCGCTCAGCCCCTCCAGCACCGCTACTCTTTTTGCCTTTTCCAGAACCTCGTCCACACTCGGCATTTTGGGACGGCGCATAAGGGAAAGAAATCCTCTTGTAAGCTCAAAGCCGGTGATCCCCGATAGGATCTCGCGGGAGGAGGTATAAACGGGCACATCGGCAAGAGAAAGCACCGCCTTTCCCAGGCCCACGATCTGTCTTTCCTCCATGAGAAGGCTTACGGGCTCCAGCCCAAGCTCCAGGGCAAGGCGGATGACCTTTTCACCCTCCGCAATAAAGCACCCTCCGTCCAAGGCTTTTTTTGAGCATTTTAAGGATAAATACTCCCTTACTCTCGGATCATCTATACTGTTTATGCGAATGATTTCTGCCACAAGACCTTCCCCCTTTGATATTTATTTTATCATAAAAAAGCCTGTTTTTCAAGATGGACGGCTATTGCTTTTTTATGAAATTATGATATAATCTAAGAAAAGGCCATTCCTTATTAAGAAAGAAAGGAAAAATCATGCATCCCGTAATACTAACAGCGGTGGGAGTCGGCGGCGCTACCGTATTCGGCGCCCTTATCGGCTTTATATTCAAGCGCCCCTCTCACAAATTCAACGATATTATCCTCAGCTTTGCCGCAGGCGTTATGCTATCGGCGGCAGTTATGGGTCTTATTGTGGAATCCTTTAACGAAGAAGAGCCCGTAAGCCTTGCGGTTACGGTGATCGGCATTTTTGCAGGTGCCGTCTGCCTTAATCTTATCGACAAGCTGGTTCCCCATCTCCACGGATTTGGCGACGGAAACGAGGAGGCTCATCCCGAAAAGCAAAAGCAGCTTTCTAAGGTACTGCTTTTTGTCATCGCCATAGCCATACACAATCTCCCCGAGGGAATTGCCGCGGGAGTAAGCTTCGGCTCGGGAAACACCGCTCAGGCAATGACCGTGGCAGGAGGTATCGCACTGCAAAACATCCCCGAGGGCATGGTGATAATCGCACCTATGATAGCATCGGGAATTTCAAAATCAAAAACCCTGCTTATTGCCGCGGCAACGGGACTGATCGAGGTCATCGGCACCTTTATCGGCTTTTTCGCCGTCAGTGTTTCCGAGGCAGTTTTGCCCTTTGCACTTGCCTTTGCGGGCGGCACTATGCTTTACGTCATCAGTGATGAAATGATCCCCGAGACCCACGCTCACGGCAACGAGCGAGCTGCCACCTATTCTCTTCTTGCGGGCTTTTGTCTTATGATGATCTTTGACGTGGTTTTGGGCGGCTAAAGGTGGAAGTAAGAAAATATCTTCAAAGAATCGGGATCTCGGAAAACGTGGAGTTAAAACCCGATATCAAGCTTTTAAAGCTTTTGCAGTATATGCACGTCACCCACGTTCCCTATGAAAATCTTGATATCTTGGAAAAGAAAAGTCCCTGCCTTGATATTCCCTATCTTTATGAAAAAATAGTCACAAAGCACCGCGGTGGATATTGCTTTGAGTTAAACGCTCTTTTTGCCGCCTTGCTTAAGGAGCTGGGCTACGAGGTCAAAAGCTATTTTGCAAGATATTTAAGGGGCGAGAGCACTCTTCCCATGAGAAGGCACAGAGTGCTTGTGGTAAAAGCCGAAGGAAAGGATTACCTTTGCGACGTAGGCATCGGAGACGTGGCTCCAAGATACCCCGTTTTGATGGAATACTCTTTAGAGCAACAATTTGAACACGAGTTCTACAGAATCGAAAGAGACGAATTTTTGGGAACTGTTTTGTGGGAAAAATATAAGGGGCAATGGAGAAAATATTTTTCTTTCACCGACGATCTTTGCGATGAGCTTGATTTTATCCAGCCCGATTTCTATTGCCGTTACCACCCCGACTCCCCTTTCAACAAGGATAATATTGTTGCTTTAAAAACTCCCGACGGAAGAAAAACCTTGGACGGATACATCTACAAAGAATTTTTGCTCGGAGAATTGAAAGTAATAACCGAGATAAAAAGAGATGAAATTCCAAAGCTTCTTAAAGAAAAATTCGGTTTAGAGTAATAAAAAACGTGCCCACGGTTCAAGCTTGGGCACGTTCATTTTTTAATTTGACATCATTTTTACAAGGAAATCCGTAATTGCCTTTATTTGTTTTTTGCCGTCTTCCACATCCATTTGGGCGGCGTCTGCGGCAAACCAATCGTCTGTATCAGCCAAACGCTCCAATTTTATTGAGCCGGGATAGAGAGCTTCCAGCCAAGCGCACTCGTTTTTGTCGGCGTGACCGCAATCGCCAAGTCCGGGGATCAAAAGAGAGTTGGAAAGATTGAGAATACGAACCCAATTCCAAGGATTATCCTTTCCCTGAAGATTTTCATAGAAATCCTTGCAATCGTTCCTTCCCCACCAGCCGTATCCGCCTGTTTCCTCCAAGTACTCAAACACCAGCTTACGAGCCGCTTTCATGCAAGCCAAAGCCATGGGGTTATAATCCTCGGTCTGATGAGCGATAAGAAGATAAATATTTTTGTTAAAGCCCGATTTAAAAAGGGACTTCAAGATCGAATAAACGTAGTCCTCCAAAACGTCGCAATCAACATGGATGGTGTTGGTCTCGGGGCCGCCGACAGCGTAGCTCGAAACTCCGTACCAAATTGTCGGCATAACGACAGCATCGATCTCTTCGGCGACACGGTGGGCAACACCCTGAGCCATAAGAGCATCACAGCCATAGGGGCAATGAGTGGAGTGGTATTCGATGGTTCCCACAGGCAACAAAATGGGCCAGCCCTCCTTTTTTGCCTGCTCCAGCTCTTTAAAATAGCTTCTTTCCCAAAATATACTCATAACAAAGTAATTTCTCCTTATAAGACGCTTACTATCTACGGCAAGTATAGCAGATATAACCATAAATGTCAATATATCCATCTGTTGATTTTATAAATTATCACAAATAAAAAAAAATAAATAACAACAATAAAAGATCCCAAAATTCACCGAAAGTTCATTTTTATAGCTTATAATAGCTTAGATAAGAAAAAAAGAGGTACCGAAAAATGAAGCTTTTGATCGTTGATGATGAAGCAAGAATACGCAGGCTCATCTGCAGTTATGCCAAGCACGAGGGTCACCTTACCTTTGAAGCGGCAGACGGTCTGGATGCTGTAAATCTTTGCCAAAATGAAGATTTCGATCTGGTGGTCATGGACGTGATGATGCCTGCATTGAACGGCTTTGAGGCCTGCAAGCAAATCAAAGCGAAAAAAGATATCCCGGTTATTATGCTTACCGCTCTGGGAGAGGAATACGACGTCTTAAAGGGCTTTGATCGCGGTGCCGACGATTACGTCACAAAGCCCTTCTCCATCAAGGAGCTGATGGCAAGAATAAACGCAGTAGCTTTAAGATACAAAAAGCTGCAAAAAGAGAAAAACGAGGTGTTTTGCTTCCGGGGACTGAATATCGATCTGGGTTCAAAAAAGCTTAAAATAGACGGTCAGCTTATTCCCCTTGCGCCGAAGGAATACGAGCTTTTGGTATATCTTATAGAGAACAAGAACAAAGCTCTTTCGAGAGCGCAGATAATCGAAAGAGTGTGGGGCATCGACTACCTCGGAGACGACAGGACTCTTGATACCCACGTCAAGCTATTGAGAAAAAGTCTGGGAGAGTACGCCCATTTGATAAGGACCGTGAGAGGAACGGGATACAGCTTTGAAACGCAAAACTAAAGAAAAAAAGCCCTTTGGGCTGAAAAAACAGTTGATAATTTATTTTTTGGTGTTCTGCACCCTTATACTCGGCGTGCTTTGGATACTGCAGGTGGGACTCTTCAACGAGTTTTACAAAAACATAAGCTCCGATAAGCTCTACCAAGCCGCAGAGGAAATAAAGACTCTTTCACCAAAAAGCTTTGAGGAATACGTCGTTGCACTGGGACAAAAGGATACGATCTGCTCCCGGATATGGAAAATCAACAAGGCGGGGCTTTCCTCGGTAGCAGATTACCACACCGATCGCTCCTGCTTTGTGCACTCTATCACAAAATCCAATATCCTTTACTTTTTCAGCCTTGCCGCCTCAGGGGAGGATGGCAGCTACAGTGATTTTATTTCTGCATACGATGCCGACAAATACTCCTCCGACCGAGGCAGTATATCCATCGACGGCAATATCCACGCCCAGGCACCGTCAGGCTCAGGACAATCCACCGATACTTTGCTTTACGCAATGATATTCCAAAGCGACGGAGAGCAATATTTTGTTTTAATGAGCATAACGGTGCTTCCTATGAACTCCGCCACCGAGACTCTTACAATAATGCTTAGCTGGGTAAGTGCCGTAGCTCTGATACTTTGCGTAGCCTTGGCAATAATAGTTTCATCCCGCATTGCAAGGCCTCTGAAACGTCTGGGAGAAAAGGCACAGCTCTTGCCCGAAGGAAGGTTCCCGCCGCCCGAAAATCAAGGATGCGCGGAAATATGCAGATTGGAGCAAAGCCTTTGGAACGCCAATACCGAGATCCAAAAGGTTGAAGGCTTGAGAAGAGAGCTTCTGAGCAATTTCAGCCACGATCTGAGGACTCCCATCACCCTCATCAGCGGCTACAGCGAGCTTATGAAGGAGATCCCCGAGGAGATAACAACGGAAAATCTGGATGCCATATTGGAGGAAACCAAGAGGCTTTCGGGACTTGTCAACGATATGCTGGATATTTCAAAGCTGGAAGCCGGAATGGAAAAAACAGAGCCCCAAAGCTTTGACGTCACCAAAATGACCGAGGATATACTCTCTCGAGTATCGGCCCTGAGCCCCAAGAATTACAAATTCAGCTTTTACTTCGGAGAGCACAAATTCGTATACGCCGATCCCAAGCTGATAAGCAGAGCTATATACAATCTTATAACCAACGCCATCAACCATGCGGGAGACCCGCCGTCTGTAAGTGTTTATCAAAGCGAAACGGGCGATATGCTCAAGCTTCAGGTAGTGGACAACGGCGAAGGCATAGCTCCCGAGGAAATGGAGTTTATCTGGGAAAGATACTACCGAGGCAAGAAAGCCCACAAAAGAGCAGCTGTGGGAACGGGCCTTGGGCTTTCCATTGTAAAAAAGATACTGAAGCTTCACCAATGCCCCATAGGCGCGGAAAGCCGACTCGGACACGGAAGCTGCTTCTGGTTTGAGCTGCCCTTGGCAAAATAACTTCTCTTGCATAAACTGATCGTAAAGATCAAGTTTTCAAGGGAGGTCAACGTGGAAGAAATACTCTATTTTGCCTCGCAGAACACCGCAAAAGGCTTTATCAGCTACTTTGACAAGGTATTTTGCGAGGAAAAGCTTAAAAGGCTGTACATAATAAAGGGCGGTCCCGGCACCGGTAAAAGCACTGCAATGAAGAAAGCCGCAAGGCATTGGGAGGATCAAGGCTTCAGAGTAAGCCGTTTTCTGTGCTCATCGGATCCGGAAAGCCTTGACGGAGTTATCTGCGAGGAAAAGAGGGTCGCTATCATCGACGGCACCGCTCCCCACTGCACGGATACCCGCTTTCCGGGATGCGTTTCCGAAATTATCGACTTCGGCGACTGCTGGGATAAGGGTATCCTCGCCCAAAGCACCGCCGATATAATTAAAGCAAGCACCCAAAAGCAGGATGCCTATTCCAAGGCATACGGATATCTTCGGGCAATGGGAGAAGCCTTACGAATAGCTTCAAGCTCTTGCGAAAAATGCATTGATTTTAAAAAGCTGGAGGAAGCCGCAAAGCGCTTTTATCGCAAGGAAATGAAAAAGGGAACGGGCTTTGAGCTTAAGCTTGCGGCAAATCAAAGCTACAATCACACGGGACTTTTTACCATTATTCCCCACTGCGAGAGGCTTTGCATAGTCTCGGACAAATTTAACAGCGCCCACTTCTTTTTGGAAAAGCTTTTTGAGCTTGCAAAGCAAAACGAGCAAAAAGTCCTGGCGGGCTACAGTGCCGCTTTCCCCGACAGACTCAGTATGCTTTTGGCGGAGGGCTTTGGATTCGTCAGCCTCGAGGTAAAGGAGCCCTATTCCTTAAATCCCTACAAGATAATCAATATGGAGCGCTTTATAAAAAAAGATGCTCTGCAGGAAAACAAAGCTCAGATCCGCCGTGCCAAAAAGGCAGCCAAGCTATTGGAGGAGGAAGCCGCAAGAGAGTTTAAAAGAGCGCGCTATTTTCATTTCTGCCTTGAAGAGATATACAAAAGGGCTATGGATTTTGAAAAGCTGGATAAAAAAATACAGAGCCTCAGTTGAGGCTCTGTTCTACTAACCAGGTAACAAGCTCGGTCTCTTCATACGCCTTGACCCAGCTATTGTGCTTGACTCCCTCAAATAAGGTAAGGGTAGCGTTGCCGCCGCAGGAATTCACGGCATCAACCATCATCTCTGAACAAACGGGAGGCACAACGTCATCCGCCGAGCCGTGGAAGGCTTTGATTGGCAAATGTGCAATATTATCACATCTCCAGGACATTCCGCCACCGCACACCGGTGCAGCGCAGGAGAAAAAGTGGGGATAAGTCAAGATCATTTCCCAAGTGCCAAAGCCACCCATGGAAAGGCCTGTAATGCTGACCTTGTTATGATCTATTTTATAATCCGCCATTACGCTGTCTATAAGCTCCTTGACGGCCAACACAACGTTATTCCATACCAAGCCGTCGGGACACTGAGGACTCAGGGTGACCACTCTCTGCGACTTATGAAGGCAATTCGCACTGAAAAGCTTGGGTATACCGTGGATGCAGACCAACTCGGGATCCGTTCCCCTCTCCCCCGCTCCGTGCAAAAATACGATCAGAGGCAGATTCTCCTTTGAAACGTCAAGATCATCGGGCGCGGTAAGAACAAAGCCCAGCTTTATATCGGGCATACAGCTTGATTGAAAATGGCTTACAATTTTCATAATATGATCCTCTCAGCTTTTGTTTTTCAAATTATATCATAGCTGCATATAAAAGTCAACAATATATTTTTTATAAAAAATATCAAAAAAGTATTGCAAACACAAAGTAATTGTGGTATAATAATAAAGTCACAGGAATAAAGTGAATAATCGGAGGCATAGCTCAGCTGGTTAGAGTGCTTGCTTGACATGCAAGAGGTCACTGGTTCGATTCCAGTTGTCTCCACCAAAAAATTCCGAAAGCATTAGCTTTCGGAATTTTTTATCCAAGCCGACGAAGGAGGCTTGGCATGGAATCAATGCGCTTGCGCATTGTATGTAATTGCGACGGAGTCGCGTATGGCATCACGCCGGGGCGTGCATATTCGTCGGCTTGATAACATACAACACTTCGTGTTGATTCCATACAGCCCTTACGGGCTGAGGACATACCGCCTGCGGCGGATTTCATCCACGGCTACGCCGTGATTGGGACGCGAGATTGCGAAAACTCTTGAATTGTTTTGTAACATATGATATAATATCGTTAGAAGTAACTTTTGTCTATCAAGAGTTACTTCTTTTTTATCCAAGCCGCTTATCTTGGTATATCATAAGCTGAAAGCTTTATTAGCCGCGGCTTGACAAGATACAAGGCTTTGGCATTATCTGTAGGAAAAGCAAAGATGATTCAGGATTAATAAATAAAAAAAACTGTGATATAATAATCCTCAGATCACAACGTAAACCGGGAGGGTGCCATGAAAGAGAACAACGAGCAATTCATTTCCGATAAGGATTACAGCTCGCAAATAATCAGCATCATCCGAAGTGGCAAAACCGACATTGAAAAGGCCGAGCTTCTTTTAGAGTACCACGAAAAGGATATTGCCGACGTATTTAGGGAGCTGAGCACTGAAGAGCAGGAGCATCTGCGCCTGATATTGGGAAGCGACGCGCTGTCTAACGTTATTTCCTTCCTTGAGGATGCGGGAGATTTTCTATCCGCCATCGACGCCGATTCTGCCGCCGAGATCATAGAGCAAATGGATGCAGACGATGCATTGGAAGCTCTGGAGGATCTTGACGAGCAAACAAGAAATGAAATATTCGAGCTCATAGAGAATACCAACATCAAGGAGGATATCGAGCTTATAGATTCCTACGACGATAAGGAATTCGGAAGCCGTATGAGCACCAATTTTATCGCGGTAAAGCGCGGCAGCACAGTAAAGGAAGCAATGAAGACCCTGGTAAACGAAGCCGCCGAAAACGATAATATCTACACCCTTTTTGCGGTAAACGAGGACAATTCATTTTACGGCGCAATAGATCTTAAGGAGTTGATAGTCGCAAGAAGCAACGTGGATCTCGAGGAGCTGATATACACCAACTTCCCCTTTGTATACGACAAGGATATAATATCGGACAACGTTGAGCGCTTGCGCGGGTACTTTGAGAATCTGATCCCCGTTCTTTCCGCAGAAAACGATTCTCTTGTAGGTGTTATAACCTCAGCGGATTTTATCGATCTGGTGGACGAGGAGCGAAGCGACGACTATGCAAAGCTGGCGGCAATGACCTCGGAGCAGGAGCCCCGCGAAACCGTTTTCGAAAGCATGAAAAAACGTGTTCCCTGGCTGATCGCACTTCTTTTTATGGGACTTATCGTATCTGCGGTGGTAGGAACCTTCGAGGGAGTTGTGGATGCATTACCCATAATCGTATCCTTCCAATCGCTGATCCTGGGAATGGCGGGAAACGTAGGCACTCAATCCCTTGCGGTAACCGTAAGAAGTCTTGGTACTGCCGAAGGAAGCGGCCTGAAGGCTCAACTCTTCACAGTGCTTAAGGAGATCCGCATAGCACTGTTAAACGGCATCGCGCTGGGTGTCATCTCATTTGTAACAGTAGGCGCTTATCTTATCTTTTTGGGAAGCTACGCCTACGGTATGATCCTTACCACGGCGGCCTGCGTCGGACTTGCAATGTGCTTTGCGATGACAATATCGGGCTTGACCGGTGCGGCAATTCCGATATGCCTTTACCGTATGGGTATCGATCCCGCGGTGGCATCCGGTCCTCTGATCACAACGGTAAACGATCTTATGGCGGTTATAAGCTACTACGGACTTGCCTGGGCATTACTGCTGAATGTATAAGATGATCCCCCCGTCATCCATTGCCCACACAAGTTTTTAACCACAAAAAGAACTGTAATCATTGACAAAACATACCACTTAGGCTATAATTAGACCATAAACATCCGGAGGTAAAAAAATGAAATACAGTATTCAGCTTTATTCACTGAGAGACGTTGCGGAAAAGGACCTCGAGGCAGGCCTTAAAGCGGTAAGCGAAATGGGCTACAAAAAGGTAGAGTTTGCCGGCTTTGGCGACAAGACTGCCGAGGAAGCGGCAGAGCTCTTGAAGAAGTACGATCTTGAGGTCAGTGCATCCCACCTTTCCCTCAACGACGTAAAGCCCGAGACCATCGAAAAGACCATTGCAGATCTTAAAGCCATCGGCGACAAGTGCCCCTGTGTTCCCGGAATGTCCATTTCCACCAAGGAAAAGCTGGACGAGTCCATTTCGGTACTCAACTTTGCATACGACCGCTTTGAGAAAGAGGGCATGAAGCTTATGTTCCACAACCATTGGAAGGAGTTTTTGCCCAACGATGACGGTCAGATCCCCTTTGACGAGATCTACAACCGCACCAAGGTAAACTTTGAGATAGACACCTACTGGGCATTTGCCGCAAACAGAGATCCCATAAAGCTCATTGAAAAGCTTCACAATGAGGGCAGACTTGAGCACATCCATCTCAAGGACGGCACAGGCGAAGCAAAGGGAAGCGCAGGCAGACCCCTGGGTATGGGCTCTGCTCCCGTAAAGGCAGTTCACGACAAGGCGGTTGAAATGGGTGTTGATATCATCGTCGAAAGCGAAACTCTCACTCCCAGCGGAATCGAAGAAGCACGCATCTGCATTGAATATCTCAAAAGCCTTGCGTAAATGATCTTTATTCCAAAACAAGATCCAAAGCAGTCATCCTCCCTTCTTATCGCACTGCTTTTATTGGCGATAGCACTGTATTCAGTGCCTTACGTAACAACTATACTTCCCGCAGGGGTATGGCAGCTGTCGGCGGTGTTGGTGCTGACGGTATTGGTGTTTATCCTGGCAAGATACAGACTTACCTCGTATAAATACGTGATCGAAGACGATCTTGCCGTGGTAAAGCTTCAGGGAGCAAAGGAGCAAAGGCTCTGTCTTTTATCCATGGCTCACGCAAGGAAGCTTTTGACCAAGGAAGAAGCCGACGCCTTCAAGGGCAAGTGCAAAATTTTCAACTACGCTCAAAACCCCAAGCCCAATAAGCTTTGCAGGATATATTTTGACGATACTTCCGAGCAGCTTATAGTAATACTTGAGGCAGATGAGGCCCTGGAGCAGTATCTGAAAAGCAAAATAGGGTAAAAAAAGCATTCCGCTCTGTCCAAAAGACAGAGCGGAATTTTTAATTTCCCGCGCCGACAAAAAGACAAATAAACATTACACCCAAAACAGAGCCGAAAAGCATCCCCAAAAGGAATATCAGTTCATCTCCAGATACTGATTTGGGTCAACGTACACGTTATCCTTCATCACCTCAAAGTGCAAGTGACAGGTGTCGGCACATTCTATCAGCGCACTCTCGCCCACGCCCGCAATAACGTCGCCGCTTTTGACCTTTGCACCGACCTCTATACCCTTGGGAAATACCGAGGAGAGATTGGAATAAACGCTGACCAAGCCCTCGCCGTGATCTATCACAACGGTATGCCCCATAAGAGGATCCTCATAAATGCCGGTTATTTCTCCGTCACAAAAGGCGCCGACGGGATTTCCGACCGAAGCGGAAAAATCAATACCGTTGTGGACTCGGTAGTCATTCATTGTAACACTGTAAACAAGAACGTCCGACGAAAACTCCTTTGTTACGTTTCCGTTTACGGGCTTGGTGTAAACACGCTTTGCACTGTTGTTTACGGAAACGCTCATATCATCGGTGGTATTTGGCACAACTGCTGCGGCGGTGCTTTGGGGAGCTCTGTCGGTCCTCTTGGGAACAGTCACCGCGGGAGCATTGGTAGCCTGAGGCTTGCGGTTAGCGGTAGCCGACGGACGGACTATGGGAGCCTCGGGCACACTGACCGCATTCATAATAGCTGAATAGACTCCTATACAAACGATAGCAACGATACATATAGCCAGGGCTATGTATAAGCCCCTGCTGTTGTTTTTTGAATAAGCTTCTTTCATATTATCCTTCCTTTTCAATGATTTGCTACTATTTTTTCACAAAAGGGAGTTTAATATACACAAAACAAAAAAATATTGAAAAGGATCGACATTTATGGTATAATCCGATCATAATAATAAAGGATAAAAGATAATGAAACTAAAGCGCTTTGAACGCGGGCACTTCTTCAGATCGGTATACCGTTACCTGCAGGAGCTTGCCGCAAGGGACGAAGCCGGTAATGAGGAGCTTAAGCTTCTTCTTACGGGCGATCCCTTTTCCGACTCGGTCCCCTTGCCCGATGATCTTATTGATCTTCTTAACAGCTTTTGCAATAATGACTCCCCTCTGCAAAAGGAATTTAACAGAATAAAGAAAAGAAAGCTTCCTCCCCTTTTATCAAGGCTTCCCTTGCTATTGGAAGAGGAAGAGGCCTTGGTCTTTTACAAGAGGCTGCTTGGCCACTTCGGGCTTAAGCTTTTGGACGAAAGCGAAGAATACCGTACAATAAAAACAAAAGCTAAGCTTGTTTCCATAGGCTTAAAGACTCGTTTTATAGGAAAAAGAGAGCTGAGGCTATATGAAAAAAAGCTCACGCTCCCCCATTGCAAGCTGCTTTTCTTAAACCTTACAAGCACCCATGGATTATTCGGCGGTGCGCTTAAGGGAAAGGGAATTAACATTTTCGACGTTTTCGCCTTCAACACCGACGAGGAAGAGGAAAGAATAAGGGAAAGCTTTGCGGATCTCGGATCAGATCTTATTTATCCCGAGCTTTCACTGACAAAAAGGCCCAAGCACCACCTTCTTCCCGCTCTTGTATGCTCTGCGCTTTTTTGGGGAATTGTTCCCCCGAGCCTTATTCAGATATTCATTACACCAAAGCCATTGGAATTCTTATTGCTGGCTCTTCCCGCAGTGCTCTGCTCGGCAATAAGATACCTTCTGTTTTGTATATCGAAAAAAAGATGATCCGCCGGATCTAAGCCCGACGGATCATTTTTTATTTTGCTTTTCTCTTATTAATTATCCTCTTGACAAGCTTTACAATTTCTACCAAGGGGATGATCAAAAATGCCAGTGCAAGAGCAACCGCGTACTCCGTAAGGCTGATAGCGGTAAAGCCGAAAACCTCTCTGAAGAAGGGAATATACACGACTGCGGCAGTAAGAACAAAGGCAAGCACTGCGCCGCCGATCAAAAACCAATTCTGCTTTCTGATACTGAAAAGGCTCTTATCTCTCGAACGCATATTGAAGGACTGGAATATCTCAGCCATAGACATAGTCAAAAACGCCATTGTCATACCGTCGTTGCTGTTGGCGATCTCCCATACACCCGACTCAATGTAATGTCCCACAAAATAAGCCGCAAGAGTAAGGATGGCAACGAAAAGACCCTGATAAGCAATGTCCCCTCCGACGCCGTCGGAGAAGATGCCCTTCTTGGGATCACGGGGCTTCTGTGTCATTGCATCGCTTTCGCCCTCCTCCATACCCAGAGCAAGCGCGGGAATACTGTCGGTTATAAGGTTTATCCAAAGCATATGCACGGGCTTGAGCAAGGTAAATCCGCACAAGGTGGCAAAGAAGATACCTATTACCTCGCTGAGATTACTGCTGAGAAGGAACTGGATAGATTTTCTTATGTTCTGATATATCCTTCTTCCTTCGCCCACCGCAGAAACGATGGTGGCAAAGTTATCGTCTGCCAGGATCATGTCCGCAACGTTTTTGGTAACGTCGGTTCCTGTGATTCCCATACCGATTCCGATATCCGCAACCTTAATGCTGGGAGCATCGTTGACTCCGTCACCGGTCATTGCGGTAACGGCGCCCTTCCTCTTCCAGGCACTGACTATCTTTACCTTATGCTCGGGCTGAACTCGGGCAAAAACTCTGTAATCGGTGATGACCTTATCCAGCTCTTCCTCGCTCATGGAATCAAGCTGAGAGCCCATTATCGCCTGGTCGGCAGAGGTAATGATACCAAGCTCCCTTCCGATGGCAACGGCGGTATCGATATGGTCGCCGGTTATCATAACCGTGCTGATTCCCGCACCCTTGCAGGTCTCAACGGCATCCTTTACCTCGGGACGGATGGGATCGATCATACCGCAAAGTCCGATAAAGATCATTTTCTCCTCCAAAGCCTCGCTGTCAAAGCTTTGGGGAATTTCAGAATAGCTCCTGTACGCAGCCGCAAGAACCCTGAGGGCTTTGTCTGCCATGGATTTGTTTTCATCCATTATCCTGTTCTTTTTAAGCTGATCCAGCTCCTCCACGCCGTTCTCGGTAAGAACGTGAGTGCAGTGGCTGAGGATCTCGTCAGGCGCGCCCTTGGTATACTGAACGTAGCCGCCGTTATTGGAATGAACGGTGGACATACGCTTACGCATTGAATCGAAGGGAGCCTCTCCGACTCTCGGCCAATCGGTCTTAAGGTTATTCTTATCGTATCCGTTCTTGAAAGCAAAGTTCACAAGAGCACATTCGGTAGGCTCACCGACCGCATCCTGCTTTTCAATATCAAGCTCCGCATCACTGCAAAGACTCATTGCGCGGCAAAGAAGCTCCTTATCGGCACCGGTGCTTTCGACTACGGTCATCTTATTCTGAGTAAGGGTGCCCGTCTTATCCGAGCAGATGACCTGAGTACATCCAAGAGTCTCGACTGCGGTCATTTTTCTGATAATTGCGTTTCTTGCGGACATTTTCGTGACGCCCATACTCAAAACTATGGTAACCACTGCCACAAGTCCCTCGGGAATTGCGGCAACCGCAAGGCTTATGGCAAGCATAAAGCTGTCTATAATGGGATCGCCTCTCATTGCACCTATTATAAACATCACAACGCAGATACCCAGCACCAGCCAGGTAAGGATCTTACTGAGCTCAGCAAGCTTTTTCTGAAGAGGAGTCTGCTCGTTTTGGCTTTGGGTTATAACGTCGGCTATCTTACCCATTTCGGTGGACATACCTGTCCCGACAACAACCGCCTTGCCTCTGCCGTAAACCACGGTAGAGCCCATATAAAGCATATTCTTTCTGTCTCCCAGAGAAACCTCACCATCCCCCTCAAGAGCCTCGTCGGTCTTTATAACGGGAACGGATTCACCGGTAAGTGCGCTTTCCTCGACCTTCATGGAAGCGCATTCAATAATTCTCGCATCCGCGGGAACGGCATCGCCTGCCTCAAGGCAGATTATATCACCGCAGACCAGATCCTCACTTTTCACCACGGTAAGAACAGAGTTTCTTATTACCTTCGAGGTAGACGCCGCCATAGTCTTCAAGGCTTCAATAGCTTGCTCCGCCTTGCTTTCCTGAATGACACTGAGCACAGCGTTTAATACCACAACGAAAAGAATGATGAAAACGTCCACAAAGGATTCATTTTCAATTACTGCGGTCACTCCGCTGAGCACCGCTGCCGCAAGAAGCACCAAAATCATAGGATCGGCAAACTGGCTGAAGAACTTCTTTAAAAGGCTATCCTTTTTGCCTTCGGCAAGCTTGTTTTTCCCGTATTTTTCCTGACGCTCTTCAACGGTCTTCGTGCCAAGTCCGTTTTCGTCAACGGAAAATTCCGCCAATACCTTTTCCTTAGGTTCGCGATAATAGACCATTTTTTACCTCCAAAAAAATAAAACTCATGGTCAAAGCCATGAGTCTCGTTAACTACGATACGCCGGGCACAGAGTGCCGAGGTGACGACATATCACGCTTTCGCGTAAACTACTCCCTCAAATATAAATTGAGTTTACCACAAAAAAGAGCTTTTGTCAATATTTTATTGTTAATTTAAAATAACAAAAAACACTTGATATTGTTAACAGACAAAAAAAGAGGAGGATCATTGTCAGATCCTCCCGATGTTATTTTCAGTCTTCCTTTTTCTTTCCGAGGATAAGCTTTGTAAGAATACCGCATATAAGAGCAGTAGCAATATTTGTAAGAGTAACGGGGCCGATATTGATGGTTAGACCGCCGATACCCACAACAAGGATAGCACTGACCGTGAAGAGGTTTCTGTTGTCGTTAAGATCGACGTTCTGGATCATTTTAAGACCGCTGACAGCAATAAAGCCGTAAAGCGCAATGCATATTCCGCCGATAACGCAAACGGGAATGGTGTTTACGAATACTACGAAGGGGTTAAAGAAGCTGAGAAGCAAGCAAAGGATCGCAGTAGTAAAGATAGTAGCAACGGAAGCATTTCCGGTGATAGCAACACAGCCGACGCTCTCACCGTAGGTGGTGTTGGGACATCCGCCAAAGATAGCTCCCGCGATAGAGCCTACACCGTCGCCCAAAAGAGTTTTCTTCAAACCGGGCTCCTTGATAAGATCCTTCTCGATGATGCTGGAAAGATTCTTATGGTCCGCAACGTGCTCGGCAAGAACAACGAATGCAACGGGAGCAAAGAGAACAAAGAGATCCGCAACGGCTCCCCAACCGGTGATAAGGCTTGCCTTTTCATTAATGGCATTAACGAAGGTAAACTCGGGAACACGGAAAATTGTGCTGAAATTAAGCTGAGTAAAGGGTGTAAAGTTGATAAGGTTCATTTCGGGAACGTTTACAATGGGGCTGAGCACGGTAAAAACACTTGCCAATGCATAGCCTGCGCCGATACCGATAATAAAGGGGATGAGCTTTGCGGTCCTTTTACCCTTTGCAGAAGCAAGAACTGTTATCGCAAAGGAGAAAAGACCTACAAGAATAGCCCAGAGGTTGTAATCGCCAACGGATGTATTGTTTACGTTATTGATGGCACTGCCGCAAAGACTGAGTCCGATAAGAGCAACGGTCGGTCCGATAATAACGGGGGGCAGAAGCTTGTTTACCCAACCCGATCCGGTAAAATGGATGACCAAAGCAATGACCGCATATACAAGACCTGCAAATACGGTTCCCAGGATTATACCGCAAAAGCCGTATGCGCAAGCACCGATCAGGGGATCGATAAAAGCAAAGGAGCTTCCCAAAAACACAGGGCTCTTGCCCTTGGTAAAGAAGATATAGACCAAGGTTCCCACACCCGCTCCGAAGAGCGCTGCGGCCTGATCCATTTTAACTCCCGTGGCATTGCTGACCAGGAGAGGTACAAGGATGGTAGCCGCGATGATCGCAAGCAGCTGTTGGATCGCAAATACAAGATTTGCACCAAACTTCGGTCTTTCATGAACGTCGTAGATTAGTTTCATAGTTTCCTCCGTTTTTTATAATAATGCCTCTCGGGCAAAATTTACTCCTTTTCGTAAAGGAACACTCCCATTTCCTCATCGTAAGGAGGGATCATTACCTTAACGAACTCATTTCTCGAGGTGGGTATGCTCTTTCCCGCAAAGTCAGCCCTTATGGGAAGCTCACGGTGACCTCTGTCAACGAGAATGGCAAGACGGATCGCCTTTGGGCGGCCCAAGGAAAAAATGGCTTCTATGGCAGCCCTTACGGTCCTACCCGTATAAAGCACGTCGTCAACGATGATAACCGTCTTATCCTCAACCGGAAAATCCAGGCGCGCCTTGTTGACCACGGGAGGATTCAGGTGATCCAAATCGTCACGGTAGAAGCTTATATCTATATCACCGCAACAGACCTCCACTCCCTCTATAGCCTTTATATTTTCCTTTATAATGCTTGCCAAAGGCTTGCCGCGCCTTAAGATACCCACAAGACAAATATCATCTGCACCCTTGTTCTTTTCAAGGATCTCGTGACTCATTCTGACCAAAGCCCTTTTAACAGTGGCTTGGTCCATTATGGAGGCTTTATATTTCAAAACACTCACTCCAAAACAAAAAATCTTGCCTTCCGACAAGATCTCTTTTACTCTCAGCTTGAATCTTATCGGTCTATGGTACTGCCTTCAAAGATCGCCATTATGCACATATTAACACAAAAAAAACAATTTGTAAATACAAAAGCGACACAAAAAAACATTTTGTCGCTTTCGACAAATATTTTCATTATTTTTGGTAAAAAGACACAAAGACTACTTTATAACAAAAACAGCAAAAACAAAACACGGCCTTTTGAGCTTTTTCTCACAAACAAGAAAAAAATTATCAAAAGCGGTAGATTTAGATCGGATTATATGTTATAATAATCTTACGGACTCCATTACACTTAAGAAAGGCAAAAACAATGCTTGAATTAAAAAACGTTACCTTTGAAGTTGAAGTAGATTCGGTCAAGAAAAGAATAGTTGACGATCTGAGCATAAAAATAGACGAAGGCTTTGTTGCTATAACAGGTCCCAACGGCGGAGGAAAATCCACTGTTGCAAAGCTTATCAGCGGACTGTACACTCCAACCTCCGGTCAGATCATTTTGGACGGCGAGGACATTACCGCTCTTTCCATCACCGAAAAGGCAAGAAGAGGCATAAGCTTTGCATTCCAGCAGCCCGTAAGATTTAAGGGGCTGACTGTTATGGATCTTATAAAGCTGGCGGCAGGCAAGGAAATCGGTATCTCCGAGGCTTGTGCATATCTATCCGAGGTAGGGCTCTGCGCAAGAGATTATATACACAGAGAGCTCAACGCCTCCCTTTCCGGCGGAGAGCTGAAAAGAATAGAGATCGCTATGATCATAGCAAGAAAGACCAAGCTTTCTCTTTTTGATGAGCCCGAAGCGGGAATTGACCTTTGGAGCTTTTCAAACCTGATCAACGTATTTGAAAACCTCAGAAGCGTAATAAACGGCTCCATAGTCATAATATCCCATCAAGAAAGAATTCTCAACATCGCAGACCGCATTATCGTGGTAGCCGACGGCAAGGTCACCGCAGACGGTCCCAAGGACGAGATCCTTCCCAAGATACTTTGCAACGATCAGGGAATATGCAAGGTACTCACAGATAAGCTTTGAAAGGAGTAA
The DNA here is from genome assembly GCA_015063985.1 of Oscillospiraceae bacterium. Classification (GTDB taxonomy): domain Bacteria; phylum Bacillota; class Clostridia; order Oscillospirales; family SIG627; genus SIG685. The sequence goes on along the minus strand of SVTC01000016.1, from coordinate 20,894 downwards.
AAAATGGAAAAGCTGCAAAAACACCTTCTTGAAAAGGTTGCCGATCTTCACGGCGTACCCGAAGGAGCATACAATATCCGAGAAAACGGAAAAAGCGTAGACAGAAAGACCAGTGCAAATATAGATATAGTTACAAAGACCGACGTGCAGGGTATTGACATCATAATAAAGCCCAACACAAAAAACGAAAGCGTTCACATCCCCGTGGTCCTCAGCAAAAGCGGTCTTAAGGAGTCGGTATACAACGACTTTCACATAGGCGAAAACTGCGACGTAGTTATAGTTGCAGGCTGCGGGATCCACAATTCGGGAACAGACGACTCCGAGCACTCGGGCATCCACAGATTTTTCCTTGCCGAAAACGCAAAGGTAAAATACGTTGAAAAGCACTACGGCGAGGGCGACGGAAACGGAAAAAGGATAATGAATCCCACAACCGAAATAACCATGGCCGCCAACAGCTATATGGAAATGGAGACCACCCAGATAAAGGGCGTGGATTCCACCGTAAGAAAAAGCTCGGCAAAGCTTGCCGAGGGTGCAACTCTTATTATAAAGGAAAAGCTGATGACTCACGGAGATCAGTTCGCACACACGGAATTTACCGTGGATATGGACGGCGAGGATTGCCGTGCCAACGTTATAAGCCGAGCCGTTGCCAAGGATCGCTCCAGGCAGACCTTCCTTTCAAGGATCAACGGTAACAACCGTTGCGACGGAAGAACGGAGTGCGATGCCATTATTATGGACGATGCCTTTGTCAGTGCCATTCCCGAGATCAGCGCCAACTCCACCGATGCAAGCCTCGTCCACGAGGCAGCAATAGGAAAGATCGCCGGAGATCAGCTTAACAAGCTTATGACTCTCGGTCTATCCGAAAAGGAAGCCGAGGAGCAGATAGTCGCAGGCTTTTTGAAATAAAAAGAAAAGCGGTTGCTTTTTACCGAAGGGTATTGAGCAATCGCTTTTTTTAGTGAGTGGTCTGTATCGCTTACATCACTCCGGGAATAAAAAAGCTCGCAAAATGCAAAGCAAGGAAAAGGTAATTCAAGAACCAGAAATACCAGTGCTTTGTCTTGTGCTTAAAAAGGCACATTCCCGCAAGTCCGCCCAGCGCACCTCCGAAAAATCCAAAGCCCAAAAGCACCTTTTCGGGAACGCGGCGCTTCTGTCTCTTTGCCTTACGCTTATCCACGCCGTAAAGGACAAGGTCGATAAGGCTCATAACAACGTAAAAACAAGAAAGATAAACTAACATTTTCTCCTCCCAATGTATATATTTCTCTCCTTGTAAAAGACTAAAATAAAAAAAGGAGAGTTTTTTATGATAAATGAAGATACGATAAAGCTTTTAAGAGAATGCGATGCCGGCGTAAAGATGGGCGTGGACTCCATAAACTCCGTTCTTGACAAGGTAGAGAGCAAGGGCTTTGAAAAGCTGTTGACCGACTGCAAAAACGCCCACAGCACCCTTGAGGACGAGATAAGAGAAAAATTGAACGAGTTTCACGATGAGGGAAAATCCCCCAATCCAATTGCATCGGGAATGTCCAAAGCGAAGACCGGAGTTATGATGATGGCTTCCCCAAGCGATCAGACCGTCGCGGATCTGATGACCGACGGATGCAATATGGGGGTCAAGAGCCTTAACAAATATTTAAACCAATATAAGGCAGCAGACGAGGTATCAAAGGACATCGCCAAAAGGCTGATAAATTTGGAAGAAAAGCTGGCGGTGGATATAAGAAGCTACCTTTAAAAAGCCCTTCGGGGCTTTTTTATTTGAGGAAGCTTATTATCCTATCCAGTTCCTCCTCGGCGGCGTCGTAGCCCGCCTGCCAGCATTGACGGATCTTATCCTCGCTTCTTTCTATCTTTTTTATATCAAGAGGAGCCTTAGGAGCAATTACCAATACCCTTCCCTCTTTTTCTCTCTTTGCAATAAGCTCCAAAGCCCGATTATAATGGATATAGCGGTCTCTTATTGCCTCGTAAAGCCTCGGCTTATTAAAAAGAAAGGGCTTTAAAAGCTTCATCGCACCGCTCTTTTTCTTCACGTAATCTCTGGGACGGGTCAATATAACAAGATTTTTCTCATAGCCCATAATCTCGAAGCGCTCAAGGGGAATACTGTCGCCGATACCGCCGTCAAGATAGCTTTCGTTGCCTATTTTCACCTCTCGGGCAAGAAATGGCATAGATGCTCCCGCTCTCAGCTTTTCCATATCCGCTCTGTCGCAGCTTTCTATGGGGAAATATCTCGCCTTGCCGCTTGCGACCTCGGTGCAGGTGCAGTAAAAAAGAGTCTTATCCCTTTTAAAGGTATCGTAATCAAAGACGTCAAGCTTTTCGGGCAGTGTGTGATAACAGAATTCACTGCCGTACATATCCCCTGTAGTAAAAAGGGACCAAAGAGAAGCGTACCTTTTGTCACGACAATACTTAAGATTGTATCTCAGGCTTCTGTTTTTCTGGGCCGACTTATAGCTGCAGCCGAAAAGAGCGCCCGCGCTGACTCCTATCATTCCGTCAAAGTGTATTTCCTTTTCCAAAAACAGATCCAAAGCGCCTGCAGTGAAAAGTCCCCTCATTGCTCCGCCTTCAAGAACGAGCCCCTTTTTCATTTCTTTCTCCTTTTTTCAGATACCTCGGAAGATCCAGACGTATTATTCCAACAAGCAACGATAAGGTGGCAAATACCTCACAAAGTATTCCTCCCCATGACCTTACCGCCGTGTTATAGATAAGCCATCCGATGCTCGAGGGCAAGGTAAGAAGTCTTAGCCTTGCAGTGTCCTTCATACCGTAAGCAACGGTTGAGAGAACCTTTGCCGCAATAACGATAACCGAGCGCACGCCGTCCCAAGTAAATATACCGAATACCACAAAGACCAGAGAAAAAAGCACCTGACAGATCACGGTGGGTCGCTTACGCTTTACCAGCTCCACGAAAACGCTGTTTCTCAAAATACTGACCAGATTCATTGCAAGACCGGTATAAGCTCCTATCAAAAGGTACTGCAATGCAAAAAAGCTCTCGTTTGCGGATTTGAACCAAACCGCATATTTATGGCTTTTACACTGGGCGGAAATAACCGTAAAGATCATTCCGATAAAGCCTATGACCTGACACAGTATCTCAAAGCTGCTCATCTACTTACTCCTTGTTGACAAAAAAATAAAGCGGTGGTATAATTCCCATGCAATATATTTTATCATATTATGCTGAATATCGCAACAATAAAAATTACGGGAGGACAATATGAACTTTCAATTCAATGACCTTGAATTTTGCATAAAGGACGACAGAATCAAGCTGCTTGCTTGCCCTCAGCTCGGAGAAAAAAGAGAGGGCTACGACGGCTTTCAGCTCTGCCACGTACGTTTGGCCGGGGACAACCACTCAAATTTCGGCGGTGCAAGCACCAGGCTTATGTCCCAAAGTGTAACGGATCTTAAATATCTAAGCCACAGTATAGAGGGTGATCTTCTTACCGTTGTGCAAAAAAACGACCGCATCAAGGTCACAAGCTACTACAAGGCGTATAAGAACACCAACGCTATCCGTTGTCACAGCGTTATAGAAAACGTATCCGATAAGGATATAATTGCGGAAAGCATAAGCTCTGCCTATCTTTACGGCATAGGCGGCTCCTGGAAAAAAGGAAATGATATTTATCTTCACCAATTTACCAGCGCCCACCACACCGAAAGTCAGCCAATGGTCCAAAGCCTTTTCGATCTGGGTATGATATATACCAACACCCACTTTTGCAGAGTTAACACGGGAAGCAAATCCACAAACCGCTTTTTCCCCCACGGAATAATAGAGGACAGAGAAAAGGGAAAATATCTCTTCTTCCAGATAGAAAGCGACAACTGCTGGTATTATGAAATGGGCGCCGACTCCAACGGCTTCTATCTCTATCTCTCTGCCAACGACGGTCATTATCACCAGTGGGCAAAAAAGCTTGCCCCCGGTGAGAGCTTCACAACTGTAGCGGCAAGCTTTGCCTTCGGCGACTCTCTCAACGACGTACTGAAAAACATAACCCTTTACAGAAGGTCTCTCAAGCCTCTTTGCCCCGCTGACAAGGGCTTACCTGTTATATTCAACGAATATATGCACCTTTCCTGGGACGATCCCAGGCAAGAGCGCACCCACGCCCTCGCCCCCTTAATAAGCTCCCTCGGAGTGGATATATACGTTATCGACTGCGGCTGGCACGACGAGGTACCCACAAATCTTATCTATCACAACATAGGAGAGTGGAGGGAAAGTAAGCTCCGCTTCCCCGAGGGCGTAAGAAAGACCGCCGATCTTATCCATTCACTGGGAATGAAATTCGGACTTTGGATAGAGCCCGAGGCGGTGGGAAAAGACAACCGAAAAATGATAGAATTTTACGGCGAGGATTGCTTCTTAAGAAGAAACGGCGAAAAGATCTGCGAGCTGGGAAGACTTCTGCTTGACTTCAGAAAGGAAAAGGTCAGAAGCTACCTTTCCGACGTCATTGACAGAATGGTAAATGAATACAAGGCCGACTACATCAAGATAGACTACAACCAGGAGGTGGGCATGGGCACCGATACCGATGCCTTCACCATCGGCGAGGGCCTGAGAGCTCACTGCGAAGCAAGGCACAAGTGGATGAAGGAAATGACCGAAAAGTATCCTCAGGTGATATTCGAGAACTGTGCCAGCGGCGGTCAGCGAATGGACTACAAGACCCTCTCCATCCATCCCCTCTCCTCCACCTCCGATCAGATCCACTACTACCTCTATCCCTACATCGTCGGCAATATCTTCTCCTCAGTCATTCCCGAGCAGGCGGCGGTATGGAGCTATCCGGTCAACTCCGTCGCATACAAAGCAGAGGGCGAAAAGGTAGATAAGGTATTGAGTAACGAGCTTGTGGCAATGAATATGATAAATTCCCTTCTGGGAAGAATACATCTCGCCTCAAGACTCAATCTGCTGAGTGAAAGCAAGCTGGAGCTTATCAAAAAGGGCATTGAATATTACAACTATATGACTCCCTACAAGCTTGATTCGGTACCTTACTATCCTTGCGGTCATACCCGCTGGGGAGACAATAAGGTATGTGTTGGTCTCAACTGCGGCAAAAAGCTGTTTTTGGCGATATGGCATCTGGGCGGCGAGAAAAGCTTTGCGGTGGATTTAAGCAAGCTTGATATAAAGAGCGTAAAAGTGGGTTATCCCGACACTCTTTCCACAAGCTTCAGCTTAAGGGATAAGCTTCTTACCGTGGAATTTAACTCCGAGGAATGTGCAAGACTTTTTGAAATAGATTTAGAGTAAAAATAAAGTCACTGCCTTGTGGCACCCTCCGTAAGGAAGGTGCCACAGTTATATTCGCCTTTACACCCCACAAAAGCCACGGTTTTGTGGGGGCCCCGATCGGCGAGTTATATTGCTACGCAGTTATATTTGGGCTACGCCCAAGTTATATTCGCTTCGCGAGTTTTTGGGGCGAATATAATATCACTGAAACTGTAAGTTTCAATATCACTTTGCGTGATAACGCAAAATATCACTGTGAGACCTGTCTCACAATATCACTTAATATTCTTATTTTTGAGATAGGTTAATTTTACAATATGTACTCCCGTTACGCAAATTTTGAAAGTGCGTAACACACTATGACACTTATCTGTAGAAAGTGTCAATTTTTATAAAAAAAGAATAAGGGAGAACACTTCTTTACGAAGTGTCTCCCTTGTGGATGGTTTTTCTTTTTAAAGCTCCTTTAATACCTCGATCGCCTTTTCGCAAAGCTTATTTCCTGCCTCGGGCTCAAGGTAACTGCCGTGGCAAAGATCCGCAGGATATACCTTTGTTTTAAGCATTTCGGCAGGAGGAATATATCCCGCCGCCATATTGGCAAGCTCACAGACGAGGGCTTTTTTTCCGTCCACGGCCTCTCTGAGAGTCCTTCCGAATACCGAGTAAAGCTCCCCGGGAAGAATGAACAACACTGCCTCGCCAAGCTTGATCACGTGCACGGGTGCCAAAAGCTCCTCGGGCTCAATATCAAACCTCTCTTCATATTCCACAAGCAAATATGAAGCGGATCCCGTCATATCGTGCTCGGGGGTGCGGTTCTCCACGTCCTCGAGTATCCACTTTGCCTTTTCAAGCTCCTCCTCGGATGCGTGACGGCGCTTTAAGGCAACTGCGGTCTTTTTAAAGGAGAGCTCCGTTGACAGAAGCTTTGCATCGGGACGGATCCTATCAAGCTCGGTCTTTATCTTTTGGGCTATGTCGTGATACTCCGCCTTGAAGTTATTGATAAAATCAATGTGATTAACGTCCCCCGAGGTTCCGGCAAGATACAGACTCACAAAATCCTTGCCGAAGTTCTTTTTATTGAGCTTTGATACGACCGATGAAAAATCACCGCTGTATCCGTTTCCTCCAAGACAGCACTGATGGAGACTGAAGCTATAGATACAGGCAACGGGCTCAGAGGCTTCATTGTAGAAAAACAGTGCGGGAAGCTCCCTATCGGGATCGGTATTCGGAGCGACTATCCTATGACGGACACTTCTTTTGGGGTTTGTAACTATAAGCCCGTCATCAAGAAGATAATCTCTTACAAAGCTTACGTTTTCCACCCTTCCGCAGCCGTAGCCAACAGAGCCCGAAATAAGATCTCTGCAGGCAAGAGTAATGCAATCAGCCGTAAGTCTGCAGCAAACATCCGTAAAGGCTGTATCCTCATAGCTTATAACGTCGCCGCAGGGTATTCCCCAATGGGTATGGTTTGCCGCAACGCTGATATTTCCCGCAGGAATGCCGCTACACTCGCTTGCTCTTTTTATTACCGTATCACACTGCTTTCTGGATATCTCCACCGCATCGATCACCGCCAATGCGGTTGCCGTGGTCATATCCTCTCTATCCTTTGCCAACACCACCGCTTTAACGAACAGTCTGTCCTTTACGGCATCGGCAAATCTGTGAGCATAACACCCGGGAATATCTCCTCCCAAGGGAGGGGTTATCTCCTTTTCATAAAATCCGAAATACATTTTTTCTCCTTTATACAACAAAGCCCTTTCGATCGAAAGGGCTGAGCATCTTTACATCATCGTTTTTGCAAGTCCCACTGCCGCTTCCACCAGCTTATAGCCCGTCTCGGGCTCGAAATAGCTTCCGTGACAAAGCTGAACGGGGTACACTTGAGTTTTATACATTTCTCTCGTGCAAATATAACCCGCCGCCATATGAGAAAGCTCGCAAATAAAGGCCTTATAGGGTCTAACGGCATCCTTTATCATATCTCCAAAGTGATGGTACAGCTCTCCGGGAATGGCAAAAATAAAGCTTTCTCCCATTCTTATCACCTGCACGGGCACGTCCATCTCAACGGGAAGCTCGCCGAACTCCTCCTGATACTTCAAAAGAAGAGGTGCGTTCTGACCCGTCATATCATAAGGCGATCTTCTGTTTTTTCTATCCTCGCAGATCCATCTTGCCTCATCAAGCTCACGTGTTGTGGGAACTCTCCTGGAGCACTTGACGTTTACTCTTTTCGTTGCGAAGCTTTGAGAATTCTTCTCTCCAGCCTCGAAAAGCCTTACTGCCTCATCGGCAAGCTTTTTACCCGTTTCCTTATAGTTACTGTGAGTTCTTCCGATACATTCAACGTGGTTTATATCTCCCGATGCACCTGCAAGGTAAAGGCTGACAAAATCCTCGCCGTATCTTTCCTTTAGTCCTCTGCTTAAATAATAGGAAAAATCTCCGCTGTACTCCAAGCCGCCCACACAATCCTGATGAAGGGCAAAGGAGGAAACGCAAAGGAAGGGCTTTGACTCCTCATCCAAGGCAAAGAGCACGGGATAATCGTAATCGGGCTCGGAATAGCTTCTGACTATCTGAGAACGGAATTTGGAGGCGTTGGTGACCACCTCTCCGTTATCAAGAAGGTAGTCTCTGACAAAGCTCTGTCCCTCCACTCTGCCAAGTCCGCTGACCAAGGAACAGTTTTCACGGATATTTCTGTATGCAAGAGTAATGCAATCCGCCGCAAGTCTGCATAAAACGTCCATAAAAACAGTATCCTCATCGCTGATAACGTCACCTTGAGGGATTCCCAAATGGGTGTGATTGGAGCAAACGGTAATGTTCTCTTCGGGAATACCTGTGTATTCAAAGGCTCTTTTTGTAATGGCATCAACGTGCTTTTTGGGTGTATCCACCGCATCAAGAGACACAACGGCGGCATAGGACTCCACGGGATCGCCGTCCCCGCCAAACACCGCAGCTCTCATATAGAGCCGTTCCTTAACGCCGGTGGCATATCTGTGCGCATAATAACCGGGAAGATCTCCTCCCAACGGAGGAGTTATCTCTCTTTCATACACTCCGATCTTCATAGCTTTTTCTCCTTTGCGATCATTAGAAGCTGAACATCAATTCACCGTAGGAAGGAATAGGCCAAGCCCTTCTGTCTACGTTTTCTTCAAGGGTATCCGCGTGCTTGCGAAGCTTATTCATGGCGGGTATCACCTCATCCTTGAAAAACTCCGCCTTCTCATATTCGCCGCCGATATCGCCTGCCTTGCGTACAAGACTCTCAAGCACGTCAGTGGCACCGATAAGCTCCACAAGCTCCGAGCTGAGCATTTCTACCGCCTTGATCTCGGGGCAAAGCTCACGGGATATGCCTATATCAAGCTTTGACCTTGCAACCGAGCCAAGCTCTCCGAGATACTTTTCCACAGCGGGAGCAATATCCTTGCGGCTCATATTTATCATTGTAAGGGCTTCGATATTGATGATCTTGGAATAATTCTCAAGCTGCATCTCAAAGCGGCTCTCAAGCTCGCTTCTTGTGAAGATACCATGTCTTACGTAAAGAGAAACGTTCTTTTCGTCAAGAAGTCTGGGAAGAGCGTCAACTGTAGTGCGCAGCTCCATAAGACCGCGCCTTTTCGCTTCCTCTCTCCACTCCTCGGAATAATTGTTTCCGTTAAAGACCACGCGCTTATGGTTTTTGTATTCCTCGGCGATTATCCTCTTTGCCTCTGTCTTTTTATCATCCGCCCCTTCAAGACGCTCGCTGAAGCCGATAAGAACGTCGGCAACCACCGTATTAAGCACCATCGCGGGGTCCGCCACAGAGAAGGAGGAGCCCGGCATACGGAACTCAAATTTATTACCCGTAAAGGCAAAGGGAGAGGTCCTGTTTCTATCGGTGCCGTCCTTATTGATAACGGGCAAGGCGTGAACTCCCGTCTCCAGGGGCATACTGTCCTTCTTACAGTATTCAACACCTCTTTCGTAGCACTCCAGGATCTCCTCAAGATCGCTTCCTATAAACACGGAGACAATGGCGGGAGGAGCCTCGCAGGCTCCCAGACGGTGATCGTTTCCTGCGCTTGCCGCAGAAAGACGTATAAGATCCTGATACTCATCCACCGCCTTTATGGTGGCGATAAGAAACATAAGAAAGCTTATATTTTCGTGGGGCTTGTCTCCCGGCTTGAACAGGTTGCGATCTCCCTGAGAAATGCTCCAGTTAACGTGCTTACCGGATCCGTTTACGCTTTCAAAGGGCTTTTCGTGAAGCAGGCAGGCAAGCTCGAATTTTGCCGCCATCCTCTTCATTATCTCCATTGTAAGCTGGTTGTGGTCAACCGCAACGTTGGAGTTGGTAAAAATAGGGGCAAGCTCGTGCTGAGAGGGTGCCGCCTCGTTATGCTCTGTCTTTGCAAGGATCCCCAGCTTCCAAAGCTCCTCGTCCAATGCCTGCATATATGCCAATACCCTGGGACGTATGGTGCCGAAATAATGATCGTCAAGCTCCTGACCCTTGGGGGGCTTTGCTCCGAACAAAGTCCTTCCCGTATACACCAGGTCCCTGCGCTTTTTAAAGAGATCTCTGTCGATAAGGAAGTATTCCTGCTCTGCGCCGATGGTAGTATATACGTTATCGCTTTCCTCTCCCAAGGCCTTCAAAAATCTTTCCGTGGCACGGTCCACGCATTCCATAGATCTTAAAAGAGGAGTCTTCTTATCAAGAGCCTCGCCGCCGTAAGAGCAAAAAGCGGTGGGGATGCAAAGGGTATTATCCTTTATAAAAGCATAGGAGGTGGGATCCCAATTGGTGTAGCCTCTTGCCTCAAAGGTAGCTCTTAATCCGCCCGAGGGAAAGCTGGAGGCGTCGGGCTCGCTCTTTATGAGCTCCTTTCCCGAAAACTCCATAATAACAAGGCTGTCGCTGACGGGAGAAATAAAGCTGTCGTGCTTTTCTGCGGTAATGCCCGTCATAGGCTGGAACCAATGAGCATAGTGAGTGGCGCCGTTTTCTATCGCCCATTCCTTCATAGCGTGAGCTATGGCGTTTGCCACGGGAAGATCAAGACTCTTTTTGTTTTTTACAGCCGCCTTGAATGCCTTATAGATATCCTTGGGCAAGCGCTCTCTCATTACCGTATCATTAAAAACCTTAGATCCGAAAATAGCGGAAATATCCATATTTATCCCTTTCCTTTTTAAAGAAGAACTACTCCCTTTTCCTCGCATACCTTAACGGTATGACTGTCCCATACCGAGACCTGAACCTCACCGACGTGGGCTTTTCCCAAAAGAAGCATACAAAGCCTGCTCTGACCGATGCCTCCGCCGATGGTAAGGGGAAGCTCTCCGTTAACAAGCATTTTGTGGAAGGGAAGCTCAAGTCTGTCGGTGCAGCCTCTGATCTCAAGCTGCTTTATAAGGCTTTCTCTGTCAACCCTGATACCCATGGAGGATATCTCCAAGGCGCTGTCAAGGACAGGGTTATAGAAAAGTATATCGCCGTTAAGCTCCCAATCGTCATAGTCGGGGGCTCTGCCGTCGTGAAGCTTTCCGGATCTTAACACCTTTCCTATCTGCATAATAAACACGGTGCCGTGATCCTTTGCGACCTTGTTCTCTCTCTGCTTTGGCGTAAGCTCGGGGTACATATCCTCAAGCTCCTGGCTGGTAACGAAATATACCTTTCTTTCGATGGAGGTATTAAGCTGAGGATAGATCCCGTTGATCTGCTCGCAGGTATCACAAATGGCACCAACTATGAGCTTTACGGTGTTTTTCAAATAATCAAGAGTTCTGTCCTCGCATCTTATCACCTTTTCCCAGTCCCACTGATCCACGTAGAGGGAGTGAATGTTATCGGTCTGCTCGTCGCGGCGGATGGCGTTCATATCCGTCCACAGTCCGTTGCCCTCCCTGAAGGAATACTTTGCAAGAGCCATTCTCTTCCACTTTGCAAGAGAATGCACCACCTGCGCAGTCACTCCGGCGGCGGGAATATCAAAGCTTACGGGACGCTCAACTCCGTTAAGATCGTCGTTAAGCCCCGATCCGGAGTCCACAAAAAGAGGAGCGGAGATCCTCTTAAGATTAAGGGCGAGAGAAAGCTTTTCTTCAAAGATCTTCCTCAGCTTTCCGATCGCAGTCTGTGTATGGTACACGTCGAGGACGGAAACGTAGCCCTCGGGAATATAGCTTTTATCCATTGGATTTCACCTCAATATGCCAAAAAATCATTTTTTGCAAACAATAACCATTATTCCTTATTATAACATACCGTTTTTTTTATGTCAATAAAAATAAACTCCCATATAACTGAAAGGAAGAGTTTTTTCAGAGAATCACAGCTAAAAGGGTATTTCAGGTTGACAAAAAACGATAGCTGGGGTATAATATCTTTATACGTATAATTCTCCTCAAGGAGTTAAAAATGTCAAAAGAACCATTGTGCCTGAAAAGGCTTTACATAAAAGATTATAAAAGCATAAAAGAGCTTTCTCTGGAGCCGGATGAGCACCTTTGCTCGGTGGAGGTGCAAAGCCTCGATGCCGCAGAGGCAATTTGTGAGTTTATCGTGTCCGCATTATACGACGATGAATTCCCCGAGGGCTGTATTAGCCTGAGGCAGGGCGAAAACGAGATATCCGTTATATACGAAAACGACGAAAGGACCGTCAACAACGTCGGCTTCGAGCTTCACCATTCAACGGTGGGAAAAAGCCTAACCGGTCTTGACAGAGAGCTGTTTTGCCAATTCTTTGTAAATAAAATAATCGAAGGCAGTCCCCAGACAGTTTCTCCCGCCGTGTTGGATTTTTGTCTGAAGGACTATGACATCAACGACGGCATTATGGACAACATAGAAAGTCTTGATGAAAAGAAGCGGCTTTACACCAATCCCCAAGGCAACGGTAAGAGCGACCTTGCCATAAAACGGTATAAGGATCTGAACCACCGTATCCTTGAGGAGGAGTCTTTGGTATCCCAAAAGACTCGGTTAAAAAGGGATATAGAGGCATATTCTCAAAGGCTGGACGAAAATAGCAAAAGATGCGTTATTCTGAAGGCTGATATGAACAACTATTCCGACGATCTGAAGCTTTGCGAAAACAAGGAAAACGCCGCAAGCCTTAAAAACGAGATCAGTGCCAATGAAAAGAAGCTTCGTATCCTGAAATACGAGGCGGAGCACGAGGTCGCCCTCCCTCCCCGCAAGGAGCTGGAGGATATAAAGAGAGTATATTCGGAGTATAGCCGCTTCAGCGCTCAGCTTTGCGACGGTCAGAACCGACTTATGAGCGCGAAGGACAATCTCGAATACCACAAAAGGCTCTTCGACCATGCCGACTTCGACGCCGCAAGCGTGCTCAGGGAATACACAAAGATCAATTCCAACAGAAAATTCCGCCACGGCTTTTTATTTGCCGCCGCTCTTCTTGCTCTTACGGCGCTGATAGTATTTATTTATCTGGGAGCCTACACTCAGATGAGCTTCTTGTTTTGTATTCTTGTAGGTGCCAGTGTGTTTATCGGTGCTTTGATAATGTTCACCATATCCGAGCTTTTCAGCCAAAGCACAAGGCAGATCCTGGCAAAGCTGAATATAAAAACCAAAAAGGATTTCGACTCTCTGCATGATAAGCTCAACGCCCACAGAAAGACCGAGGACGTATACTCCGAGCAAATAGAGAAATGTGAAAAGCAGTGTCAGATCTATTCCAGGCTTGCGGACACCTGCACGGAAAAGCTTAAAGGACTGTTATCATATACCGGAAAGGAAATCAAGTCCACTGCCCAGCTTTGTCACTTCTGTGACAGGATAATTACAAATTCCGAAGCAATAGCAGAGCTGGAGGATCAGCTTGACACACAAAAGCAGAATTACACGCGCATACTCAGTGCGGACGTCAACAAAAGTGACTTGACAGTATCAAATGAATTTATGGCTCTTGAACGGGAGCTTGACTTCATCCAGCGTCAGTCCGCTTCTCTTCTCGCAAAAAAGACAGCCGCAGAGAAAAAATGCGAGGATCTTGACGTCGAGCTGAAAAAAATAGAGGAAATGAAGTCGCAGATAACAGCATGCGAGCAGGAGATCGAGCGACTCAGCGGAGAATACAACTCCATTTGTGCACTTCAAAAGCCCTTGCTAAAGCAGGTAGCCGCAATAAAGGAAGACTTTTCCGCAAGGATCTGCCCCGCCGCAGATAAGCTTTTGAGGAACATAAGAAAGCCCGACGAGCATTTTCAGCTTTCTGAAAGATTGCTTCCCATTATGGTCTGCAATTCCATAGTGACCTGCCCCGAAAAGGATCAAAGCTATATGGGCAGAACGGCAATGCTGGTATATAAGCTTTTGATCTCTATGGAATATCTGAAAAGCTGCCCGATGTTCTTCGTTGACGGCTTCAATTTTACAGACCAAAAAACATCACTCGAGATCACAGAAAAGCTCAGCGCCTGCGGCTATCAGCCGATAGATCTGTGCACCGCAGATATTCACAGTGAAAAAGAGTTGGATCATGAATGAAACAAAACTCAGCTTGAGCTCGTCCATAGACGAGCTCAAGGGAATCGGAAAACAAAAAAAGGCTCTGTTTGACCGTATCGGCATAAGCTCGGTCTCAGAGCTTTTGTCTTATCTTCCCTCCTCCTGGACGGATGCCCGCATCACCTCCCTTTCCGAGGCGGGAACGGAGGAGGATCATTGCTTTGAGCTGGAGGTGCTGACCAATCCTTTTTCAAGCTACGTACGCTCGGGAAAGAGAATGGTCAGATTCCTTGCAACAGACGGCGAGCAAAAGGTGAATCTTTGCTTTATGAATCAACCCTACGTTGCCCGTGAATATGCAAAGGGCGACCGCATTCTCGTCAGTGCAAGAATGGGAATATACAATAATGAATTATATCTTTTTAATCCCACGAGGCTGAAAAAGCTCCCCAAAGGTGAGTTCTTTGCGGTATATCCCAAAACGAAAGGCTTAAACGACAGCCTTATACGCTCATGCATAGAGCAGGCAAAGCACCTCTTCGACGATATAACGGATCCGCTGCCAAGGAATATAATAGATAACCGAAGCCTTCTGCCACTGTCTCAAAGCTTAAGGATACTCCACTGTCCCGACAATGCCGAGGATCTGCAAAGAGCCAGATTTTCTATAGATTACCGCCAACTGATCAGCCTTGCATTGAGGGCAACGGCCTTTGAAGCAAGACTCAAGCAGGAAAGCTCGGTGCAAATGGAAAGAAAGGACATCTCCGACTTTTTCGCCCTGCTCCCCTACCGCTTCACCCCCTGCCAAAGTCGCGCTTTTGAGGAGATAGAAGCCGACGTTTGTTCAAAAACGGTGACAAACCGTCTGCTTCAGGGAGACGTGGGCAGCGGAAAGACGGCAGTATGTGCCGCCTGCTGCTATACCGTAGCAAAGAATGGCTACAACTGCGCAGTAATGGCTCCAACGGAAATACTCGCCAAGCAGCATTTTGAGTTTTTCAGTAAGATATTTGAAAAGCTGGGTGTCAAGGTAGTGTTTTTATCCGGCAGCTCAAGGACAGCTCAAAGACGGGAGTTCAACTCCGCCTTTGATGGCAGCGCTCCCGTGATAGCCATAGGCACCCATGCCCTTTTGGAGCCCGCGGCAAAACTGAAAAACGTTGCCCTTTGCGTTGTGGATGAGCAGCAACGCTTCGGAGTTGAGCAAAGAGGAAAGCTTCTGAGTAAGGCCCTTTGCAAAAACTGTCTTGTCATGAGCGCCACCCCCATTCCAAGAAGCCTTGCAATGTTCCTTTTCAATAAGGATAGCATAAGCGTTCTTGACGAGCTTCCACCCGGGCGCACCCCCGTAAGCACCTACCTTATAAACGAAGGAAAAAGGGACAGGATGCTCGCCTTTATAGATAGCGAGATCTCCAAGGGTGGGCAGGTGTATTCGGTATGTCCGCTGATCGACGACGGCGACGATCCCTTCGAGGTAAAAAGCGCGGCAATGATCCACGAGCTGATGAGCGAAAAGCTTCTCGACAGACGGATAGCTATGCTCCACGGAAAAATGTCAGCCGATGAAAAGGCGACGGTGATGGCGGAATTTGCCGAGGGAAAGTGGGACGTGTTGGTATCCACAACGGTAATAGAAGTGGGTGTAAACGTACCAAACGCCTCTGTAATGGTAATAGAAAACCCCGAGCGCTTCGGTCTGAGTCAGCTTCACCAGCTCAGAGGAAGAGTTGGCAGAGGCTCACGTGCATCCCATTGCATTCTCATCACTCCCAAAACGACCTCAAAAGACTTGAAAAGACTGAAATTTCTTGCCGATAATACCGACGGCTTCAAGATCGCCCAATACGACCTCGAGAACAGAGGCCCCGGTGATTTCTTCGGCACGCGCCAAAGCGGAAGAATGGCCTTAGATCTCTCAGGCGACGGCATCGACGAGCTTTTGGAGAAAGCCAAAGAAGACGCACTGTGGCTGCATAGCAACAAGAATGACAGCATATCTACCATCCCGGGCGAAGAACTTTCGGTATATCTTAACTAAGTTTTATATTTTTTTGACAAAACTATTGAAAAAACCTCAAAAATAAGTTACAATAATATAATGACTAAAAAACAAAAAGGATGTAATTAAAGTGGCTACAGTAAAACCTTTCAAAGCAACGAGATATCAGTGTGACAATGACAAGCTCTCCAAAGTTCTTTGTCCCCCCTATGACATTATTTCCCCCGAGGAAAAGAGAGCCCTTCTGGCATCGGATCCTCACAACTTCGTGCGCCTTGAGCTTCCCGAGGGCGACGATCCCTACAAGACCGCAAAGGAAGTTCTGAAAAGCTGGTGCGAAAGCGGTGTCCTTGCAGAGGATGAAAAGGACGGATATTACGTATACGAGGAAGAATTCACCGTAAAGGGCAACACTCTCAAGATCAAGGGCTTTATTGCCGCGGTTCAGCTTGAAGAATTCTCCAAGGGAATAGTACTCCCCCACGAGGAGACACTTTCCAAGGCCAAAGAGGATCGCCTCAATATGATGAAGTCTACCGGCAGCAACCTCAGCCTTATCTATTCAATGTATTCCGATGACGGAAGCATAAAGGCAATAATCGACGGCATCAGCTCCGCAGAGCCCAAGCATACCGCAGTTACCGAGGACGGCATCATTCACCGTCTGTGGATCAGCACGGATGAGGAGCTTAACGAAAAGCTCTCCCGCCTCTTTGACGATAAGAAGCTCTACATCGCAGACGGACATCACCGCTACGAGACCGCCATCAACTACAGAAACTATCTCAGAGAGCAGGGTATTGCAAAGCCCGGCGATCTTGCAGATGACGTTATGATGTTCCTCATCGATATGGAAAACGAGGGACTTGTGGTATTCCCCACTCACAGAATGGTAAGAAATCTGGAAAGCTTCGATGCGGAAAAGATCCTCGAAGCTCTCAAGGATGAATTCGAGATCGAAGCCCACGCTTGCAGAAAGTGTCTTGAAAAGGCTCTGGGCAAGGCCTGCGGCGACGAGAGAATAATCGGTATGTATCTCGGCAACAACAAGTTTTATTCACTCAAGCTCAAGGATGCTCACGCAACAGACTCCATCAAGGATCATTGCGATGCATACAAGGCTCTTGACGTTACCGCTCTTCATTATCTTATTCTCGAAAGGCATTTCGCTATAGACAAGGCAAATATGGCAAACCAGAAGAACCTTGTTTACACCCGCAGCTTTGACGAGGCGGTTGACAGCGTGGACAGCGGCGACTTCCAGTGCAGCTTCTTTGTAAACTCAACAAAGATCTCTCAGATCTCCGACGTTGCTCTTGCAGGCGACAAGATGCCCCAGAAATCCACCTATTTCTATCCCAAGCTCACCACCGGACTCGTTATGAGAAAAATCATCCATTAACAGGAAGGAAGATAAAATGGCAACCCAACTTAACAAAACCTACGATCCCAAAAGCTTCGAGGACAGACTTTATAAGTCCTGGGAGGAAAAGGGCTTTTTCAAGCCCGGCACAGACAAGAGCAAAAAGCCCTTCTCTATCGTAATCCCCCCACCCAACGTAACCGGACAGCTTCATATGGGTCACGCCCTGAATAACACCCTTCAGGACGTCATTATCCGTTCCAAGCGTATGCAGGGCTACAACACGCTCTGGATCCCCGGTACCGACCACGCGGGAATCGCAACGCAAATAAAGGTAGAGGAAGAGCTCAAGAAAAAGGAAGGTCTTTCCAGACACGACATCGGCAGAGAGGAATTTCTTAAGCGAGTATGGAATTGGAAGGAGCTTTACGGCAACCGCATAGTCGAGCAGCTTAAAAAGATAGGCTCCTCCTGCGACTGGTCAAGACTACGCTTTACTATGGACGACAACCTCTCCAAAGCGGTTAAAAAGACCTTTGTCGGTCTCTACAACAAAAAGCTTATCTACAGAGGCTACCGCATCATCAACTGGTGCCCCAACTGTAACACTGCTTTAAGCGATACAGAGGTAGACCACATCGACACTCCCGGCAATTTCTGGCACATAAAGTACAGGATCGAAGGAACCGACGATTATATCACCGTTGCCACCACCCGTCCCGAGACAATGCTTGGAGACAGTGCTGTTGCGGTTCATCCCGATGATGAAAGATACAAGGATATAGTCGGAAAGAACGTTATTCTTCCTCTTATGGACAGACCCATCCCCGTTGTTGCGGATGAGTACGTGGAAAAGGACTTCGGTACGGGCTGTGTTAAGATCACTCCCTGCCACGACCCCAACGACTTTGAGGTCGCTCTCCGCCACGATCTGGAGATGATCGAGGTCATCGACGGAAATGCAAAGATAACCGAAAAGGGCGGAAAATATCAGGGTCTTGACCGTTTTGAAGCAAGAAAGCAGATAGTTGAAGATCTGAAGGAATGCGGTGCATTGGTCAAGATAGAGGAATACAGCCATAACGTAGCTCACTGCTACCGTTGCGGCACTCTTGTCGAGCCCCTTAGCTCAAGACAGTGGTTCGTTAAGATGCCTCCCCTTGCAGAGCCCGCTATCGACGTAGTCAAAAAGGGCGAGATCAGCTTCATCCCCGAGCGCTTCTCCAAAAACTACCTCAACTGGATGGAAAACATCCACGATTGGTGCATTTCCCGTCAGCTCTGGTGGGGACATAGGATCCCCGCATACTACTGTGCGGATTGCGGAGAGATGGTTGTAAGCGAGACCGACGTAACTGTATGTCCCAAGTGTCAAAGCAAGAACGTAACTCAAGACGAGGACGTTCTGGACACCTGGTTCAGCTCGGCTCTTTGGCCCTTCTCCACCTTGGGATGGCCTGAGAAGACCGAAGATCTCGATTACTTCTATCCCACCAACGTTCTGGTCACTGCATACGATATCATCACCTTCTGGGTCAGCAAAATGATCTTCTCCGGCATCGAGCAGATGGACAAGATCCCCTTCCCCACCGTGTTTATTCACGGTCTTGTAAGAGACGCCCAGGGCAGAAAGATGTCCAAATCCCTCGGAAACGGAATCGATCCTCTGGAGATCGTTGACAAATACGGCGCCGACGCCCTCAGATTTACCCTTGCAAACGGAAACAGTCCCGGAAACGATATGCGCTTCTCCGATGAAAAGGTCGAGGCAAGCAGAAACTTCGCAAACAAGATCTGGAATGCTGCAAGATTTATCCTGATGAACCTTGAGATAGACAAGATCACAGAGCCTGATCCCGCAACCCTCAAGCCCGAGGACAAGTGGGTGCTCCACCAGATCAACCGGCTCACCAAGGAGGTCACCGACAACCTTGACAATTACGAGCTCGGAGTTGCGGTGGCAAAGCTTTACGACTTTATCTGGGACGTATTCTGCGATTGGTACATCGAGCTTGTTAAGCCCAGGCTTATGGACAAGGAAAGCGAAAGCGGAAGGATCGCTCAGAACACCCTTGCATGGGTATTCACCAACGCCCTCAAGCTTCTCCACCCCTTTATGCCCTTTATCACAGAGGAGATCTGGCTCAGCCTTCCCCACGAGGGCGAGAGCATTATGATCAGCTCCTGGCCCGAGTACAAAGAGGAGTACGTGCTTTCCGAAAGCAAGGAAAGCATGGACAGAGTAATAGAGGTGATCAAGGCAATAAGAGTACGCCGCACCGAAATGAACGTTCCTCCCTCCAAGAAGACCAACGTATTTATCGAAACCGCCCATAAGGACGATTTTGCAGCCTGCGAGGCAGTGTTCTCCCGTCTGGCATCTGCTTCAAGCATCAACCTTTGCGACAACCACGATCCCGACGGATGTGCAGTTATTGCCACAAACTCCGCAATAGTACACATCCCCGTTGCGGAAATGATGGATCTTGAAAAGGAGCTTGCAAGGCTCAACGGCGAGAAAGCAAAGACAGAAAACGAGATCAAGCGTCTTGAAGGCAAGCTGTCCAACAGTGAGTTTGTAAGCAAGGCTCCCGAAAAGGTAGTCAACGCCGAAAAGGCAAAGCTCGAAGGCTACAAGCGCACTCTCGAAAACATCAATGCATCCATTGAAAAGCTGAAATAAAAAATATCGCGCCTAAAGGCGCGATATTTTTTTGACTTATTATATAAGGCTCTTACCTTCCCAATCGGAATCGGGCTCTATGCCGAAGAGCTTTGCCACTGTAGGCGCAATATCCATAATATTTACATTATCGAGCTTGGCATCCTTCAATGCATCACCGAGGGCAAAAACGGGGATCACCATATCCTCCGGCATATCACTTCCGTGGCTTCTTTCGTGGCCGCCGTGATCGGAGGTGATGATAAACTGACATGCATCTCCCAATTCATCAATTACTCTTGCCACGTTTTCCCACTGAACACAAAGTCCTTCAATATATTTATCCGTCATCCAGCCATGACCGTGACCGTATCCGTCGGGCAGGCCGAGATACAAAAAGCAAAAGTCTATCTTACCGCTCTTAAGACAAGCAATAGCATCATCGGTGGAAAGAGTGCCCGAGTCTTCTTCTCCGTCCTTCAGCCATCTGTATACAGAATATCTTAATGAGCCGGGGCGTCCCAGATCCCTTAGCTCCTCCCAATCGTAAAACATTGCACACTTCTTTTTATTTTTTGATAAAAGCTCAAAAAGTCCCGTAACGGGTCTTACCTGAGGAGTGTAAACGTTAGTTACGGTGCCATGCCTTTCGGGTGGGACACTGTGAAACAGCGAAACATGACAAGGAAGGGTGACAGAAGGAAACACGGTACGTGCATCAAGGGTATATACCGCCTTTTCCATTATCTCCTTCGCCTTGGGTACCTTATCCAGACAATCGGGACGCATTCCGTCCAAAAGAATTAAACAAACCTTCATTATTAAACCTCCAAAAGGGCTTGAATTTCGGATAAATTTTAGCACAGGCACAGAGAAAAGTCAATAGATAATCCATAAGAACAAAAAACAACCATAAAATAGGGTGGTATCCTTAGCGGAAAATTTACACTTTGACAAAAGTGCAAGCATCGCATTTGTCTGGACAAATGCAAAAGGGCTAAGCCCAAACCCTTAACACAAGCAGAAAGAGAGAACAAATCGGCT
>SVTC01000015.1 GCA_015063985.1 Oscillospiraceae bacterium | reverse complement strand
CTCCTTCAAAATCTCCTAATCGCCCTCTATTATCTATGATTTCAGGTCGATCGTGGATGGAGCTATCAAAGAAGCGTGTATAGGACTTCTTTTGATGAGAATATGGCTTTGCCTTTCTTCTGAAATGCGTCCAAGGTTTAATACCGGGAAACATATTAGCCTTTACAGCTCGATAGATCGACGAGAGCGAGATCTTCTCTTCGTGAGTGCTATTCCACTTGCCGGCAATGATTTCGGGAGACCAATATTGGAGCAGACCTTCAAAAACAAACCGATACATTTCCTTATTGTGTTGTAAATTATTTTTGCGATGACAAGCCTTACGACGATGCTTGTAATTCGTTTGTGCGTGCCAATAATGGTAGTGATTAGCCTTTTTACTCCAATTTCTTTTGACTTCTCGACTGATCGTAGAGGGGCTTCTCCCCATAATTTTTGCGATTTCTCGAAAACTTTTTTCTTGATTCAAGAAAAACTGTAGACTTTCTCGCTCAAATAGTGTAAAATGTGTGTAGGACAATATTCTTACCTCCGTGTAGTTGTTTGTTGTGGTGACTACATTTTACACCTTGGTGAGAATATTGTCTATACTTTTTTCGGGTGTTGCACTTATTATTATAATCTGCCCTCCCCTGTGTAAGGGGAGCTGTCAGCGAAGCTGACTGAGGGGTTGTTTGAGAAAATTTTTACAATCCCTCCGTCACGGCAAGCCGTGCCACCTCCCTTTGCACAAGGGAGGCGAAATAGTAGCCACATCTGTGGCGGTAGGGCGAGTTTGCAAGTGTCAAATGTTTCGGTGGGCTTTCAGCCCCGCCGGCAACACGCCCTTATAGGGCTGAGCAAGCCACCGGCAAAGCCTGTGGTTATGAATGAAATAATCAACATAAATTATTTAAAGTAAAGCATCGTCCGCTTTGTTTGCACTGACTTCATCGACATTAAAAGTTTTTGCCCCTCTTTTTTCAAAAAGAGGGCGGGGATTGGGGCGGAGCCCCATACAGCCCAATACCCCATCGAGCACTATGTTTGTGCTTTACTTCATCGACATTAAAAGTTTTTTGCCTGCTTTTTTTCAAAAAAGTAGGTTGGCTCTGCCTTTTTTCAAAAAGGAAACTTCGGGTTTTGCTTAGAGAAAAGCATCGAGAACTGTGTTAAATAGACTTTATCGACGGTGAAAGTTTTTGGCTCCACCTTTTTTCAAAAAGGTGGAAGGTGTTTCGGAAAAGATAAGTGCACCAAGGATCAGGGCGGCGCCGATCGCCATTGTCGGAGACATAAATTCACCCATAATAAGGGAAAGGATAACGGCAACGACGGGATCGAGGTAGCTGAAGATAGCAACGGTGTCGGTCTTTAGATGACGGATGGAGGAGAAGTAGAGCGTGTAAGCAATGCCGGTGTGAAGAAGAGCCACGATAGTAAGTAGGATAATTGTTTGTGGGGCGAGTGCGAAGGGGGAGTGAGCTTCGGAGATGAGTGTGTAGGGAAGTATCACAGATCCCGCAGAGGCGAGCTGAATGAGAGTGGAGTCGAAGGGGGAAATATTGGAGAGCTTTTTGTTCATCAGCACCACCGAGGCGTAGAAAACTGCCGCACCTAAGGCTAAGAGGCAGCCGAATAAGCCGCCTTTGGAGCCGTTTTCGAAAATTCCGCTGACAAGGACCGCACCGATAACGGATATTGCGGCGCAGATAAGCTTCTTTTTGCCGAGAGCTTCTTTAAAGATGAGCCTTGAGGCGATCAGAACAAAAACGGGCGCCATATAATAACAAAGAGTAGATGCGGCAACGGTGGTGTAAGAGTAGGACTCAAAGAGAAGTATCCAGTTTATGCCGATGGCGGCACCTGAGACAATGAGGATAGGAAGGTTTTTCCTTATCGCTTCAAGAGAGGGCTTTTTCTTGGTGAGAAGAAGGATCAGCAGTAAAAGGACCGAGCCTCCCAAGCCTCTGACGCAGGCGATAAGACCGCGGGGCAGTTGTATGCTTTTTACAAATATTCCTATCGTGCCGAATATGAACATAGATAGGATAAGCTGAATAAAGGCTTTGTTTTTCATTTTTATTTCCTTTTTTTCTTGATTATATACTCAAAGCAGCTTAATGTCAATTGCTTTTTGAAATTTTCATTTTACAGTGTTGATGCATTGTTTTTCTGCCATATTATAATAACCGTATTCTTAAAACTGCACAAAAAAACGAAGAAACTATTGACGGATTTAGCTATTTATGGTAATATACGTATAGAGAAATCTCGAGAATTACAGGAGGATATAAAAATGAAGCTTATCTTTTCTTTTTGTTTTTATCACCCGTGCGCTAAAACGGGCTTTCTGTATGGAGAGGACCCCATAAAAATCAGCTGATTATGCGCACGGCACAAGAAAGGTGTTGTGCGCTTTTTTAATTTTTGATAATGAAAGGAGAAAAAATGAAAAAACTTCTTACCCTATTTTTATTGCTTGCACTTTTAACCTCCTGCGCCGCTCCTGCGGTAAGTAACACCTTGCCCCAAAGCACAGAACAAAACAAAACGACCGGGCAAAACGCTACCGAAGAACCAACGACGCTTGAGAATATTAGCGCGGATGATATAATCGTGCCCGATATCTTTTATGAAAACGCTTCTCCCAACAGGGGAGAGATCTTCAATGAAAAGTATTATATCAGCCAATCAATTAATAGCTTAAGCCATTACGAAAGCTCTTGTAATGACGGTCTCGGAAAAGGATTATTATGGCTTCCCTTTGATGAAAGCTGGGGAGAATTTTCATCCTTTTTGTATGAATCGGTGGCTATGGCAGATCTATACCAAAGGTTTTATGTTGATATCAGCTCACTTAATTTGGGAGTAACAAAGCTTAAAATCGAGTTTGTAAACAAATTCACTTCCCCTGAGCTTTATTATAACAACGTTCAAGACTTGAATAATAATATCAAAAAATACAACAAAAAAGGCGATTTTTCCGGGAACGATTTTCGTTTTGCAGATGCCGGCGCAGATTACCTGACCGAACTTGAATCAAAGTATCTGTACCAAAACGAAGGGATACTTTATTATTACAAAGCAATAGATTCAAAAGATCCCGAAAGCAAATTGGAGCTTAATTATATTGATTTCGTTGACGGTGATTATTATCTTAAGATAAGCTTTTCAGACGCCTTTAACGAAGCAAGCCTTCCCGAGGGGGAATTTATCTCAAAGCTCCTCACCCCTGCATATTCTAAAGACACTTTAATGGATATTGCAAAAGACCAATCGGTTTACAAGGTTGATAATAGCGCAACCGCCGAGGAAGATCCCTATTCCAAATTTAAGGTTGGCACAACGGGGCACTTTTTCCACGAGGAAGCTTTGCAAAAGCTTCTTTTGGAAGAGGATTCCTTGATAGGCTTTGTAGACTATGATCCCCGTTGGGGCGAGTTACAATATTCTACGATCGATTACACCAACGGCTATCAGCTTTTCCGAATAGACTATTATTGGGGAGAGTATTGCTTTGAGGTATATTCAAAAGAGCTTGCCCCCAAGGTCTATGAATGGGAAAAGAACCAAATTGAAAACCTTAAAACAAACTTCTCGGGAGACGGCAGCGATATTATCCATTCCGCTAACAAAAAGCTTGACGAAAACGGATGGTACTATTCTTCGGGCTTGGCATACCATTATACCGACGGCTTGCTTGACCAGATAAAGTTTACAACGGATGAACACTTCATCCACTTTACCCGTTTACCCGGTTGCTTCTACACAGAAGACACAAACTACATAAGGTCTAGGGAGGAATATCCCGATTACAGCTCCTTTTACGACTCCAATGTGGGATTGATCTTATCCGCCTATCGTAAACTTCCTTATTATAGTTGGATATACGATCATGGATGGTTTACAAAGCTTGAAGACAGCTTTATAGCAGATCTTATCAACAGCGAAAAGGCGCTTCAGAAGGCGAATGATTTCATAAAGTAAAAAAACGGGGCTTATCCGAAATTTCGGATAAGCCCCAAGGCTTTTATATGGTTGCGGCGATTACCGCTTTGATGGTGTGCATACGGTTTTCGGCTTCGTCGAAGACAATGCTTCTTTCGCTTTCGAATACCTCGTCGGTGACTTCCATACAGTCTATGCCGAACTTTTCGCTGATCTCCTTGCCGATCTTTGTGCCGAGATCGTGGAAGGCGGGCAGACAATGCATGAAGCGGCACTGCTCACCTGCTGTGTTCATCAGCTCCATTGTTACTCTGTAGGGAGTGAGATCTTCTATTCTCTCCTGCCATACGCTGTCGGGCTCTCCCATGGATACCCAAACGTCGGTGTAGATAACGTGTGCACCCGCTACTGCCTTTTGGGGATCGGTGATAAATTCAAGAACTGCACCTGTGGAGGCGGCTATCTCTTGACACTGATCGACCAGCTCCTTTGCGGGGAAGTATTTTTCGGGGGCGCAGGCAACAAAGTGCATACCCATTTTTGCACAGCCTACCATAAGGGAGTTGCCCATATTGTATCTGGCATCGCCCATGTAAACAAGCTTTTTGCCCTTAAGATCACCAAAGTGCTCCTTTATGGTGAGAAAATCCGCAAGGATCTGAGTGGGATGGAATTCGTTGGTCAGACCGTTATAAACGGGGACGCCCGCATATTTAGCCAGCTCCTCCACTATTTCCTGACCGAAGCCGCGGTATTCGATGGCATCGTACATTCTTCCCAGAACTCTTGCCGTGTCGGCAATGGATTCCTTTTTGCCTATCTGAGAGCCCGAGGGATCAAGATAGGTGCAGTGCATACCCAGGTCTGCGCTTGCGACCTCAAAGGCACAGCGGGTACGGGTGCTGGTTTTTTCAAAAATAAGAGCGATACTTTTGGAGGGACAGAGCTTGTGGGGAAGCTTTGCCTTCTTTTTTTCCTTGAGGCTTGCGGAAAGCTCCAAAAGGTAGTTTATTTCCTCGGGGGTGAAATCAAGAAGCTTGAGAAAGCTTTTATTTTTAAGATTCATCTGTTTCTCCTTAACACTTGGCGCAGACGGAAACTATCACGTCCAGAGCCTCGTTTAAAATTTCATCGGGAATGTTCAAGGCGGGCAAAAGCCTTACCTTTGTTTTTGCGGTGAGACAAAGAACTCCCTTTTCGGCACATTCTTTAACGACGTCTCCCGCGGGACGGCAGGTCTCTATTCCCAGCATAAGTCCTCTTCCGCTTACGGATCTTATACCCTTTGAAGAAGAGAGTCTTTTGAAGATCAGCTCGCTTTTTGCTTTTACCTTGTCAAGAAATTCGTCGTCCATACGCTCCAGCACGCTCAGTGCGCCTGCACAGCAAACGGGGTTGCCGCCGTAGGTGGAGCCGTGATCGCCGTAGGAAAGAAGCTTTTCGGCCTTTTCGCCCATAATGCAGGCTCCGATGGGAAGTCCTCCGCCCAAGCCCTTGGCGGTGGTAACGACGTCGGGAGTGATGCCGAAGTTCTGATAAGCGTAAAGCTTTCCCGTTCTTCCGTTTCCGGTCTGCACCTCGTCTACCATAAGAAGGATATCATTCTTTTTGCAGAGCTCGTCAAGTCCCTTTACAAATTCCTCATTAAGCTCTATAACGCCGCCCTCGCCCTGAATGCATTCAAAGAGGATGGCTGCCACGGGATATTCACGGCAGAGCTTTTTTACGCCTTCTATATCGTTTGCCTCGGCGTGGATAAAGCCGGGGGTAAGAGGCTGAAAGAGCTTGTGGAAATGATCCTGACCCGTTGCCGCAAGGGTGGTCAAGGTCCTTCCGTGGAAGCTGTTCTTTAAGGTGATGATATAAGCCTCGCTGAGGTTTTTAACGTCGGAGGCATATTTTCTTGCTAATTTTATCGCACATTCGTTGGCTTCCGCGCCCGAATTTGCGAAGAACACCTTCTTCATTCCCGTTCTTTGACAAAGAAGCTGAGCCAGCCTTGCGCAGGGGGAGGTGTAATAAAGGTTGGAGGTGTGCTGAAGAGCTCCGAGCTGAGAAATGACCGCCTCCTGCCATTTATCATCGGCTATGCCAAAGCAGGTAACGCCGATTCCCGAGCCCATATCTATGTAGCGCTTTCCGTCAAAGGAAAATATCTCACTACCCTTTCCGTGGCTGAGCTCGACATCAAAGCGCTTGTAGGTATTTGCAACGTACTGTTGGTCCAATTGAGTAAGAGTCATTATTTGTCTCCCTTTACCATGGTTCCCGCGCCCTCGTCGGTGAGGATCTCCATAAGAATGGAGTGGGGAACTCTTCCGTCCATAATGATAACGTTTTCAACGCCCTTGTGAATTGCTTCCACACAGCAATCGATCTTGGGTATCATTCCGCCGGAGATGATACCTTGCTTTTTAAGCTCCTCCGCTTCGGAGATGGTCAGTTCGGGAATGAGGGTGGAGGGATCATCCTTGTCCTTTAGAATGCCTGCTATATCGGTCATCATAATGAGCCTTTCGGCATTGAGTGCACCTGCAATAAAGGCGGCGGCTGTGTCGCCGTTTATGTTGTAGGCGTTTCCGTCCTTGTCGCAGCCGAGGGTGCTGATGACGGGAATGTAGCCCTTTTCAAGAAGATCTATGACGGGGGCGATGTTGACCTTTGTGATCTTGCCCACGTAGCCCAATCTTTCGTCCTTCATTTTTGCCTCGATGAGCCTTCCGTCCATTCCGGAGATGCCCATTGCCTTGCCGCCCTTCATTTCAAGAAGGTTGACGAGGGTTTTGTTTACCTTTCCCGCAAGGACCATCTGTACAATGTCCACGGTCTCCTTGTCGGTGACTCTCAGTCCGTCGATGAAAACAGGCTCTTTGCCGAGCTTTTCCATTGTCTGGCTGATCTCGGGGCCGCCGCCGTGAACGAGAACCACCTTAACTCCGATAAGCCACAAAAGGGCAATGTCCTCCATTACCTGCTGCTTGAGCTGCTCGTTTATCATAGCATTGCCGCCGTATTTTATAACTACTATTTTTTGATTGTAACGCCTTATGTAGGGGAGAGCCTCGGTGAGGACCTGTGCTCTTTCGGCGTTGGAAAAGCTGTTGAAATCCGTCATGTTCGATAGTCTCCGTTGATCTTAACGTAATCGTATGTCAAATCACAGCCCCAGGCAGTGGACCGGGCGCTGCCGTCGCGGCAGGTGACGTTTATGAGGATCTCGTCCTCTAAAAGTATCTCCTTTGCCTTTTCCTCGGAAAAATCAACTCCCGCACCGTTTTCGCAGACCTTGACCTCGCCCTTTTCGCTTATGAAGCTGACGTCTATCTTGCTTACGTCCACCGAAGCTCCGCTGTAACCGATGGCGCAGAGAACTCTTCCCCAGTTGGCGTCGGAGCCGAACATTGCTGCCTTTGTAAGGCTGGAGCAGATAACGCTTTTTGCTATTTTCTTTGCGTTTTCAAGGTCCTTGGCACCGCTGACCTTGCATTCAAGAAGCTTTGTTGCGCCCTCGCCGTCTCCTGCGATCATTTTGCAGAGAGCAACGTTTACGGTGTTGAGAGCCTTCATAAAGGTGGCAAAGTCCTCGTTTTCCTCTATGATGGTCTCGTTTTCGCTCATTCCGTTGGCAAGGACGGTGACCATATCGTTGGTGGAGGTGTCGCCGTCGATGCTTATCATATTAAAGGTGTTTTGTATGTCCGCGGAAAGTGCCTTCTGAAGCATTGCGGGGCTTATGGATACGTCGGTGGTGATAAATACCAGCATGGTTGCCATATTGGGGTGGATCATACCGCTGCCCTTGGCGATGCCGCCCATTCGGCATACCTTGCCGCCGACGGTAAACTCCACGGCTACCTGCTTCATAATAACGTCGGTGGTCATAATGCCCTCTGCGGCAAAATTGGAGCCGTTGGAGCTGAGCCCCGCACAGAGCTCGTCAAGACCGTTCTTGATAGGCTCTATGTTGAGAGGCTGACCGATAACGCCGGTGGAGGCTACCACGATATCCTTTTCACACAGTCCCAGCTTTTGGGCTGTGATGCGGCACATCTGGGTTGCTATCTCGATTCCGTTGGCGTTGCAGGTGTTTGCGTTTCCGCTGTTGATGATAACTGCCTGAGCCTTGCCGTCGGAAAGGTTGGATTTTGTAACCGAAATGGGAGCTCCCTTAACGAGATTTGTGGTATATACCGCAGCCGCAGATGCGGGAACCTCACTTACAATGAGGGAAAGATCCTTTTTTGTGCGGTTCTTGCGAATGCCGCAGTGTATTCCGTTTGCCGTAAAGCCTTTTGCGGCACAAACACCGCCCTTGATCATCTTCATTTTTTTTAATTCCTTTCTCAGAGCTTAAGTCCTGTGGCGGAGTCCAGTCCCAGCACCGCGTTCATATTCTGTACCGCGGAGCCGCTGGCACCCTTTCCAAGATTATCGTACCTGGCAACGAGGAGTATTCTTTCGTCGTTTCCCCAAACGCTTATCTGCATATCGTCTCTTTCGGAGAATGCCGCCGCGGAAAGAAAGCCTTCCTCGGAGGGAGCATCATCGAAGTGGACTATGGCGGAATTATATTTCTCTCGGTAGATGGACCTGATATCATCTGCGCTTAGCTTGATATCGTCACAAAACAGTGGAATGCTTACCTCCATTCCGCTGTAGAAATCTCCGACTATGGGGCAGAAGGCGGGAGCGGGCACCCTGCAAAGAGCACTCATTTCCTTAAGATGCTTGTGGCTTTGGGTGAGAGCGTACTGCCTGGGTGCATTGAAAAGGGGATCTCTGTTATCTGCCTCGTATTGAGCTATCATCTTCTTGCCGCCGCCGGAATAGCCCGTCAGTGAAAAGCAACAAAGGTGAGCGTTTTCGCTTATAATGCCCGCATCTCTCAAGGGCTTGATAAGAGCTATAAAGCCGCTGGCGTGACAGCCGGGGTTTGCTATTCTCTTTGATGCCGCAAGCTTATCCCTTCCTACTACCTCCTCAAAGCCGTATACCCAGTCGGGGTTGGTCCTGTGTGCGGTGGAGGTGTCTATTATGACCGTATCGGGGTTTTCGCAAAAGCTCACCGCCTCTATCGCCGCATCGTCGGGAAGGCAGAGAAAGGTGATGTCGCTTTCGTTGATAGCCGTCTTGCGGGCTTGGGGATCCTTTCTTAAGTCCTCGGGGAGGATCATCAAAGTGATGTCCTTTCTTTCCAGAAGCCTTTGTCGGATCTTTAAGCCGGTGGTTCCGGCGCTTCCGTCTATAAATACCTTTTTCATTTACCGTACCTGTATTTTTATGATTTTTGTTTTTTATTCCGAGGTGAATAAAAAATAATATGCAGACATTATACACTTTATATGCAACTTTGTCAAGAGAGAAGTTGATATTTTGGGGCTTGAACGCTGATTTTTGTACATTATGTATAAAATCATTGCGTCGAGCTTGTATCAAAGCATAAAAACTGTGCTGATTTTTTTGCTTTACTAAAGGATTTTAAGAATAAATATACATTTTATACATATCGATATACATTTCAAAGCAATAAAAAGAAGCCGCTAAAAATTTGCTCTGTTTTACCGTTTTTCGGATCTTACTTAAACTGTCTGTTCAAAAATATAATAATACATTTATTATTTATTGGATTTTTCGCATTTTTGAAGGAGTAATGCCATACTCAGCGTTTATACAGCGCGAAAGATGGGATTGAGAAGAAAAACCGCATTGCTCCGCAATTTCAGAAAGAGTGTTATTGCTTGAGGTGATCAATTCTCTTGCCCTTGCAATTCTTTCTTTCATAATGTATTTGTGCAGACTGATACCTTCCTCTCGTGAAAAGACCTCGTTTAAATAATACGGGTGATATCCTAAAAGCTTTGCCAAACGCAGGTTGTTGCAGCAAAGATCTTCGGTTACCAATTCTTTTATGCGGGAAACAAGAGGGGGTTTTTTCGTCTTTCCTTGATTTTTTAAAATATCGATTAACAAAAGCTTTATACACGCACTCATTGTCATAGCGCTGTAATCGGTTGGACGTATGCTTTCCTCGTATATTCTGCCGATGATCTGATCGGCAAATTGAGCATGGCGCAAATACATAAACGAAGACAGTTCTCTCGGATGGCTGTCTCCAAGCAACAATTTATCACACACATCTCCTCTTCTGGGAGAAAATGGTGTAGGGTATTTTTTCGAAAAATCCTGCGAGAGATCAAAATTCAAGGTGTAAAACAAAAGGTCTTGGTTTGAATGGATTTGATAAGGAGTTCCCGCAGGATAATATACCAATACCCCGGAAGTCAACGGGTATTCTGTTCCCCCTGCCTCAAAGCTTCCGTTTCCGGAAATAATATAAAGTATTCGACAATCCGGAGCGACTACTTTAGCGTCAATAAAATAAGTGCTCTTCGAAACGTATCGAACAAAAGGATCGATTACCGATATCATGATCAGCTCCTTATAATCTTTGGTTTTTGAAAAAACGTCTTTGCTTATGGTCTTGATTATAACACAGTATATATGATAAAATCAAGATGAAAGAACGTAATAAGGAGTATGTATTATGAAAAATATCAGAATAGGAGTTATTAATTGGGATGCGTCCTTGACGAAGGATAGCTATTTTGGTTTTTATCAAATCAGGTCTCTTTCTCAAGCTAAATATCGAACGTGGGTGCCTTTTTACGCTGAATTGCTTGACAGTGAAAATATCGACTACCGTTGGAGAACGGTAGAAGAATACGAGCGGGAATTACGCTATGCGATAAAGGCAGGTATAGATTATTTTGCATTTGTCTGGTACCCTACGGAGGGCTCTCTTTTGCATACGCCGCAATCTCCCAACGATTGCAGTCATAGAGTCCATGAGCTGAATTATGCCAGACGCCTGTACGAGCAAAGCTCGCTAAAAGATCAGATCGGTATGTGTGCTGTTGTAAGCGCACACCCCTTTACCGATAATGATCTTGAGGAATTGATAAATGCTTTTTCTTTGCCGTATTACGAAAAAATAGACGGTCGCCCTCTTCTTTACGTTTACAGAGGTTATAGATTAGAGATGATCGCACGTATACACTCGCTTTGTAAAACGCGCAATATTCCCATACCCTTTACCGTTCCCATGAGCTCGAACCCTTATGATCTTTCAGCGCCGATGCCTCTGGCTGATGCCTTGTCCGCCTATGCGGCTCATAATAAGACCGATATTACCCGGTATGAAGAGCTTTGCCGCGTCGCTATGGACAATGATCGGCTTCGATTGGCCACGGGAAAGAAGATCGTTCCCTTGTTTAGCGTTGGATGGAATCCGGCACCGCGTATGGATAGACTTACACCGTGGACCACTGACAAAAAAGGAGAAACGCAATATGCGAAAGTACAAAATGCCCCCTCTCCCAACGAAATGGAGTTGATCTTCGGCGCAAAGGAGTTTTCGTATCATATAAAAAACGATGTTAAAGATCGATTTGTCGGACACATTTTAACCTTTGCGTGGAATGAATTTGAAGAGGGCGGTTATATTTGCCCTACTTACACAAAGGATGGAAGGGTCGATGACTCGCGTATTCACGCCTTTGCGCAAGCAGTAAAAATCTTCCGTTCCCAATTGGAACAAGGCTGAGCTATGGGAACACAAATTATGGCATCCTTGGTCGGTGCGCTGGGAATCGGTGCAAACGTTTTGATATATCAACAAAAAACAGGAAAAAATTTGTTGATATATAAGCTCGCCTCCGATATTCTTTGGGCAACACATTATCTTATTCTCGGAGGCTTCAGCGCCTTCGCTGTAGCATGTATAGGAATTGTACGTGAAAGCATCTTTCTTAATCAAAAGCACAAATGGGCTCAAGGTCGTTTTTGGTTATGGGTCTTTGTTTTATTGTCTTTGGCATCTGCGGTGCTTACTTGGAAAACCCTGATGAACTTGCTTCCCGCGATCGCCTCTGTTCTGTCGGTATTCGGTTTTTGGCGAAACGATCCCACCCTTTCAAAAATTCTTGCCTTTCCGATCTCACTGTGTATGCTGACATACGATCTGTACATCGTGTCCCATATGGGAATCGCAAACGAAGCTTTTACACTGGTATCGGCAACGTTTTCCGTTATCGTTCTTATTAAAAAAGTTCACTGACCCAAAATAATGTATCGACGAGATAAAGCACAGAAAGGAATATCAGCCAATGAAAAAGATGTTGGAGCTACACAGTGAGTTAAAAGAGTTTATAAAGGAAAACTGGAAGAAATCTCTTAAGACACCCACGGGCTATCTTAAGTACAGGTTTATAGATCCCGCCGCAGGATATAACGGTCAGCTTTGGGATTGGGATTCATTCTTCTGCGCAACAGCTCTGTTTGACGTATATGAGGATATCGGAGATTATATAGAAGGCTGTGTACTTAATTTTCTGGAGTATATCAGGGAGGACGGTTCTGTTCCTTACGTTATATACTCTGTCGACAATAGCAAGTCAAGCGTTCTTCCGATGTTTAATATCAAGGAGCGCACGGCTGAGTGCGATTTCAACTCCATAAAGCCGCTTCTTGCACAAATGGTAATGCTTGCCTACAGAAAGAAGAAGGACAAGGTATTTGTTAAGAGTGTTTATCCGAAGCTTATCAAGCATATTGAGCACTGGGAAAACACCCAGAAGAAAAAGGGACTTTTTGTGTGGAGAAGCCTGCGTGGCTCCGGCACCGATAATCATCCCGCAATTTACGGCAGACCGTTGAACTCCTCTGCGGGTGTAGAGCTTAACTGCTTTATGTATATGGAGCTTTCTGCTATGGCTGAAATTGCCCTGATTTGCGGCGATAACGAAGCCAAGAAAGCCTATGAGTGTAAACGGGATGAGCTTGCGGATCTCATAAACAGACATATGTGGGATCCTATTGACGGTATGTACTATCATTTGGATATGCTATCCAATAAGCTTCCCAGTGCAAGGCAGGAGGTTATCTGGGACGTGCCTCTTAAGTTCAGAATGTGGACTTGCTTTGTTCCGATGTTTGCGGGAATTGCCCCGAAGGAATATGCTGAGCGAATGGTAAAAGACCATTTACTCAGTAAAGAAGAATTCTGGTCTGATTTTGGAATAAGGACCATGGCAAAAAACGAACCTGCATACAATACGGCTGAAACGGGAAATCCATCCAACTGGCAGGGTCCGATATGGATCGTTTCAAACTATATCATTTTTCGCGGACTTTTGAATTACGGATATATCGACGAAGCAACAAAGCTTTGCGAGAATCTTTTAACCAATCTTTGCAGAGATATAAAGGAAAACGGCGCTCTCCACGAATACTATAACCCCGAGACAGGCAAGAGTAATATCGGTTTTGGCTTTATGAATTGGAACGCCCTGGCAGGCTTGATGGTACCTGAGATCCTTTCCGAAACACAAGCTTAAAATTTTTTCCGTGATCCTTAAACTACTTTTCACACATAAATATTAACTATAAATAGGCGGTAATATTATGGATATATCTATAACGGCAAACTATTTTTGGCAAAAACGAAATTGTACCGATCGACGAACGCCTGATGAGCGTATAAGGATATGCGCTGATGCAGGTTTTAAATTTATGGATTATTCGGTTAACGTATGGGATGACCAATGGGAGGCTCAGACCGATGCCATAATGAATGCGGCGGCAAAATACGGCTTGACGATAGATCAGTCTCATGCTCCTTTTAACTTTTATAAAAAAGCACCCCGCGATATCTTTGATCGGATGCTTGAGCGAAGCGTTGAGTCGGCTATAAAAATGGGAGTAAAGGCTCTTGTGTTCCACGCAGACGAGTACCGTCCGCCCGAGGGAACGCCCTTCAATTCCGAGGAAGGGGTCGAATGTGTGTACGACGTACTTGCGCCCCATATAGAAAAGCTTACCAAGGGAGGTGTAAAAGCCGCTCTTGAGACGGTATTTGAGGACAAAACCTTAAAGCCTATCGAGGGTAAACGCTATCATTTCTGCGGAGATATAAACGAGCTTATCGCTGTCATAGATAAGTTCAAGGACCCGATGGTTGGTTGCTGCTGGGATTCCGGTCACACCAAGCTTAACGTTGGAAACGAAGGACACGTTGACGCATTGCGCCGCCTTGGAAGCCGCATAATCTGTACTCACATACACGATAATTACTACGGTAAGGATCTTCACCTTCCGCCGTTTATGGGCGATGCCAACTGGGAAGAGCTTATGCCTGCGCTTAAGGCTACCGGATACAACGGATCGCTTACCTTTGAGCTTGTTTACGGCTGTATGCACGAGGAATTGCTTTCTGATTGGGTTAGTAAGATCTACCGTTCGGGAGAATTACTTCGAGATATGTTTGAGGCTTAAGGTCGAATTATCGGTGGCACGACTTGCAAAACGGACAAAAGGTATGAAAAGGAGTACGAACAAAATGCTCGTACTCCTTTTTGGGGTTTTTGCCGGTTATTTTACTGTGTCGTGCTTGATAAGACCTTCAAGCTCGGGGTTGAAGACTACGGTGGGCTCATAGCTTGCTTTTTGCGCTTCCACAAACTTTCCAAACTCTTCAAAGTATGCTCCGTCGGAATTGGTGCCGAAAAGTACTTCTTCCTTTACGGTCTCCCTGTCAACGTCTCTTAAGGGAAGTCGGAGAATGATGTGGAAGCCGTAGGTGGTCATAACGGGCTCGGAGTAGCTGTTAAAGTCAAGAGCGAGGGTGCCCTTGTAGAATTCGTCCACCATAACGCCCTCCTTGAACACGTATCCGTCGGGATTGGTGGCTACGCCGGGATCTTCGTTATATTCCTTGACCAGCGCATCAAAATCCTCTCCGTTTTGGAGCTTTTCATATACGGCGTTTATTTTTTCAAGAGTCTTTTCGTGGCTCTCGGTATTCTCTCCGCTTTCGAAAAGAATGAGTATGTGCTTTGCGCGCAGATAGTTTTTATCGGCGTAATCGGTAAAGCTCATCTTCAGCTTTTCCTGACAGTAGCTTTCAAATTTTGCATCGTCCCAGGCAAGGTAGGGATCATCATCCTTGTACATATCGTTGAAAATAAGCTCCAGAACGTAGCTCCTGCAGTTAAAGTCGCGGAAGGTTGCTATATCAAGGCAATAGTAGGTGTCAAGCATCTGGTCGAACTTGCCTTTGCCGTATTGATCGATGTAGGTTTGAAGATCGTCGTCTATCTGCTTTTCCTGTATTGCGTTGAGTGCAAAATTGTTGTTCAGTGCGTATTCGGGCATTGCCTGATCGATGACGATGCTTTTTATGGCATTTTGCAGACAAAGCTCCTCTTTTTCATCGGTCCAGAAGGTCTTGAGTGCGTCTGCGGAAAGACTTTTTGTCATTGCATATACCTCGTTGAGGTAGTTGTATCTGAATTCCGCAAAGGATATCTTTCTGCCGTTTACCTCCAGAACGTATTCGGGGTAGAGCTTTTTTCCGTTGGCGACTATGTATCTGTCCACTGTGTTTTCAAGATCCTCGGTGCTCGCTTGGGTGGTTTCGGGCTCCTCCGTGGAGGCGGGGTCCGTTCTTTGGCTGACGGTACAGGAGCAGAGCATCAGCGCCGCAAGAAGTATTACCAAAAGCTTTTTCATTTCTTTTCCTTTCAAAATACGGATCCGGGCTTGAGATAGGCTTCAACCTCGGGATTGTAGCTTATCTTATCCTTGTATTGCTCTGTGAGCTCGGTGTAAAAATCTTCAAAAAGCTCCGCATATACACCAAGCTTGAAGCTTCCGTCGCCGGAGGAGCTGCCGTTTAAAATGGCATCCTTCTGCAGGGCTATCTGCTCCTTGTCGGGCTCCAGGCGCTTTATGACGTGACAGCCTGCGGTGGTTACTACTACGGGACTGATCTCGCCCACCTTCAGCGCCTTTGCGGCCTCGTAGAATTCTTTTACCATATCCCCCTCGGTGAAATAGTAGCCGGTGGGATAGTTTTCAAGCTCCTTGTCGGTGCCGTATTTTTCAATAAGTGTGTCAAAATCCTCGGTGGAGGTCAAGGCCAGCACGTCCTGGGCCTTTTTGTAGGTGAGAGGACAGTTTTCGGGAGTCTCGCCCGCACTGAAGGATATGAGCACGTGAGTGGCGCAGATATAGTTTTCGGCGTAGTAGCTGTTAAACTCCTCGTCGCTCCACGCCATTTCTCCGCCTTCTCCGAAGAGCTTGGTATAGATCTTCTCGTAGACCGCTTCGTCTGCCTGGAGTGATCTGTAGAGCTTTTCGGTAAGGTAGAGAGTGTTCATATTCTCCTTGAACTCTTCCTTGCCCATATTGTTCATTATGTCGTCAACGTAGCTTGTGACGGTATTTTTCTCATCCTCGGTAAGAGTGAGGGAGTTTTTCTCGGCGTATTTTTCCAGAGCGTGCGCCTTTAGAAGGTAATCCTCCACCTGAGCCTTGAGCTCCGATATCTTTTCCTCGGTCCAGAAGCCTTGGGCATTCTGCATATATGCCATGGAATCCGCAACGTTCAAGAAAAAGTATCTGTATTGGTCAAAGCCTATTTTCTTACCGTCTATCTCCATAACGTATTCGGGAGTCAGCTTTTTTTCACCTGCTTGGATATATCCGCCGGATACCGATTCAAGATCGGGGCCCTGAGAGCAGGCGCAGGTAAACAAAAGCATCAGAGCCGTCAGAAGCACTGTGATTTTTTTCATTATCGTTCCTCGCTGATATAAGATTCTTATTTTATAATACCACGAAAAAGTGTAGAATAAATGAACTTAATGTGAAATTTTCAGTCAATGCCCACAAGTGTCTGCAAAACGGTCTGGGCATATACTCTGGAAAGAAAGTCGTTGGGGTGGTTTATATGGTTTCCGCTGATGTCCTCAAAGCGCTTTCTTTGAAGCATTGAGCGGTGTATCTCGGTCATATCCGCAAGCTCTGCAAAATCGTAGTTTGCGCAGAGATTCTTTAAGACCGAAACGAAAATATCCTGATTTCCGTAAAAGCGCTTGAATGCCTTGTTGGGAAGAGTGGTGGATACCTCAAGTATCTCGCAGTCGGGATTTGCCTCCTTGGCATCTAAGATGAGCTGACGGTTGTAAATGCCGTATCTGTCGGGGCTCTTGGGGCCGTCGTTCATACCGAAGGCGATGACGACCAGGTCTGCGCCATAGCTCTTCAGCCTTTCCTCGGAGGTCTCCGTTGCCCAACGGCTGCACTTTCCGCCCACCGCGGCGTTGGAATATTGGATATCGGCATCGGGATAGAGTCTTTTAAGCTCGTCTGTTACCATCAGCGGCCAGATGGGCATAAAGGGGGCATATTTAAAAAATCCGCTGGCACTGCAGCCCGTGGTGATGCTGTCACCAAAGAAGTGGATCCTTATACCTTCGCCGCTTTCCAGCTTTTTTATGGTTTTGGGAAAGGAGGACCTTTTGCAGGTAGGGAATGCAACGCCCTCTTTGGTTTTGGCGCGGTAGGTAACGTGGATCTGGCGGAGCTGAAGCTTTTCGTCGTAAAGAAGAAATCCTCCGTCCACCGCCTCCTTGCAGGAGTCCGATCTGGTCTCGGGGTGTAAGGTGGCGTAGTCCGTTATCGGAACCGATGAGCCCTCGGGGATCACAAGCCTTCCGTCCTCAAGCATGTAATCCTGCTTTTCTCTGTATACGGTCTTGAGATTTCCGCACCTGACCTCGATGATCTCGGCAATGGGGTAGAGCAGGGATATGGGGGAAAGCTTGCCGTTTATATCACTGTGGACCATTACGCTTTCATTATATACCGTGTCGCCCTTCCAATAGGGATAAAGGCAATTTTTTAAGGAGTATTCTCCGTTTATCTTCATAAAAAACCTCCGAAAAAATAAGAGCTTAGAAAAGTATACATCTTTATTGCAAATTTGTCAAGAAAGAGAAAAAACACTTGACCCCGATGTGCCTTTGCTATATAATATACTGTAGGGGTTTTGTTTTGGAAGATTTGTGTTGTTTTTTAGGAGAAGTGCATGAGCAAGAAAAAGGATATTACCGAAATAGATAAAAATTTTGCGGGAAAAAGTGCCGACGGCAGACCCTTGGAATGGCACAGTGCCGACAGCGCACCCTTTAAGGTATACGGTGTGAAGAAAAACCGAGAGGGCTTTTTTACCCGCTTGCCCAAGGAGCTTGGCGAAAACGTCAACGATATGGTCAAGGCGCTCTACGCCAACACCGCAGGCGGAAGGGTGAGGTTTTCCACCGACAGTAAGTATCTTTGCATAAGATCGGTCTATAACGGCTACAGCTGTCATCCCCATATGCCCGCAACGGGCTCGGGAGGCTTCGATCTTTATTGCGATCAGGATGAGGGCAGTGCTTTTCACAGACTGTTCATCCCGCCTACCTCCCATAACGGAGAATACCTTTTCAACGTGGTGAAGCTTTCGGGAGAAATGAGAAGCTATACCCTTAATATGCCCCTATATGCCGACGTGGGAGATCTGATGATAGGCATTGAGCCCGGTGCGAGGCTTTGCGAGGGTAAGGAATACAGGGTGAAGAAGCCCATAGTATTCTACGGCTCCAGCATAACCCAGGGGGGATGTGCCTCCCGTCCGGGCAATTGCTACACCGCAATGATAGCCAACGAGCTTGATGCGGATCACGTAAATCTGGGCTTTTCCAGCGGGGGACTGGCGGAGGAGAATATGATGGAGTACATCAGCGGTCTTGAAATGAGCGTGCTTGTGTATGATTACGATCACAATGCTCCAAACCCCGAGCATCTTGAAAAAACACATAAGAGAGGCTTTGAGATATTCAGAAGCCGTCAGCCCGATACCCCCGTAGTCTTTGTTTCAATGCCCAGTTGGTATTCCACCTCAAGTAAGGAATACGACGGCATAGGCTTTATGAGAAGAAACAATATATACAATACCTATATCGACGCCCTTGGATCGGGAGATAAAAACGTGTGCTTTGTGGACGGAAGAAGTCTTTTTGCGGGCAAGGAGCGCTATGCCTGCACCGTTGACGGTATCCATCCCAACGATCTGGGAATGTTTAAGATGGCGCAGGGTATAGGGGATGCGATCGAATTTTTATGGAGGAAGCTATGAGTGAAGAGATCAAGGTAATAAACGGGGAGGATATTGCCTCCGTGGATAAGAATTTTTACGTTGACAGATCCTTAAAGTATCCCCTTGTGTGGTATGACGTAAAATGCGCACCCTTGGATCTTTACGGAATAATGAGAAGTGCCGATAACTCCACCTACGTGCGCTTGCCCGAGTCGATTGCAGAAAGGGTCAACGACGGAGTGCAGAGCCTTAACTACAATACCTCCGGTGCGAGGGTGAGATTTTCCACCGACAGTCCTTATATAGCCTTAAGGTGTGTGTATAAAAAAATGTCCAAATTCCCCCATATGCCCGCAACGGGTGTGTCGGGCTTTGACCTCTACCTTGACACCGACTATGACAGCGTTTATTACA
Source organism: Oscillospiraceae bacterium (assembly GCA_015063985.1). Classification (GTDB taxonomy): domain Bacteria; phylum Bacillota; class Clostridia; order Oscillospirales; family SIG627; genus SIG685. The sequence continues at coordinate 34,013 of SVTC01000015.1, read as the reverse complement.
GGACCTTTATACCTGATATAAAAAACGGCGAAACGGGATACGTATGCTCGGGAGAGCTTACCCAAAGAGAGGGGATGAACTCTTACACCGTAAACTTCCCCCTTTATAACAGAATGGACGAGGTCTATATAGGTATAGCTCCCGATGCGGTGATGGATCACGGAAAAAGGTACACCATAGAAAAGCCCATAGTATTTTACGGCAACAGCGTGACCCAGGGAGGATGCGCCTCAAGGCCGGGAAATGCCTATACCGCAATGGTGGCAAGGTGGCTTGATGCCGACCATATCAATCTGGGCTTCTCGGGCTCGGGAAAATCGGAGCCCGATATGATAGACTATATCGCTTCTCTGGATATGTCCTTTTTCGTTTATGATTACGACCACAATGCGGGAAGCGTGGATTACCTCAAGAGCTCCCACGAGAGGGGCTTTAAGCAGTTCAGGGAAAAGCAGCCCGATACTCCCGTTATCATGCTGAGTATGCCCAATTGGGAGTGGAAGAATCAGACCTATTGCTTTGACGGCGGAACAGTGCCCTTCGGGTATGCAAAGTACCGCAGAGACGTTATATACAACACCTACTCCAATGCCATAAAGGCAGGGGATGAAAGGGTGATGTTCGTGGACGGAAGAAGCTATTTTGCGGGTCGCAACAGATATGACTGCACGGTTGACGGAAGCCACCCCAACGATCTGGGTATGTACAAAATGGCAGAGTCTGTCGCCGATGCCATAGAGCTGTTTTTGAGGAAGCTGAAATGAATAATATGCCTCTCAACGCCCTGGGCTTCAGTCATCAGTTCATAGCCTCCCACGTGAAAAAGGGGGATCTTGTTATCGACGCCACCGCGGGAAGGGGCAGAGACACCGCCTTTCTTGCCGAGCTTGTGGGAGAAGAGGGAAGGGTCCTGGCCTTTGATATTCAGCAGGAGGCGGTGGAAAGCACCCTTGAGCTGTTAAGGCAAAGAGAGCTATCCGATAGAGTGGAGGTCTATTGCGACAGTCACGAAAATCTGCTCTCCTACGCCGAAAGGGGCAGTGTCAGGGCAGTAATGTTCAATTTCGGCTGGCTTCCCGGCGGTGATCACAATATCTTTTCTCACGGAGAGACCTCCGTCAGGGCGGTGAAGGCGGCAATGGAGCTTATATCCGAGGGCGGAGTTATAAGCCTTTGCATCTATTGCGGCAAGGAGTGCGGCTACGAGGAGAAGCAGAGCATTACCGAATTTCTTAAGACCGTGGACAGTGATCGCTTTACGGTCTGTGTGACGGATTTTGTCAACAGAAGGGGAGATTTTCCCATACCTGCATTTATTATAAAAAGGACGTAAGCATGGAAAAGAGATTAGTCAGGATAAAGTTTGAAAAAATGGGCGATATTAAATATATTTCCCACCTTGATATGGGAAGGACCTTTCAAAGAGCTTTAAGAAGGATAGAGGCTCCCTTGTGGTTTTCCGAGGGCTTTTCTCCTCATCCCAAGCTCAATTTTGCCCTTCCTCTCAGTGTCGGCTCCGAAAGTCTGTGCGAGCTTCTGGACGTTGCTTTGACGGCAGACAGTCCCAAGGGCAGCCTTGAGGGCTTAAGAGAGCAGCTTCCCGCAGGAATAAGAATACTGGAGATAGACGAGGCTCCCGAAAAGAAGCTTTCGTTGATAGAATTTTGCTCCTACACCCTCACCTTTCCCCAAAAAGCGGAGCTGTACGATAAGGCGAAGGAGTATTTCTCGAAGCCCGTTACCGTAGAGAAAAAGGGAAAGGGGAAGAGCACGGAAATTGAGCTTAGCTCTCTTATTCGCCGTATCCAATGGAAGACCGACGGACATGATCTTGCAGCGGAGCTTATGCTGCCCGCAGGCGGCGAGAGGGGATATCTCAGCCCCGAGCTTGTGGTCAAGGGCTTTGAAGCGGATGAGGAGCTAAAGCAGCTTTGCGATGATTGCAGAATAGTCAGAACGGGTCTTTATACCTCTGATGAGGCTCTGTTCTGAATGCTTGGAGACAGTAATGAAGAATAACCCCGCAAGAAAAAGATTTATAGAAAAGAATAAAAGCGGTTTTGTACTGATAGGAGTAATACTCGTTGCCGCAGTGGTGATGTGCATCGTGGGCTCTGCGGTAAGGCACTCCAACGACGACGGCATAAAGCTGCGGATCAGCGAAATGATGCTTTCCAATTCCGTTTATGCCGACCCCAACGGGATCATCGGTGATTGGATAGAGATAGAAAACCTTTCGGACGAGGCTGTGGATCTGTCGGGAATGATACTTACCGACGATAGAGATACGGTCGGCTACGTATTCCCCACGGGCACCGTGCTGGAATCGGGCGGCTTTAAGGTAGTGTGGTGTCTGCCCTCTGCCCAAAATGCCAAATATGCTTCCTTCGGTCTTTCAAAATCGGGAGGAGAGACGGTGTATCTTATCAGCTCCACCTCCAAGGATATATGCAGCGCGGTGACCTTTGCTCTTGATGAGAATCAGAGTATGGTCGCAACGGAAAAGGGCTACACTGTCTGCGACGAGCCCTCCCCGGGCTTTGCAAATACCGCCGAGGGACATAAGGCGGCACTGGAGCAGAGTGGCGCAGGTGAGATGATACAAAGCCCGACGGAGCTTGTGATAAGCGAGCTTGTGGCGCAGAATAAAAGCGGTCTTACCGATAAGGCGGACGAGAGGCACGATTGGCTCGAGATAACAAATCCCGGTCAGACCGCGGTGGATATTTCGGGCTTTGGAATAAGCACCTCGGCGTCCGATCCCTTTGCCTGGGCGGTGATGACAAGCACCGTGATAGAGCCGGGCGAGAGCGTTGTGGTCTTTGCATCCGGTAAGAATACCGTGCTTGAAAACGAGCTTCACACCTCCTTCAGGCTTTCCTCCTCCGGCGAGAGCCTGTATATTTTCGATACCGAGGGTGCTCTTGTTACAAAGCTTTCATATCCCGAGCTTTCTTCGGATCAGGCCTGGCAGCTTGGGGATGACGGAGAGTATTTTGCCACCTATGCCCAGACTCCGGGGGTCAAGGGTCAGCTCAGCGCCGACAAAATGGACGTTTACAAGGGCAAGCTTGTGATAAACGAGCTTGTAAGCTCCTATACAGTGGGCTTTGGCGGCGGCTTTGACCTTTGCAGTGACTGGATAGAGATCAAAAACGTCAGCAATGAAACTATTGATATTTCGGGCTTTTATCTTACCGACAGTGAGATCAGGGGCGAGATATCCTTAAGCGGTGAACTCAAATCGGGCGAATGCGCGATCGTTTGGGCGGACTCGAAAAAGAGCGATGACTCAAGCCTGCACTGCGATTTCAAGCTTTCCCGTAACAGTGAGACGGTGAAGCTTTGCGCTCCCTGGGGAGCGGTGGTGGATTCCGTGAGCTACGAGATCCTTGAGGAGAACCTTTCGCTTGCAAGAGATGCAGAGGGGAAAATGATCCTTTGCAGTGATCCCACGCCGGGCTTTGCAAATACCGCTGAGGGTCTGGAAAAGTATTGTCAGAGCCTTCCCGAGGCAGCGGGACTCGTTATAAACGAGGTAATGCACTCCAACTCCACAGTGCTTCCTCAAAGCTACGGAGAGTGCTACGATTGGATCGAGCTTAAGAATCTTTCCTCGCAGGAAATTGATCTGAGCGGATATTATCTTTCCGATTCAAGAGACAAGCCCGGGATGTGGCAGCTTCCGAAGATAAGCCTTAAATCGGGAGAGTGCTACGTTGTGCTTTGCTCGGGAGACGAAGGTCTCACCACCAAGAGCTATAAGCATACCTCCTTTACTCTTGATAACGACGGCGATTCGGTGTTTTTGTTCGACGCCTCCTCAAGGCTTTGCGATGCGGTATTTGCGGGAGAGCTTTCCGTGCAGGGAAGCCGCGGCAGAATGGATAAAAACAAGGGCTTTTTCTACTTTGCTTCTCCTACACCCGGGGCGGATAATAGGGACGGAAAAAGGCTCATAGCCTCTTCTCCCGCCACACTGACTCTTCCCGGAGCTCACAACGACGTGGAAAAGCTTTCCGTAGAGCTTGCGGGGCAGGGGAGCATATATTACACTCTTGACGGTTCGGCACCCCACAGAGGCTCAAAGCTTTACAGCGGACCTATCCTTCTTGAAAAAAGCACGGTCATCAGAGCGATGTGTGTCAGCGAGGGAATGCTGGACAGCGAAAGCGTCAGCTACAGTTTTTTTCTCAACGAGGGTCACAGCCTTCCGATAGTAAGTCTCAGCCTTGACCCGAGCGATCTGTGGGACTACAATACGGGCATTTACGTTATGGGGCCGGGCGCCTCAAGTGTGAGTCCCTATCGCGGAGCCAATTTTTACAAGGATTGGGAAAAGGCGGGTAATATAAGCTTTTACGAGGCCGGCAAAAGCGGCTTCAGCGTAAACTGCGGTGTTAAAATATTCGGAAACACGGGAAGGGCGCTGGACAAGAAGAGCTTCCAGGTCAAATTCAAGCAGGAATACGGGCAGGGAAAGCTTTGCTACGATCTTTTCGGTAACACGGAGGTAAATCTTTTTGACAGTCTCGTTTTAAGATCGGGCTCGCAGGATTATAAGAGCTCCCTTATAAGAGACGCCGTGATTAGTGAGCTTTGCGCTCAGGGAATGCCCGAGACCGAGGTCCAGGACTACAGATATTGCGTTTTATACCTTAACGGAGAGTATTGGGGAGTTTATTGCTTCAGAGAAAAGCTTGACGAGGATTTCGTTGCGGCAAAATATAACGTGGAAGAAGAAAAGGTGGATCTTCTGGGGTATATGGGCGCAGTCAATTACGGCTCCGCCAAGGAGTACAGAGAGCTTGTGAGCTACGTTAAGAGCCACGATCTTTCCGTTGAGGCAAATTACCGATACGTTAAGGACAGAGTTTGCCTTGACAGCTATATAGATTGGTTTATCGCTCAGGCATACGTCGGAAACAGCGATCTGGATAATATCAGATTTTTTAAGACCGACAGCGGCGACGGAAAATGGCGTTGGATACTTTATGATTTCGATCTGACCTTTTACAGAAATGCCAACCCCTACAGTTATCTTATCTCCTCCACCCAGTATTACGCGGACGTCTGCACCATAATGCGTGCCTTGATGAAAAACGGAGAGTTTAAGGATTATTTTCTTAAACGGCTTGCAATGCAGCTTTCCACCACCTTCAGCGAGGAAAACGTATTAAGTGTCATCGATGGACTTTATGAGAGCATCCGCGACGAGATGCCCAGAGAAAGAGAACGCTGGAATATGAGCTATTCATCCTGGGAGAATGCGGTGGAGACCTTAAGAAAATTCGTCAAGGGGAAAAGCGGTGTGACAAGAGCCCGTGAGATAATCGATAACGTAAAAAGCACTATGGGGCTTTCCGATAGTGAAGTAAATAAGTATTTCGGGGGGATATGATGGAAAGAAGGGTATTGCGTAACGAGCTTAAATACTATATTTCCCGTCCCGCGGCGGCGATAATAAAAAGCAGGCTCAGTAAAATAATGCATCCCGATAGCCACGCCGACGGCTTTGAGCCTTATTTTATCAGAAGCGTGTATTTTGACGATATGGATTACACCGCCTTCAGAGATAAGCTTTCGGGAGTGGAAAAAAGAGATAAGTTCCGAGTTCGCTTTTACAATATGGACAGCTCCTTTATGGTCTTTGAGCAAAAGAAAAAGATCGCGGATAAGATCCAAAAGACCTCCCAAAGAATAGATATGGGGCAGATGCGGATGATGATGAAGGGGCTTTGCATAGGAGAGAGCAAGGGGCTTTTGGGATACTACGACGTGCTTTGCAGGACGAGGCTCCTCAGGCCTCTGGTCATAGTGGATTACAACAGGACCGTGTTTTCCTATCCTATATCAAACGTCAGGATAACCCTTGACCAAGACATACGGGCAAAGCGCTTTACGGGTGATGCCTTTAATTTAGCGGGAGAGATTCCCGTGATCGATGCAAACAGTGTCGTTTTGGAGGTAAAGTTCGATACCGTTCTTCCTCCGCAGATCAAATGTCTTTTTGAGGACGTTGCGAAAAACAGATCGGCAGTGAGCAAATACTGCTTGTGCTGTGAAACCTTATGAGTAGCAGAAAGGAATAGTAAAATGAGCTTTATTGATATGATAAAGGACAAGTTTGTTGAGGAGTTTTCCTCGGATCTGGGAGTTGGGGACGTATTTCTCACCCTTCTGAGTGCCTTTGTTCTGGGACTTTTCGTGATGTGGATATATAAGCTTACCTACACGGGCGTGCTTATATCCAAGAGCTTCTGTCTTGGCTTGGTGCTTCTTTCCATGATCACCTCCGTTATAATTATGACGGTCGTTTCCAATCTTGCCCTCAGCCTTGGTATGGTGGGTGCGCTGAGTATTGTCAGATTCCGTACCGCCGTAAAGGATTCCACCGATACCCTCTTTATGTTCTGGGCTATCGCGGCAGGTATTATGTCCGGAGCGGGACTCAGACTTATCGCGCTTGTGTCCACGGTGCTTCTGGGCGTTTTGTACATTATTTGCTTTATCATCGGCGCAAGGATTTCCAAGAGTCCTTACCTTTTGGTCATCCGTTATGCAGATGCGGAAAAGGTCACCGTTGAAAGCGCTTTGAAGAATCTTCCCAACACCAAGGTCAAGTCCCGTACTCTTTCCTCGGGAGTTGTTGAGCTTTGCCTGGAGATCCGTCTGGACAACGCCTCCCTTAAGAAGGTGGACGTTCTTGCAAAGATCCCCGGAGTGCTGGACGTAAGCGCGGTAAGCTATAACGCAGACACAATGCTTTAAGCTATGGCAGGAGACGATTTTTTCTGGAGCGTGGACAGACTCTTACCGAAGCGCTCGCAGAGAATGGAGTCTGTGGAGATATCCAAGCTTCGGCAGATGACCTCCGAGGAGAATGCTCCCTTTGTTGAAAGGAGCTTTTCGGGTTCGGCGGTCATGGTTTCCGTGAAGATATATAAGGGTATCTGCTCGGTGACGGGAGAAAGCTTTTTAAAGCGCGCACGAAGGACAAGGGAGCTGAAGCCCCGCGGCGACAGGGCTCATTACAGCTTCTTTTCCTACAGTCCCGATTACGATAGATTGGACGGCGCACAGCTTGAAAGCTATCTTGCTTTTCGTGCTTCGGCGGAAAACAGGCAGTACCAAAAAACGGATTATTCCTATTTTCTTCTTTACGTTTACGAGCTGTTGAATCTGGGAGATGAACTGGACACTGCAAAAAGCCTGGAGCTGCTTATCTGGCTTTGGAAGAGCTACAGAGGCGATTTTGCCGTGATCGACAGACTTTTCTGCGATTGGGTGTTTGATTTTTGTATGGAGTGGGGGCTGGAGCTTCCCTATGAGGAGCTGGACGGCATTTTGCCTCACCTCGGCTTCCAAAGACCGCCCGTTATCTTTAATTCCTATATTTTTGATTGGGTGCTGAAAAAGGGCGGGCTTGACGGAGCCGTGGCAGCGGACACCGTAACGAAGAATCTTTGTGACTACCGATTTGATTCGGTGAGGGTCTACAGAGAAAACGGGCTTTACAGATCCGCTCTCGACGGATTTTTGGCAAAGCTTTTTTCCGTTGGCTTTTTAAGAGAGGGCGGAACGAAAGAGGAGTTTTTAAGTATAAAGATACCCACCTCTGTGAAAATGAAGCGTTATCTTTATAATAACGCAACCGTAAGCCCCGAAAGAAAGCGCTTTATTACCGTGGATTATCTTCCCTTGGCGGGAGATATCAACGTAAAGGGACGTTATTCCTCGCTTATTAAATATATAGATAACTGTGTGAGGAAAAAGGTAGGTGTCCGCGGCAGATTTTTGGGTGTGGATATATCAAAAACACATAAGGATTTTATTGACAGATGCTTTGAGGAATACTTCGGCTCGTCATCCTACGAGGCGGTAAAAAGGGAGCTTTCGTCGGAAACGAGGGCTGAGCCCCGTGTGCTGCGGGTGGATATGGAAAAGGCCAGGACGATAGAGGATCGTTCCTGGGAAAATACCCGTATTTTGACTAAGGACGTCGATGACGCGGGTCAGACCGTGGAGATCGGAAAGCTTGATCCCAAAGCCGAAAAAACGTCCGAGGAGCCCAAGGAGGCTCTTTACGAGGCATCTGACAGCCTTGAGGATATCACGGAGCTTTGCGCCTCGCTGGATAAGGTGGAGCTTGGCTTTACCGTGGCTCTTTTGTATCAAAGTAAGGCGGAGGCTGCCGAATACGCCAAAAAGCGCGGTCAGCTTTTCGATAGCCTTTTAAGGCGTGTAAACAATAAGGCAAGCAATACCGTAGGGGACGTTATCCTCAGCCCCGACGGAGCTGTGATAGAGGATTACAGGGAGGAGCTGGAGTTTATTCTTCCCGAGGATCAGTACAGATCGGAATGAAAAGGAGAAAATGCCGTGGAAAAGGTGAAGATACCAAAGCGCATATTGGGTACCCTGCTCAACAGCTTAGGCTCGGGAGTCGTTCCCAGGGTGGGGCTCGAGTACGTAGCCATAGGCAGAAACGATGAGATTTCAGCAGTGGTGAATGACCTTGACAATATCAGCGAGGGAATGAGCGCCTGCAGGTTCATTATAGGAAAATACGGAAGCGGAAAGAGCTTTCTTATAGGACTTATCCGCTCCAATGCCATCGGCCGCGGCTTTGTATGTGCCGATGCGGATCTTTCTCCGGAAAGGCGCTTTATCGGAACCAAGGGTCAGGGCATTGCAACATACAGAGAGCTTATTAAAAATCTCAGCGTTAAGGAATATCCCGATTCGGGAGCGCTGGAGGGGATCATCTCAGGCTGGCTGGGAGATATGATGTCGGATATACTTGCTTCGGGACAGTGCAGCGCCGATTCGCCGCAGCTTGCCGAAGCTATGACTAAAAGAATATGGGAGATACTTAAAAAGCTTCGCGGATTTGTAAACGGCTTTGATTTTGTAAAGGTCGTGGATTGCTATTTCAGAGGGTATATCGGCGGCGACGAGGAGCTTAAGCAGGATAGTCTTAAGTGGCTGAGAGGCGAATTTTCCACAAAGCTTGAGGCAAGAAGCTCCTCTCTGGGCGTGAACAGCATAATCGATGATACCAACTGGTATGATTATATAAAGCTTTACGCAGTGTTCTTCAGACATATCGGCTACAAGGGCTTTCTTGTGTTTTTTGACGAGTGCGTAAATCTGTATAAGATCGCAAACCGAGTGTCAAGAGAGAACAATTACGAAAAAATACTCAGTATGTTCAATGACACCATGCAGGGAAAGGCGGAGAGTCTGGGTGTGTTTTTCGGCGGAACTCCGCAGTTTATGGAGGATAACCGCAGGGGGCTTTTCAGCTACGAGGCATTGAAGAGCCGTCTTGAATCGGGAAGGTTTACTCGGGAAAGAAGGGATATGACAGGGCCCGTGATAAGGCTTTTAAGGCTGAGTGACGATGAGCTTTTTGCCTTGCTTACAAGACTCAGGACTCTTCATTCAAGCTATTATTCCTACTCTCCCCGTTTAAGTGATGACGAGCTTCTTGCTTTCCTTTCCGCTTCTTTGGGAAGGATCGGGGCGGATGAGCTTATCACCCCCAGAGAGATCACCCGCGATTTCTTGGGCGTTCTCAACGTTATGATGCAGGAGCCCGACTGTGATTTTGAAAAGCTTATCGGGCAATCGGCGTCTCTTTCGGAAAAAACCGAGGAGGACGACGGGGATGACGGGCTTGACATTCCCGAGCTGACTTTATAAAAGGAGGATCATATGCAGTCGTCAAAGGATTTTGCCTCAAGGGTATTTTCCCGCTTTGCGCCCTTTATAAAGGATCATATCTATTCCAGTGGCTGGAGCGAATTAAGAAGCGTTCAGCTTGAAGCGGCAAAGGTGATCTTCTTTAGTGACGACGATCTTGTGATCACCAGTGCGACCGCTTCGGGAAAGACCGAAGCGGCTTTTTTCCCTATTTTGTCTCTTATGGCGGAGCGAGGGGATTCGGATATGAGTGTTTTGTACATCTCTCCGCTAAAATCCCTAATCAACGATCAGTTTTTAAGAATGGAGCAGCTTCTTGACGGTACGGGTATAGAGCTGTGCAGATGGCACGGTGACGTTCCCCTCAGCGTAAAAAGGCGCTTTTTGAAGAACGGACGGGGCTTAGTTCAGATCACTCCCGAATCCTTGGAGAGTCTTTTAATAAATCACCCCAACGATATTCCCCGTTTGTTTGCGGGACTTGAATTTATAGTTCTTGACGAGATACACACCCTTCCCGGCAGAGACAGAGGCGAGCAGACGCGCTGTATTATAGAGCGGATCTCGGCGGCTATAGGAAGAGATCCCAGGCGCATCGGACTTTCTGCTACGGTGGGAGACAGCTCGGCATACGCGCAGTGGCTCTCGTCGGGCTCGGGAAGAAAATGCTCCGTGGTGGATATTCCCGTGGAGAGCATTCGCTGGCGTTTGGCGATGGAGCATTTTTACAGTGATTCCGAGCCCGAGGCGGATGAAGAACGCCCCGAGGGCTATACCTCGGATGCCGCGGCGGAGTATATATACAAGGCGGTGCTTAAAAAGAAGAGTATTGTGTTTTCCAACTCCCGCGAGGAGACGGAGCACGTTTGCTCTACCTTAAGGCAAATAGCAAAAAAGCGCGGCCACGACGATATTTTTTATATCCATCACGGCAATCTTTCCGCGGCGATAAGAGAGGGAGCGGAATATGCTCTGAAGGACGACGGCAGGCAGGCGGTGGCCTGTGCCACCGTTACCCTGGAGCTTGGTATAGATATAGGGAGGCTTGAAAGGATAGTAAACGTGGAGAGCCCCAATTCTGTAACGAGCTTTCTCCAGAGAATGGGAAGGTCGGGCAGAAGGGATATGCCTCCCGAGATGCTTATGGTGTTCAGAGAGCAGAGGGCATTGCCTCAGGCGCCCTTTTATCAGCTTATCCCGTGGCAGCTCATTCAGGCAATAGCGGTGGTGCAGCTTTATCTTGAGGAAAGATGGGTAGAGCCTCCGCGACCCAAGGCTATGCCGCTGAGTCTTTTGTTCCATCAGATACTTTCAAACGTGGCGTCTATGGGCAGTATTCCTCACAAGCGCCTCGGGCAAAGGCTCTTAAGACAGAGTGCCTTTAAGGGGATATCGGGAGCGGCATTCAGTGAGCTTGTAAGCCATATGGTAAAGAATAATATGCTTTCTCTTGACGATAAAAACGAGCTTATGATCGGAGAAAAGGGCGAGAAGCTTCTTTCGAGCTATAGATTCTACGCCGTTTTTAAGGATAACGAGGAGTTTATGGTCAGAGAGGGCTCCAACGAGATCGGCACGGTCACCTCCGTTCCTCCCGTGGGAGATCGCTTTGCCTTGGCGGGAAGAGTCTGGGAGGTGCTGGAGCACGACGTAAGCCGAAGGACCGTGTTCGTAAAGGCTGTGGACGGCAAAATGGAGGTCGCCTGGCCCGGTGATTACGGAGAGATACACACCAAAATAGTGCAAAGAATGAAGAGGGTCCTCACGGAGGACTGCGATTATCCCTATCTTTGCGAAAACGCCAAAAAGCGTCTTGAGGATGCAAGGGCATTGGCAAGGAGTACGAAAATGACGGAGCGCTCTCTTCTGAGCCTGGGCTCCAACAGCTACGTGCTTTTCCCTTGGCGCGGAACGGTGGGAGTAAGGACCTTAAAGAGATTTTTAAAGCATAGGTGCGCAGGGGAATTAAAGCTTTCCTCGGTGGAGAGCACAAATTGCTTTTATATAACCTTCAAGTGTGAAGGCGGCGATCCCCGACTTATTCTGGAAGGAATGGCGAGCATTGCCTCCCAAGACGTAAATCCCTGGGAGCTTGTGGGAGAAAGAGAGTATCCCGTTAAGGAGAAATTCGATGCCAACGTTCCCCAAAGGCTTCTGTTGGAGGCCTTTTGCAGGGACGAGCTTGATCTTGAAGAGCTTAATGACTTTTTTAAAAACTGCGACTGAAAGGAAACGAAATGGAACGGTCTGTTGAAATAATTATAAAAACCTCACCCGTGTACGGATATAATTTTGCAAGATGCGGCTTTGAGCTTATTAAGAGCATTGTACTGCTTGGCGAAAGGGATCACTGCGAAAAGGAGCTTTGTATGGAGATATCCTTTTCTCCCGAGCTTTTTTACCCCGTGCACGTAGAGCTTGAAAGGCTTAATACCGGTGTCAATACAGTGGAGCTTCCCGAATTTGAGACCGTTTCCGGTGCATTGCTGGGATGCGAAAAAAACAGTGTTCTTATACAGTGCAAGGTATTTGCTCAAGGGGAAGAGATTGGCGAGAGCACCGTTTCCGTGCCGCTTTATTCCTACGATAGCTTTTGTGCCTCGGATTATCCTGCGGTGAACTGTGTTTTCGTCACCCCCGAAAGCCGCTCTGTGGCTGAGCTTAAGGACAGAGTGATACAGATCAGCGGCGGTGAAAGCTTTATCGGCAGAGAGGCAGAGGTCTTTGCCGACGTTTATTCCGTAATAAAGAATAAAGCTCTTACGTACAGTATACATCCCTTTTTGCCTGAAAAAAAGCATCAGCAGATCCGGCTTCCCGCAAAATGCCTTTCAAGCGGCAGTGCCAACAGTGCACAGATGGCGTTTTTGTTTGCCTCGGTGCTGGAGAGCCTGGGCTTTGACCCCTTGCTTGTCTTTTTGCAAAATACCGTACTTACCGGTATAATGCTAAAGTCCTTTAAAAGGGAGTTTTGCGAGATTTATTCCAAGCAGCTTCTTATTGATGCCGTGGTTGAGAATAAGCTTATCCTCTGCGATGTCACGGGCGCTTGCTACGGTGCGGATATTCCCTTTGCACTGAGCTTGAAGAATGCGGTTTCGGCATTGGAGCAGAATGAGCTTGCGGTGGCATTGGACGTCGGCCTTGCCAGGAAAAAGGGTATAGCTCCCGTTTCCTCGGAGCTTTACGAGAGCAGAGATCAGATGAGCTATGATATTCTTGCTGACGACCTGTCCGTTGAGAAAAAAAGAGAAGGGCTTTGCAGTGCCATATTGGAAAGCAGAGAGGCAGAGCTTCTTTGCGATACGGGCACCGTCGGCTCTTCCCTTGAGGGAGATATCCGCAGCCTTAAGGTCGGAGAAGCCTTGGCGGGTGTGGCGGACGAGCTTTGCGGAGAGTGTATTTGCAGCGCCGCGGTGGAATATCTTGACCCGATCAGCAAGAAAAAATGTCTTGCTCCCGCCTTGCTTGCACCTTTGGAAAAGCTTTCCGACGGTGTGGGAATAAGGCTTTGGGTGCCAAACAGTCTGCTTCTTGAAAGGTTATCCTTGGGCGGTCTTTCCGTAAGCGAGGTCAAAAGAGTATTTGCAGAGCAGGGTAAGGATGCTTACCTTCAGGAGCTTGAGGTCGCCATATCCATGTGCGATTTCGCCTCACTTGATAAAACCGCCCTATTTATTACCGAGCTTCCGTGGAAAAGCTGTATTTACTTTGATTCCTGCCGTGATATTAAGCTTCCCACCGAGCAGGATGAGGTAAAGGAAGGCTTCTGTGCCGATTCCTTTGATAAGGAATTTTATCTTGCCATGGAAAGTGCGCTGACAAAGCCCGTAACCAGGGTATACAGCGAGGATGCCAACGTAAAGGATGAGTTTATAAGAGCCCTTGCGGCTAATCTTTTGAAGGAGAATAAAAGGGTTCTTTTAATAACCTCAAGGCAAAAGGAGATCCGGGAGCTTTTGCATGCCGAGGCCGTTGAAACTAAATGTGGCACCGATCACAGTGCTTATCTTGAGGAGGTCTTTTCCGTGGGAGCCTGCGGCCTGTCCTTTGATTCCGCCTTGGCGGGCTTTGAAGGATATTCCAACGCACCCTTGGAGGCACCCTTGGGTGAATATCTCTTTGAAGGGATGGATGCCGAGGGCGTAAAGACCTGGTCGGAGGCGGTAAGCGAGCTGGTAGAGGCATACGATGCCTGCGGAGGAGTAAGGGACAATCCCTTAAGGTGGATAAAGAATCCCGCCTTCAGTAACGAATTGAAGCTTCGGGTAAAGGATCTTCTCTTTGAGACGGCAGAGAGTCTTGATGCTTATCTTGAAGCAGCCGATGCGCTGTTTGACTTTTTGCAGGTTGAAAGGGACAGCTCTTACCGAAATCTTTCGGTGCTTGAGGAGCTTTCCCGGCTTTTGGCGGAGGGCAATATTCCCAGGGGATATTTTCTTTACGTCAATAAGGAGCCGGATGCGGTCCTGAAGGCCGGTAAAATGCACAGAGCTCTTTGTGCCGAAATCGAAAAGAGCTTTGACCGAGAGGTATATAAGCTTGATGCGGGAAAGCTTTTGGAGGAGATAAACAGAAATCAGTGCAGCGTTATCTTCAAGAGAAAGCAGGCGGTGAATGCTGCGGTAAGAGAGCTTAGGGGCTACGCCCTGCATCCCGCGGGAATAAACGCCAAAAACGTTACCGAGATCTGCCGAAGCCTGATAAAATGCAAGGAGTATTCTCAATATCTGCAGAGTAACGCCTCTTATCTGAACCGTGTTTTCTCGGTGGACGTTCTCAGTCCCGATGCCGAGAGGGAGGAGCTTTGGGAGCAGCTTGAGACAGCCTGCGCAAGGGCAAAGGAATATGAAAAGCTTTACCTTTCCCTTGAGGGCGCTGATGCCAAGCAGCTTTCGGCAGTCCTCAGGCTTTGCGGAGCGGATGAGCGCTTTTTGCCGCTGAAGAACGGGTATTTTTCAGCAAAGGATGCGTTTTACAAAAGCTATCGGGAGCTTTGTGAGCTTCTCACTCTTTCCGACAGTGATGCCGAGCTTTGCCAATTGAAGCTTCGCATCGGAGCGATGCACGATGGTGTTGACGGGCTTTACGCCTGGACTCGGTGGCTCGTTAAAAGAGATGAATGCTCAAAGCTTGGGCTCAAGTGCGTTTGCGAGCAGTGCGAGAGCGGAGAGTTTGACGGTGAAAGCATAAGGCTCAATTTTGTAAAGGGATTTTTTGCCGCTCTTTTGCGCTTTATCGCTTCCAAAAATAAAAACGTAAGCCCCTGCGATACCGCTGAGCTTATTAAAAGAGCCGAAAATGCAAACACCGAGCTTAGAATGGCGCGCAGTGCCTTTTTGGCGGAGCTTGATCTTAGTAAGCTGAGCTTTTCTTCTGTAACGGACGGTCATTTATTGCCCGATGAGGAGGCAGACGTGGTGATCCTCGACTGCCACAGACGCTTTAACGTCTTTGAGGCGCTGCCCTTGCTTTCAAAGGGAAAAAGAGCAGTGGTCATATCATCCTCCTTTGACGACGGAGGCGAGCTTTCATCGGGAAGGGAGCTTGACAGAATGGGAATAAGAAGGCATCTTCTTTTCTCGCCGAGGACCGAGCCCTTTGCCGATGAGGCCGTGAGGCGCTTTAGCCTGGATCGCGGCAGTGATACGGCAGCTTCTCCTTATCCTCCTCTTTCGGTAGCTCCCGAGGTCCGTATATGCCGAGTCAACGGAGGCTATGACGATAAGAGCCTGACCAACGTTATAGAGGCAAGCGTTGTTTGCGATATGATAAGCGATATGGTGCAAAACGGCGTGAAAAGCATTTGCGTAGTGACCTTGGGCGAGGAGCAAAAAACTCTTATCACCGCCGTTCTTGCCAAGCGTCTTAACTTAGATCCCGAGCTTAAGGAGCGGTTCATCGGCGAGGTTTTGGAGGGCTTTGGTGTCGTCACCCTTAAGGAGGGGGCTTTTCCCTGCGAGCAGATGATATTCGCCACCTGCTTTTCCTGTGCCGAGGGCGGTTATGCAAAGGGAATATCTCCCAGGATCGCCGAAAAGCTTGGTGAGGATCCCTCAAGAGCGCTTGCCGCTATAC
This sequence comes from Oscillospiraceae bacterium, assembly GCA_015063985.1. Classification (GTDB taxonomy): domain Bacteria; phylum Bacillota; class Clostridia; order Oscillospirales; family SIG627; genus SIG685. Next base: position 18,227 of record SVTC01000015.1, on the reverse strand, counting down.
TGAGAGCCGATAAAAAGGCACTGACGGTCACCTGCGCCTTCTCTCCCGAGGAGATCGCAAATACAAGGATGTTCATAGATTCCGTAGAGAGCTTCAAGGCGTTTATGACCCGCATCTTCTTTATGAACGGTGCCGCTTATCCCCACTGCTTTGATGGCTTCGACGATCCCGTTACACAAAGCGCCTACAGCTATCTTTGCGAGAGGGGCTTTGTGATCTATAAGAATTGCGGCTTCTCCCGTATCAAGACCGATATGGTGCTTGTGGACAGTGAAGAGCCCTGCCGTATTGCGGCGGTGATAATAAGCGACAGATGCTTAAAGAGACTGGGTGTCGATCTTAAGAAAGCGCAGCTTTTCATTTCGGGCCTTGTAAGGGAGGACGTAAAGCTCTTCTATATCAGCGACGGAGCTTGGTTCTTTAATAAGCAGGCCTTGCTTAAGGAGCTTGAGGATTTTTGTGCGGATGCCTTGAGAAAAAAGGATCCCGAGAGCCTGCAGACTCCTTACGATCAGATATGAGCGAATAATAATCATCCCCCTTGAATATACCTTTAAAAAAGGATATTGAGGGGGATGTTTTTATGAAGAACAAAAAGCAAAGGACTCAGACAAGCGATCTGAGGAGTGTTTTGATAAAAGGTGTAATAAGCGGATTGGCGGGGATAATCCTTTCCTTGGCGACACTCTATCTTGCGGCGGGCATCCTTGAAAGCAGTAACAATTACAGAGATTTTGTTTCGGTACCGGGATATATTGCGTTGACCTTGGGAGCGATCGCCTCTGCAGCAGTTTTTTCTTTGCTTTGTAAGCCTGCAGTCTTTTCCCATTATCTGTTTTCGGGAGGGGCGTTTGGGATCATTATGCTTATGGGAGCTTTGTCGATAAACGGTGTTGATGCTTTGAAGCTTTTTATCCGTATCGCAGCTGCGGTTGTAATAAATATTCTCTTTGGCATTTGTGCTTTGAAGCTTAAGGCGAGCTCAAAAAAACACAAAAGAAGAGCAAGATAAAAACGTTAAAATATTTAGTATAGTATTGATTTTTCAGTATCGGTGTGGTAAAATAATAAATGGAGTCGTTTAATCTGCGTTACTCCGAAAATAAGAGAATAAACCGTTTGTCTTTTTGAATTTTGTTAGAAGGAAGTTAAATGAGACCCACCAGATACCCTATAATTATTTTAGTTTTGATGCTTGTTCTTGCCCTTTTTTCCTGCAGAGGGGACGTTGTCGGATCCGCAAGCTTTGAGCGCCCCACCGAGGAGGTGCTTGATAAATCGGATCAGAATACTATAGAATTGAATAGTATGGTCTTCAAGGCATCGGGTAACGATTATGAAAATACCGGGCTTGATTACGTCACCGAGGCTCACGAGATGGAAAACGGCGCGGTGCTCTACAGTGCAAAGCCCGTTTTTGCCTCCGATGAAAACACCTCTGCCTTTGAAGGCTTTGTGTCCGAGCATATTAAAAAGCTTGAGGGAGAAAAGAAGAACATCCGTATGGATTTTCGCCTTGAGAGGGTTTTGGATTTTGTGAGGATCTACGTTGATCTTGAGGTATTCGGGGATGAAGGCTGGAGTCTTGCCGAGACCGCGGATACCTATTGGTGGCCCGAAAAGTCAAGTTTTGTCACATTTCCTTCCCTTATCGAGTATGACAGATATAAGACCTTCCTCGGGGATTTTCTTAAGGAAAAGCTCGTTGGGGCGGATCCTGCGAAAATTGATGCTTTTTTGGAAGCGCCTCTTTGCGATATCACCTCCATTGCCGATGACGGTGTTACCATTGATCTGGGAGTTGATTCGACAGGGCTGGAGACCGAAAGCAGTGTCATCGTTCCCTGGGAATATCTTGACGGCAGAATAGTTGATATAATAGAGAGGGCATGGGCTCAGTACAATCCCTATAAGGGCGAGGGTGAAAAGGTGGTTGCCATCACCTTTGACGACGGTCCCTCTTACTCCAATACCATGCAGATACTTGACGTTTTGGAAAAGCATCAGGCAAAGGCCACGTTTTTCTGTGCGGGGCACAGGATCGCCAATATGAGCGCAACTAAGGCTCAGACCGTGCTTAACAGAGTTCTTTATCTGGGAAGTCAGCTTGGAAACCATTCCTATTCTCACGCAAACTTCAATTTGCTGGAATGGGAGGGAATAGAAAGCGAATTGACCAAAACTCAGGATTGGGTATTTAAGTATACAGGCACCAATCCCACGGTCATGCGTCCTCCATACGGAAACTTCAAGAAGGAGCTTGTGGGAAATACGGAGCTTTTCTGCATCCTTTGGAACAGAGATATTCTGGATTGGAAGGACAGAGATACGGCTATAGTCACCCAGAGAGTTCTCGATCAGGCTAAGAACGGAGATATAATCCTTCTTCACGACATTCACAAGACCACTGCCGATGCCGTTGAGGCGATAGTGGTCGGGCTTCAGGAGAAGGGCTTCAGGCTTGTGACCATTGAGGAGCTTTTCGATCTCAGAAATCAAGAGAAAAACGATTTAAAATATTTTGCTTATAATTACACAAGATAAAAAAGGAGCAGGAAAATGAAAATAGCAGTCAGCACCTACAGTTTTGGAAAATACGTGGATCAGCTCGGCTTGGATGAGGTTATCAGACTGACCAAGGAATACGGAGCAGAGGGAATAGACGTTGCCGACGACAGCGGTGATTTTGAAGAGAGAATGGAAAAGGCGAAGATCACTGCCGAGAGCTGTGCAAAGCACGGTGTGGAGCTTGCCTGCTATTGCGTCGGAGCCGATTTTATCAACGGAAGCGAGGGTGACCTTCAGGCGGAGATCGAAAAGATCTGCAGAAAGGTGGATATCGCCGAGGCTTACGGCTTTAAGGTGATGAGGCACGATACCGCACACGGTCCCAGAAAGGGCGAGGTGACCCTGAGAAGCTTTGACAGCAATCTTGAAAGAATAGTTGAGGGCTGCCGCGCCGTAACTCAGTATGCCAAGAGTAAGGGGATCGTGACCTGCACCGAAAATCACGGCTTCTTTGCTCAGGACAGTGACAGAGTGGAGAAGATAGTAAACGGCGTTTGCGATGATAACTTCGGAGCTTTGGTTGATATAGGAAACTTTATGTGCGCCGACGAGGCTCCGGAGAAGGCAGTATCTATTATGGCGCAGTACGCAAAGCACGTACACGCCAAGGATTTTTACTGGAAGAGCGGTATGAGTGACGATCCCGGCGAGGGATGGTTCAAGACCAGATGCAAGGATTATCTCAAGGGAGCTATCATCGGTCACGGCGTCGTTCCAGTTCGCCAGTGTCTGAGGATCCTGAAGAGCGCAAAGTATGACGGCTGGGTAGCTATCGAGTTTGAGGGTATGGAGGATAACCTCAAGGGTGTTCGTATAGGTATTGAAAATCTGAAAAAGGCTATCGAAAGAAGCTGATATGAAGAACAGTAAGAAGAATAGCAGAAAAACCTCAAAAACCTCAAAGAGATCAAAAAAGCTGCTGTTTACACTGGCGGCGTCGGCGGGACTTCTTGTTGCTTTGGCAGTGGCGGGAGCGTTTATATTGCCCGGACTTCTTGACGGCGGAAAATTCAAGGAAAATCCCACCCCTGTAATAACGGGAACCGATGAGCTGGATGACAGTGACCTTTTCAGAGACGAGAAGGAATATCTTACTCTTTTTACGGATATTTTCTTTGAATACGGCGGTATGGGCACTTATATAACCGACGATAATTATATGGATTTTGAAGATCAGGCTCAGTTTTTCAAAAAATATATCGATTCCGTAATGGATGGCGACGTTGAAGCTTATATGAGTCTCTTTGCGCCGGATTTTTTCGAGGAGGATGAAAAGATATCCTTCAATCCACAGAAGCTTTACGATATAAGCGTGACCTTCAATTCGGAGAATGCAAACATCACTCTCGGAGACGTTACCTACACCACGGTGGAGAATTTTACCGTGAAGTATAAGATCTTCAATAATGATAAGACCTTCAGAAAGGATATGCCCAGCGATGCCGTCAAGCCTCAGGTAATTCAGATCACCGAGGTGGACGGTGAGTATAAGATCATTAACATCATAAATCCACTGGTACAGTAAGGAAGCAAATATGAAATATCTTGTTATGCTCGGAGACGGAATGGCGGACTATCCGATCAGCGAGCTTGGAAATAAAACCCCTTTACAAAAAGCCTGTAAGCCTTGTATGGATCTTTTGGCATCCAAGGGTATTTGCGGAAGCGTTATGACTGTTCCCGAGGGAATGGTGCCGGAGAGCGATACGGCAAATCTTGCCATTTTGGGCTACGATCCAAAGATCTATTCAAAGGGCAGAAGTCCTCTTGAGGCGGCAAGCATAGGCTTGACTATGAAGCCCGAGCACACTGCCTTCAGAACCAATATCGTTACTCTTTCCGACGAGGGGGAAAGGTATGCCGATAAGATCATTATCGATCACGGCGCAGGGGAGATAACAACTGCCGAGGCAGATGAGCTTATAAAGGCGGTGGAGAAGGAGCTGGGCAACGAGCTTCGGCATTTTTATACCGGAGTCAGCTACAGACACTGTATGCTTTGGGAAAATGCTCCCGGAAGCGAGCTTGACGAGCGGATTTACGATTTTGCCCGCCCTCACGATATTTTGGGTAAAAGGATAGGTGAATACCTGCCCTGCGGCGCGGTAGGAGATAAATACCGAGAGCTTATGGAAAGAAGCTTTGATATTCTTTCAAAGCATCCCGTTAATCTTAAGAGAGTAGCAGAGGGCAAGCGCCCCGGTAACTCCGTTTGGTTCTGGTCGGCGGGGGTAAAGCCTGCGCTTAAAAGCTTCGGCGAGCGCTTTGGCGTAAAGGCGTCGGTGGTCTGCGCGGTAGACCTTATTAAAGGCATCGGCATCTGCGCGGGAATGGACGTTCCCTTCGTTGAAGGTGCCACGGGAGCCGCTGTGACCGATTACCAAGCCAAGGGAAAAGCGGCGGTAGAGGCCTTTAAAAAAGGCAGTGACTTTGTTTACGTTCACATTGAAGCGCCCGATGAATGCGGTCATTTGGGTGAGCCTATGATGAAGGTAAAGGCAATAGAGGAGATCGACCGTCTTACCCTTTCGCAGATCAAGGATTATCTTGATAATTGCGGCGATGATTACAGAATATTGCTTTTGCCCGACCATCCCACACCGATATGCCGCAGAACTCACACCCGTGAGGCAGTCCCCTTCGTTCTTTATGACAGTTCGAAGAGCGCGGTGGGAATAAAGAGCTACAACGAGCAGGAGGCTTCCGAAACGGGACTCTATCTCGATGACGGATTAAAGCTTATGCCCATGCTTTTCGGAGCGGAGGTGTAGGATGAAGGCATTCCTTAAAAAGAACCTGGGGCTTATTTATATAGCGATAACCGTTATAATCATTGTGGTCCTTGGTATCTCCAATCAAAGCTTTTCCGATCTATTTGCCAGCTTTGCATCCTTTGATTATTTTTGGCTGGTCCTTATGCTGGCGTGCGTTGCCGCATATTACCTTTTGGAGAACTATTCTCTTTGGTACTATTTAAAGAGTGAAAATGAGCCTATGGGCTTTTTCAGTGCTTTGAAGGCTACTATGATCGGTCAGTATTATTGCGCTCTGACCCCCTTTGCATCGGGCGGGCAGCCTATGCAGATCTATTATATGCACAAAAAGGGCGTTTCCATGGGAGTTGCTACCTCGGCTATGACCGTTAAGGTGGTAATATTTAACGTTACCATGGTTGCCACCGCCATAATCGGCGTTATTTATAACATACGCTATTTCCTTTATGAAAATAACTTCGCCTTTGTTTTTGCTGTTGTGGGTATTCTGGCAAACAGTGCGGTGATAGTGTTGTTCTGGATGATGTTCTTCAACCAAAGCTTCGGTAACAAGGTGGTAAGAGGCGTGGTAAAGCTTTTGGGCAAGATACGTATTATAAAGGATATGGAAAAGGCAAACGCCAAGCTTGATGACTTTTTGGGAGAGTATTTTCTTGCAATAGGATTTATTAAAAAGAATCCCAAAAGAATGGCCTGGCTTTCTATAGTAACCTTTGTTCAGACCTTTGCTTTTATGAGCGTAAGCTACTGTATCTACAGAGCCTTCGGTTATAATGAGCAGTCGCCTATACTTTTTATCACTCTTCAGTACGTTCTCTTTATTGCGGTAAGCTACGTTCCCCTGCCCGGCGCATCGGGAGCGCAGGAGATAGGCTTTATGCAGATATTCGGAAAGTTTTTGCCCGAGGACAAGGTCTTTACCGTTATGATGATCTGGAGATTCTTCACTTATATTGCGGTGATCATCGTAGGCGGATGCATTATCGTCTGGGATGAGATCAGAGGTATCGCCCATCGGCGAAGAGAAGAATAATGAAAAAAGAGACAAAACGGCTTTCGCCGTAATGTCTCTTTTATTTTTTGCCGTGTTATGAGGGAGTGCCCGTAACTGTTACGGTGGTCACACCGGGAGTTACCGTCACAGCTCCCGTTTGGGGATCTCTTGCAAAGCTTGCCGCGGGAACCGTAATAGCGCCGGGAGCGGTAGTGAAAAGACCGGTCTCGGTATTATAGCTATAGCTCTCGGGTGAGGTAACGGGCTGGGAGCTTATTGTTACCGAAAGGTTTTGAAGAATGGGGTCAAAGAGATCGCTGAGAACCACCTGATCCTCCGGCTCGGTTGCGCTGTTGCCGTTATTGAGGATAGTAAAGGTGTAGGTGATGGGGGTGTTTTCGGTTACCGTCAGTGGAGAAAGGCTTTTGGTGATGGTAAGACTTGGGCCTTGATCCGCACTTACCGTCTGAGAAGCACTGACCGCTGAGCTGAGCTGAGGAGAGGTGGCGCTTACGGTGTTTGTGATCTCTCCTTCGAGGTCAAGGGGCGCAAATTCCGTAACGGCTGCCTCGTAGATCACGGTGGTATTTCCGCCTGCGGGGACCGAAATACCGCTGACTGTAAGGGGAGGGCCTGAAGTTACTGCAGGATCGGTTTGGACTACGCCGTTGTTGTAATAAAGCACACTGCCCTCGATATAGCTCAAGGGATAAAGGGTGTATCCGTTAAGGGTGTATCCGCCAAGATCGTCTGTGAGGGTGATGTCGGAATAGCTTATGGCGGAAAGATTGGTTAGGCTGATAACGTAGGTTATCTTTCCGTCGGGAGAATAGCTGTCCACTACCGCGGTCTTTGTGAGGGTAAGGGACTGGATTATTTCTCCCGTGGTGGTATTTGACGTGGTTACCACGTTGTTGTAGCTTAGTGTCGCTCTGTTTGTGAAGGTTGCCATTAATTATCCTCCGGTGGTTTTACTTGGGCTTCCAAGCTTAGTATATTCATCGGAGGAGATATTGCCACTAAAGAGAAATTATCCTTTTCATATCCTCGGGAAGGGGGGCGGTAACAAAAACCTCTTCTTTGGTTACGGGATGTATCATCCATAGGGAGTGGGAGTGAAGTGCGGCTCTTTTAATAAGCTCCTTGTCCTCGGTGCCATATAAAAAATCTCCCGCCAGAGGGCAGCCGATGTGAGCCATATGGACTCTGAGCTGATGGGTCCTGCCCGTAAGAGGCAGAAGCTTGACTAAGGAGAAGCCACCGTAGCTTTTCAGTGTCTCGTAATAGGTGACGGCATCCTTGCCATCGTCGCAGACCGTTCTTTTTATGACCGAATCATTGCAGCGTCCGATCTTAAAATCAAGCCTTCCGCAAGGTTGCACCGGAGTACCGACAACCACTGCAATATAATCTCTTTTAAAGCTATCGCTGTGAAGCCGAGCGGATAAAAGCTGATGCACGTGTCCGTTTTTTGCAATGACCATGGCTCCCGTTGTGCCGGTGTCAAGTCTGTTCACGGGATGAAATACCGATTGGGGATAACGGGCGGCGAAGGCTCCCGCCACCGAGGGCTCATCGGGAGAGAAGGAGGATGGGTGAGTGGGGAGAGGTGCGCTTTTATTTATCACCAGAAGATGCTCATCCTCGAAAAGCACGTCTAAGCTTATATCGCAGGGGAGGATTCGGCTTTCCTTGGTGTCCGATACCAGGCATTGGAGAAGCTGGCCCTCCTTAACGAGTTGGTTTACGAACACCTTTTCTCCGTCAAGAAGTATGCCGTTGGGGAGGAGCTTTATTCTCCTTAAGTGCCCCTCCGACACGGAGAACTCTTTTTTTATTATCTGCTTTACGCTCATATTGCTCTGAGCCTTTGTTATAACGTGATTTAAATATTCCATTTCGGGAGTCCTTTTAGTAAGCTTTATAATAATAATACCACAGATTTTCAAAGACTTCAATAAATATCTTGACCAAAGCGCGGGATTGATGTAAAATATATATATAATCTGATCAAGGAGATAAAATAATGAATTTAAATGAAAAGCTTGCGGTTACAGGTCTTGTGCCTGTTGTGAAATTAAAAAGCGCAGACAGCGCAGTCGCTTTGGCAGAGGCTCTTGGTAAGGGGGGCTTAAAGGCGGCGGAGATCACCTTCCGCACGGATGCTGCTGAGGAGTCCATAAGAAGAATAGCAAAGGAGTTTCCCGATTTTCTTCTTGCGGCGGGAACCGTGCTCAACTGTGAGAATGCGGACAGAGCTATGGATGCGGGCGCGGGCCTTATAGTCAGCCCCGGGCTTAATCCCAAGGTAGTGGAGCATTGCATTAAGAAGGGCTATCCCGTTATGCCCGGCATCACCTCTCCCTCGGAAATAGAGCTTGCAATGAGCTTTGGTCTGGACACTGTGAAATTCTTCCCCGCAGAGGCTATGGGCGGCGTTAAGATGCTCAAGGCTCTCAGTGCGCCCTACGGCAATCTTAAGTTTATGCCCACCGGCGGGATAGATAGCGGCAATCTCCAAAGCTATCTCGAATTACCCTGCGTTCTTTGCTGCGGCGGAAGCTGGATGGTCAAGGGCGATCTTATAGACAGTGGGAATTTTGATGCGATCACAGAATTGACAAGGCAGGCAGTGGATTCAATGCTCGGTCTTAAGCTTGAAAGGGCGACCTTGAATTCAAATTGCGGTGCCGAGCTTAAGGAGCACTGCGGCAAGCTTGGTATGGAGTTTTCCGATAAGGAATGCGGCGCTTGTTTTTCCTGCAACGACGTTCAGAGGGCTGTATGGTATATGGAGCAGAGGGGCTTTGAGATAGATCCCACAAGGCTTGAATACGACTCCAAGCACCGTCTTACAAAGGCTGCTTTCAAGGCAGGAAATGCCGTTATCCGCCTTGAAAAGAAATAATATGGCTAAAACCGTCACCGTTGCCGTTGCTGCGGTTTTGGTGCTGGCGGCGGTAATATGCTTATTTCTTTTGAAGCCTGCCGAGCTATCCAAGGGCTTTTACAGCTGCATCAACGAAAACAGAGCCGCTATTGCAGATAACGAGTTTATAAGAGATATTACAGTTAACAAAGACGGATCGGGATGGCTTACTACCGTCGATTCCCTGGGAGCGCCCGTTGATATAATCAAATTCAAAGCCTTTTCATGCGGCTTTTCTTCTGTCAGCTTTGAAGGGCTTAGCTTTTACAGAGAGGATACCGACAGAAGCTATGACGGAGAGGATAAGCTGACCTTAAGCTTTTCGGCTAAGGATGGCGGCTTTGTTATGGGAGACTGCCATTACGAAATGATCAAGTAAAAAATACACCTATGCCTCACTTTTCACGGTGGGACATAGGTGCTTTTTTATGCTTTTTTGTTTTTCAGTAAGCCTTTTCTTTTCAAGAAGGCTCTTGTTTTGGGGTTTCTTACGAGAATGATAAAGGCGACACCTGCCAGGATCGCTACAGAAGCTATTATAATGACCACTGTTAAGACTATAGTCCAGAAGCTGCTGTCGTCGTTGGTGCCGTACCAGGAGTCAAGATTAAAATCCTTTTGGAAGGCGGGATACATGGAATTTCCGGCAAATTTTACCGAAATGGATCTGCAGTGCCAGCCGTCCTCGGAATTACAGCTTAAAATTATGTTCTCCGGCTCTCCTACGTTGGGCTCAAATACCAGAGGCAGCTCGACTATAGCCCCGGGCTGAAGGGGATCGTCGTAGTAATTGAGAAGCAGAGAGGTGAGGTTTACGGTCTCGGTGGTGACCTTTTCTCCCGTGAAGCGGTCGGTGAACTCAAAGGACATCATTACCTGAGCCTTGGTTCCGGCGCCGTTGGATTCGCCCGTGCTGATCTCAAATACGTAACTGTTGTTGCCGTAAATGTTAAGGATGACCTCCTTGGTGCCCGAGGTGCCGTTGCTGTTGAGATATTTTATGGTGAAGGTGTAGCTTCCCTCTGCGGTGGGGGTTCCCGAAAGGCTTCCGTCGGAGGAAAGAGTCAGTCCGTTGGGGAGAGTGCCCGAAGCAAGAGAAAACTCCGTTCCCGAGCTTCCCGCGGCAGTCTGGAATTTGTATACGTAGCTCTTATTTATGAAGGCGTAGGGGATCTGATCCTCGGTGAGCTCTACCTGGACCGCATCCCAAGCCGAGTAGATAACCGTGTCCTGGGATACCTTTATTGAGCCGTTGACGGGCTTTTTCAGCTCCTCGTCTCTGTACCAGCCCTTGAATTTGTATCCGTTCTTGGTAACTGTTTCGGGAAGGGTATAGCTTGCGTTTTTCGTAAGGCTGACAACTATATCAGTTCCGCCCGTTCCCATCTTAAGGGTGAGGGTGACGTCTCCGTACATTCCGTTGAGCGTTGCGCCGCCGGAGATGTGGTAGCTTCCCATCACCGAGCAGCCCGCGCCGTTTCCTGCGGGCATTGAAAGCTTGGTTCCCACCTTATAGCTTCTGGATGCCGCCGAATATACCGCCGCTACGGGAGTCGGCATACAGATGGGAGTATCCTGAGTGAGAGGATCGACGTCGGGATCCTTAATGTGGGAGTTAAGCACGTAGCTTGTGCCGATGGCGGCGTTTTCACTGACCAGAGAATACTGGTCGGGGGCGCTGTTTACCAGCTTGATCGTGTTTTCGTTGGTGGCGTATACCTTTGCGTTCTGGCTTACCTCGAGAATGGAGCCCGATGCAAATACACCGCCGCCGATGCCTGCCGAATACTTTCCGCCGTATGCATTGACCTTTGCTTGGTCGGTGATTATTATCTTGCTGTTGGGAGTTGCCTTGTCCTCGGCGCTCCTTCCTCCGCTTCCGATGCCTGCGCCGTAGTTTCCGCCCTGAGCATTTACGTTGGCGGAGCCGGAGATGGTGATATTGCTGTAGGATGCACCGAAGCCGCTTCCTATTCCCGCCGCACCCAGTCCGCCCACTGCGTTGACGCCTGAGTAGCCGCTTATTGTAAGAGTGGATGGTGTAGAGCTGCTTCCGCCGCCTACACCTGCACCGTCAATGCCGCCAAAGGCGGTGACCTTACTGTTTCCCAATATTTCAAGATGGAGCAGATTGGAATTTGCGCCGGTACCAACTCCCGCGCCCAAAGCGCCTCCGAAGGCGGTGACGCTTGCTCCCGAATCTACCGTGAGCTTTTCAAGATTGCTCTTTTTACCTGTTCCCACGCCTGCGGCATTGGTTCCGCCCACACAAAAGACGGTGGCTTTATCGGTGATCTTGATCAGGCTGCCGTTGGAAGCATTTCCCAAGCCGAGAGCAGCGGCGTTGTTGCCGCCCAGAAGCCTTGCCGAGCCGCTTGAGCCGAAGGTGAGGACGTTGAGCTTGCCCCCCGATCCCGTTCCGATGGCAGCGGCGTTGTTGCCGCCGTATGCACGGATCTTTCCCGACGTGGAGACCGTGATGGTATCTATTTCCGATAATTCTCCGCCGCCGATGCCCGCACCGTTTTCACCGCCCTTGGCGTTTACGGTAACGGAGTTGAGAATGCTTATCGTCCCCAGGGATCCGCCGTTTCCTGCGCCGATGCCCGCGGCACCCTTTCCTCCGAGGGCGTTTATCCTGGCAGAGCCCTTGAGGGTGAGGCTGACCATGCTTCCCTGGGATCCGCCGCCGATGCCGGCGCCGTTTTCGCCGCCGGTTGCGGTGATGGCAACAGAGCCGCCCACGGTGATAATGCCGGCATCACTGCCTGCGGTGGCTCTTCTCCAGCCTCCGCCTATTCCCGCTGCATCGCATCCGCCCGTTGCGGTGAGTGTGCCTGCACCGTCGATGTTAAGGGTGGATCTTTTGGAGGTCTGCAGACCTGCCATAAAATCTCCCGAGATAAGGCTGTTGTTTCCTACAAGGGTAAGGTTGACCTTTTCTCCGTTGTCAATGCAGAACGCCGCCTTCAAAAATTCATTTGAAAGGATATTAACGTTGTGGAGTATCATATTGCAGGTGACGTTGTTCTTTACCGTGATGGTGTTGGAGGTTTGTGCCGTTCCGCTGACTGTGATGACCGTAGCGGGGGAGATGACCTTCTTTACTCCCTTTTGCTCAACGTAAATATTTATCTCGTCGTCGGCTTCTCCTATGACTATACTGCCGTCGTTTATGTTGTAGCCTACGGTATCGGCGCTTGCGGTGGTAACGCTAAAGGAGATCACCGCTATGAAAACTATAAGTAGTGAGATAAGCTTTTTCAAATTTCAGTTCCTCCAAAGGATGGATTATACACGAAATACGGAAGGATTGGACTGTCTTATCGCTTTAAGCACCTTTTCGGGTGCATCAAGGATCAGAACGTTTTTTTCGTTGCCTTCGCTTTGGAAAATAAGAAAATAAGTATCCTCGCTTGCGGGGTCGGAGGTGGCAACGTAGGTCTTTTTAATATCGGGGGTTTTGGTAAAGGGAATATTTTGCTGATCGTAGCGCGCAAGCTTTGATGCCTTTTTCAGATCCACGGTCAGAATATCCTTTCTCTGGCGCTGACCGAAGATGGCGTCAACGTCAAGCTCGCCCGAGAAAATGCTGTACTCATACTCTACCTTTACGTAGCGCCACATATACCAGAGTATCATACAAATTCCCACGAATATCAAGGGGAGAAGGCTTACAAGACCTGGAAAAAGGAAAACGCAAAGATATACACACAGAGCGCTTAAAACTATAGCACTGATCGCAACTCCCAATGCCTTTATCATTGAGGAGGCGCTTTTTTTATATGGGACAAGATGTTCAACAATGCCCATTGAGCTTTGATTTTGGTAAATGCTGTTAAAATCCATTTCAAGTATCCTTTCGGTACATTTTTTCCATAATAACAATATACCACAAAATTTAATAAATATCAATATTTAAAAGTTAATTATAGGTTAATAAAGAAGATAATTTTTTATTTATTACATTTTTTAAGATAAACCAATTTTTTTACCGTTTACCCGAGAATGAAACGGTGCACATTAATGTGGCGGAGGTTGAAAGCATGAAAAAAACAAAAAGATCGTTTATAAATAGAATTCTTTGGCGGATAGGGATCGCCTCGGTGGGACTTTGCAGCTTTCTTGCGGTGGTCTGTGGCTTGGGAGACTACCTTTATCCCGATAGCTTAAGCTGTTATTGCGGCACTCAGCTCTCATCAAAGGCGCTTTTTGATCTGGATGCCCGAGAAAGCTCCTCCTGTGTGGAGGGGCAGGTACGTTTTTTGGGAGCGATCCCGATAAAAAACGTAAAAGTAAGATATTATGAAAAAAACAGCCTCGTTCCCGGAGGTATGAGCTTTGGCTTGAAGGTAGAAACCAAGGGCTTGACCGTTACCTCCCTCGATGGCTTTTACAGCGGCGGTAAGCAGGTTTTTCCTGCTAAGGATGCGGGCATTTTGCAAGGTGACCAAATTATTTCGGTAAACGGAATGGAGCTTTCCGATAACACTCAACTTGTTAAAATGGTAGAAAAAAGCAACGGTGAAAAGCTGGAGCTTCTGGTGGAAAGAGGGGGAGAAAGGCTCAGCTTTGAGCTGAGACCGTTTTTTTGCGACAGTGAAAAGAAATACAGAGCGGGGCTTTGGGTAAAGGACTCAGCGGCGGGAATAGGCACGGTCACTTATTTTGATCCCGTGGACGGCTCCTTCGGAGGCTTGGGTCATGGGATAACCGATAAGGGCACGGGAGAGGTAAGCGAGATCCTTTCCGGAAAGGTATACTCGGTCAGACTTGAGGGTGTGGTAAAGGGAAAGCAGGGCGATCCGGGTGAGCTTAGAGGCAGCTTTGTGGGAGCTCCGGTGGGTATCATCGAGAAAAATACCGCAAGCGGAGTGTTCGGAAAATATTCAAGGCTTCCCAAAACCGAAGCCGAGGCCGTGGAGATAGGCCTGAAGGATGAGGTCAATACGGGTGAGGCAAGGATACTTTGTGCCGTGGACGGAGAAGGTGTAAAAAGCTACGAGGTGATGATAGAAAAGATCATTTCCAAGGATACACCCACAAAGAACCTTCTTATAAGAGTCACCGATCCCGAGCTCCTTTCCCTCACGGGCGGTATAGTTCAGGGAATGAGCGGCAGTCCCATCATTCAGAACGGAAAGCTGGTCGGTGCAGTTACCCACGTGCTGGTGAATGATCCGACAAGGGGATACGGGATATTTATAGAGAATATGTTGGATGCGGCAGAGATGCCGATGGCAAAAGCTTCTTGACGCAAAAATCAAATGAAAATGTTGTCCATGGGATACTGCATTTCATCTAAAAAATGTTAATTATCCCGCAAACACAGCGCGAAGTAGCGAAAAGTAAAAGACCATATCATACCGACGTAAAATCGGTGCCGATACGGTCTTTCTCTTATTTGTTTGATTTTTTTCGGTAAGCTAAGGGAGGGATTCCTTCTTTCTTCTTGAATATTCGAGAAAAGTAAAATTGATCAACGTATCCAACCGATGCGGATATTTCCATAACGCTTGCATCGCTTTCCCTTAAGAGTCTCTTTGCGTGTGCAATTCTTTTTTCGATTAAATAATCTTTCGGGGCGATTCCGTATTTCTGCATGAATTTTCTTGATAGATACGCAGAATTCAGATGTAAGGTATCCGAGATTTCTTGCATTGTGATTTCTCTGCCGAAATTGTAATCTATAATTGTTTTTACACTATCAGCAACATCATAGTTCGATTGCTCCTGATTCGCTTCTAATAAAATAGAAAAGAATTTGTAAAGTAGTTCGATCTGCTTACAGCGGGAATATGCAGTTCTGCTTTTGCTTGTTTGATACAACTCCTCAAGCACTTGCGACATTTCGTGATAGTTTTCAATATGAATTATGGGATTATCTCCGTTAACTGAAATCTCCCTCATATAGTTTTCGACGGTTTGTCCATAAATTCCAACCCATTGAATACTCCACGGTGTATTTGCTACATAGTGTATTCTTTCCCCGGGGCACATAACAAGCATATCGTGGTTCTTTAATTTCATCTCCCCACTTTTATGAAAGAACGTAGCCCTACCTTCATTGATTAACACAAAGAGATAGTAATTTCGAATTTCAGGACCGTATGTATGATTGAGAGTTTTGAT
Organism: Oscillospiraceae bacterium; assembly: GCA_015063985.1. Classification (GTDB taxonomy): domain Bacteria; phylum Bacillota; class Clostridia; order Oscillospirales; family SIG627; genus SIG685. The sequence continues at coordinate 2,830 of SVTC01000015.1, read as the reverse complement.
TCTTTTTCCGCAATAATACATTCCTATATCCGATTTTTGATGAAGATCGCTTTCAGTTTGAAATAAAGTTAGATCCTTCATGTTCCCTCCGATATATATATATTATTTAAGTATATTGTATCACAACAAGTCAAAAAAGTCCATATTTATTGCAATTTTGTTTATTTGAAAAAAATAATGATGTGATATAATTGTTTTGTAATACAAAAAATACAAGGAGTTTTTTATGGAACGGCAACTCACTTCACAAATGGTAAAAAATTACGCTAAAAGCATCGGGGCCGATCTTTGCGGTATAGCTTCAATGGATCGCTTTGAAGGCGCTCCCAAGCAACAGGACCCTCGATACATTATGCCACGTGCCAAGGCGTGTATCGTTTTAGGATTTCGCATTCCGCGCGGATACTTCCGCGGAATCGAGGAGGGAACTTTTTTCGGAGCATATAACGGTTTAGGATACGGCAATATAAATCAAGTAGTATCTCCGCTTGCACTACGCGAATTATGCTGTTATATCGAGGATTACGGTTATGAAGCGGCACCGTGCCCTAATATCTTTCTTGGTTGCAGTGTGCGTTTCGATACTCAAAAGCACGATCCCAACTTATCAGTACCTGTCAAGGAAGGGCTTCCTAACCCCGATATTTTGGTGGACTATCGCGTAGCCGCGTATGCTGCCGGACTTGGTGAATTTGGATATTCCAAAGTGTTCCTAACTCCGGAATTCGGACCATTTCAGAGATTTGTTATTCTCTTGACGGATGCACCTCTTGAAGCCGATCCCATTTACGAAGGAAAGCTCTGTGACCGTTGTATGCGTTGTGCGCGAGCTTGTTCGGGCGGTGCAATTTCTATGACCGAAACCGAAACCATTACGATTGCAGGACACAAGGTGGAATTTGGAAAGCTTGACGTACAAAAATGTTCGGTTGCATATATGGGCGGTAACATCGAATACAACCCCTTCTTAAAAAAGGATGCCGATCTTTCCGCGGTTCCCAAAACTTATCACGGTACCCCCGTTCTTAAAAAAATGGTTGGTTTAAGCGGTACATACGGTCACAATCCCCCTATCGAGGGCGCACGCGGATGTATGAGAGAATGCTATGCGCATCTTGAGGAACGCGGTGTTTTGACACGTAGCTTTGTATCCCGTTTCCGCGAAAAAGGCACAAAACCTTGGAAGATCACCCCTGAAATGCGCCGTGCTTTTGTGGAATCCGATGGAACAGCGGATGAAAATGAAGAATAATATATGAAATTTTTAGTAGGATATCAACTTCCAAGCGAAGATGGCTTTACCTTTCTTAATACTATTGAGCCTTATTTTTCGCATATCGGAGAGGTGTTTTTTCCGTGGATCGACACTCCTTCCGGCAGAAGTGCATTGGGAAATTCGGACGGATATATTGATTGGTCGGCTCAAGAGCATATGGTAAAGGAGCTCTCCGATATCCGTAAGCGCGGAATTCGCTTGGATCTGCTCTTAAATGCTAACTGTTATGGTGCAGAAGCACTCTCCGAGCGTTTCTGCAACCGAATTCTTTCTATAATTGACTATCTCTGTTCCCGTACAGGTGGGGTTGACGTTGTAACCACTGCATCTCCTTTTGTTGCAGATTCCGTCAAAAAACATTTCCCTAATACGAAAGTACGCGCATCTGTTAATATGAGCATCGGCACGGTGAAGGCAATAGAGTATCTTGACGACCTTTTTGATTCATTTTATTTGCAAAGAGAATATAACAGAGATCTTTCGCGCGTTCGTCTTTTGAGCGATGCTTGCAAAGCGCGCGGAAAAGAGTTGTATATGCTTGCAAATAGCGGTTGCTTGAATTTTTGCACAGGTCACATTTTTCATGACAATCTTGTGGCGCACGAAAAAGAAATAAGAAGCACACGCAACGTGTGTGATTTTGAACCGTTGACCTGTATTCGCCATTTGAGCAAAGCAGGAAACAAGCACGTTTTTTTGCAAGGTAGCTGGATAAGACCTGAAGACATACATAACTACGAGGGAATAGTTTCGGGTGTAAAACTCGCAACACGCACGCACGCGCGTCCTGCTCATATTATTTCCGCATATACACGTGGGAAGTTCGTTGGAAATCTTCTTGATCTTTGCGAACCCGGATACAGTTCAATCTTTGAGCCGTACATAATTGATAATACTCTTATGCCCGAGGACTTCTTTAAACGCGTTACCGAATGCAATAAACAATGTCATACATGTGATTATTGTCGCAATGCTTTTGATAAAGCCTTCGTTAAGATGTGCGAATAAATGCTATGCTCATCTTATACACAAAACGGCATAAATATTTTGACTTTTTTCTCTTGTACCCCTTCAATATCTATCTGGAAGCTATATAAAATTGTTGTCCCTTCTTGACCACACCGGTGAGCGGCTCCCCCATAGTCCAGAACGGGAAGCTGGTCGGTGCAGTTACCCACGTGCTGGTGAATGATCCGACAAGGGGATACGGGATATTTATTGAAAATATGTTAAATGCGGCAGAGATGCCCCTGGCGAAGGCGTCATAACGGAAAAGCAATATCATTCCGAGAAATCGGGACGATATTGCCTTTTCTTATTGTTTTCCGTATTGGTTTGGAGAAATCCCCTCTCTTTTTGAAAATTCTCTTGAAAAATGACATGACTCAGTGTATCCGCACAGTGTGGCAATTTCAGAAATCGAAAAATCACCTGACTTCAACAAATTTTTGGCATAATCCATTCTCTTTTGTATCATATATTCCTTCGGTGACACACCAAAGGAATTCAAAAATAATTTCCTGAAATACACCTCGCTGACTCCGCAAAGCGCTG
>SVTC01000014.1 GCA_015063985.1 Oscillospiraceae bacterium | reverse complement strand
AATCCGTCTAAATACAACCCTGCGAAGCAGGATTTCATCGCAAACGCGATTTCATCCACCGGAGGTGGATTTCACCCGTCGAAGACGGATTTGACTGCGTGTTCTCCGTTAAGGATAACACGCTAAAGCGGGTGGTATTTTAATGAGGTCTTCTGTTTTTATATATTCTGTAATCTCTTATCCTTTCTCTGTGAAGATGCTTCTTAACGGGATTGGTCTCACAGTTAGAAAGGATCACTCTTGTAATAGCCTTAATTGCCGATCTGTCCAAATATCTTCTTCCCTGCTTTGCAGTCAGAGGAACGTGCTTTTTCCTTCTTTCGCCAAATGCAAGATTATCTCCCGTCTTTATGTAATCGTTGAGCTGATCCAGGCGAATAACGCCCTTGTTATTACCGGTGATCCTTACGCTTTTGCTTGTAAAAACAACTATCCCGTTAACGTAGATATCCTTTAAGGCGGCTTGAGTATTGATGATATTTCTCAACGCCATACAGTGAGTTGCGTTTTGCTTCAAGGGATTATAAAATCGAACGGTCTTGTTTTTTGTCTTTTGTACCCATTCTCTGTTCTGGGTAAGGATAAGACCGTTATGACTCTTGGTCTCGATAACGTATACTCCCCATCTGCATACAAGAATGTGATCTATCTGGGAAAGCCCGCGGGAAGTCTTAAGATATACGTCGTCAAAGACCTGAGCATCGGGGAAATTTTTCTTTATGTATTCACTGACGCTTTTTTCGGCTTGGTCTCCGAAATGGGAGATCTCTCTTCTGGTCTTGCCCTCTTTATATAAATAATAAATAAAGGCTCCCAGAACTATTAAAAAAACGCCTAAAAATATACCTGCAATAAGGATGGCTTCAGCGGGCATCGTTATCCTCCAAAAGCATATCGCTGAGCTTGACAATATCTCCCGCACCCATAACTATAATGAGTCCCTCAAGCTTTTTGCGACCTTTAAAATATGCCGCTATCTTCTCCATAGAGCCTAAGTATTTTCCGTTAACGGTCTTACTTGCAAGGCTTCTTGCGTCGACTCCCTCTATAGGCTCCTCTCTTGCGGCGTAAATATCCGCATAAATGACCGAGTCGCACAGCTTTTCAAAGGTTGAGGTTATCTCATTAAAAAGCGCCCGGGTTCTTGTGTAGGTATGGGACTGAAAGATTACGGTAACCTTACTGTAATCAAGCTTTTTTGCCATTTCCAAGGTTGCTCTTATCTCATCGGGATGATGCGCATAATCGTCCACCACCACGGCTCCGTTAAGCTCTCCTCTTACCTCAAAGCGGCGTTTAACCCCCTTGAATTCCTTAAGGCCTCTTACTATATCCTCTATCTTTGCAAAGCCTATATAGGCACCTGCAGCGGCAGCAAGGGCATTATATACGTTGAAATACCCCGGAACACCAAGCTCTATCCTGCAAAGAAGCTCCTTGAAATAATAAAGGTCAAAGCTGTAAAAGCCTTTATTTTCACTGATATTTCCTGCAAAAAAGCTGCAATCACTGTTTTGAGTCGAAAAAGTTAAAAGATCGCCCACGTATCCCTTTGCCATATCAACGCAATTGGGGTCATCATAGTTAATTATCGCACTGCCGTAATCAGCGGTCAGATCGATAAACCTTGCAAATGATTTTTTAACGTCTTCAAGATCCAGAAAGTAATCGGCGTGGTCGAAGGCAACGTTCAGTACTATTGCGTGCTTTGGGAAAAAGCTGAGGAAGGAATCCTTATATTCGCAAGCCTCAAAAATAAAATCCCTTTCTGAGCCAAGATGATAATTGGCATTATAAATAGGAAGCTCCGCTCCGGCAAAAACCGTGGGATTTCTGCCGCCAAGCTGAAAAATATAGCTGAGCATTCCCGTTGTGGTGGATTTTCCGTGAGTTCCGCATACACCTATGGGAGTCTGATACTTTTTCATCAGATACCCCAACGCCGTCGCTCTGGTAACCATGGTAATTCCCATAGCCTTGGGATAAAGCATAACGGGATCACTGTCACTCATTGCATTGGTATATACAACAAGATCGACACCCTCAAAATCATTCCGGTCATAGCAATACGATACCTTTATCCCGTTTTCCTCAAGCATTTTGGTGATCGCGGAGGGCGTGCTGTCATAGCCGCAGACCTCTTTTCCCCTATCCTTGAAGGCAAGGGCTATGCTTGACATACTTACTCCGCCTATACCTGCGAAGAATATTTTTCCTTTGTTTTCAAATTGTTTTATTTTTTCAATTTCAATTAACATTTACAAACCCAATTCTTTCATATTTTTGTGGTAGAATATATCTTACATCAAAGAGAGTGAGGAATAAAGAATGCAGATCACAGACATCAAAATAAGAAAATTCTTCGACGAGGGTCCCATGAAGGCGATCGTTTCCGTGACCTTTGACGACGTTTTTGCAGTTCACGATATCAAGGTAATCCATGCAGGGGAAAAGGATTTTATAGTAATGCCCAGCAGAAAAAACCCGGACGGAAGCTACAGAGATATCGCCCATCCCATCACCGCTCAATTCAGACTCGATCTTGAAAAGGCGGTATTGGCGGAATACGAAAAACAAAAGGAACTCGCACAAGAGGATCCTGCATAAGATAATTATACTTCTTTTTCACCGATTTTTCAATACCTTATTTAAAATTGAGCACATTTACCGTCAAAAGTCCCCGTTTACGGGGACTTTTTTCATATCATACGGGAGATAACAAAGCAATAAAGCATTACATATATCAAGCTGACGCTCGCCCCGACTATAAATCCCAGGGCAAAACGCTTCAAAAAGTGCATTATCAAATCCGACTTCCTTTTTTTATTTTAGCATTCCCGAAAACTGTATTTTTATCAGAACAACACAGTATTATCCTTTGAAAAGCCGTGAATAAACCCATTTTGATTGGCACTGCATATATCGCCTCCGATTATAAGGTCATTACATATCAAAAGGTTTCCATATACGGTCCCCTTATAATCGTAGTTTGTAATGACGTAGGTGTAAAGCTTTGCGCTTTTCCCCTTATACTTTTTCAGATCAAGCCCTTGTGCCTTTTGTAAGGCGTTATACTTTTCGTATACCGCATCAAATTCCGAAGGTATGATCACCTCGCTGACCTTTTGAGGGATCGTGTCGACCTCCCAGCCAAAGTCTTTAAAAAAATCAACTCTGTCCTGCGCTTCCTTTACGTTTTCATAGATCCTTAAATCAAAATCAGGAACAGACGTGACAACGTCCTGCCCTTCTCCCGGAATCACAAGACACATTGTAACAAAGCATATTATAAAGACCAAAAATAACGATGCGATCTTGAGCCTTGGGGCACTGACGGAATAAATAAACATAGACTACCATCCTTTCTACAAAAAATATATTATAAAAAAGAAAAAATATTCTGTACTGTGTACAGAATATTTTTTTACTGCAACGTTTCCCACTTTTCGTAAAGCTCCTCCAGCTCCCCCTCCAGGGCTTGCTTTTTCTCGAAGAGCTCCTCCAGAAGCTTATAATCGCTTTGGGCGTCGGTATTCATTTTTTCATCTATACTCTTGATCTCCTCTTCGACCTCGTTGATCCTCGCTTCAGTCCTTTTCAGGTTATTTTCGCGGGATCTTTCAAGACTTTTAAGCTTTTTGTTAAGCAGATACGCCTCTTTATTGGCTCCGGGAACCTTTTGTTTGTTAGTCTCCTCCGTATATTCGGAAAAGAATTTATTGCGATACTCCAGATAGCTTTCATAATTGCCCTTAAAAACAACGCTTTCGCCGGTACGGGGATCTCCTCCTATATCAACTATATCCGTTGCGAGAGAATTTATAAAATATCGGTCGTGACTTACCGCAATAACGGTTCCGTCAAATTGCTTAACGGCATTCTCAAGAGCTTCTCTTGAAATAATATCAAGATGGTTGGTCGGCTCGTCCAGTATAAGCAGATTCACCTTTTGCAGCATAAGCTTTGCTAAGGTAAGTCTTGCCTTTTCTCCGCCTGAGAGCTCATTTACCCTTTTAAATACGTCATCTCCCTTAAAGCCGAAAAGTGCAAGAAGATCTCTCGTCCTCTGCATTGAGTCACCGTATTGCCATAGCTCGTCGAAAACAGTCAGCTCGGGGCTCAGCTGTTGATTTTCCTGATCGTAATAGCCAACCTTGACGTTGTAGCCGTACTCGAAGGCTCCGTCGGTAGCTTCGCATTTGGAATTGAGTATCTTCAAAAGGGTGCTCTTACCGCATCCGTTAGCACCGATAATGAAAAGGCGATCGTACCTTTTAACCTCAAAGGAAAGCTGAGAAAACAGCACTCTGTCCCCGTATGCCTTCTTAAGGGAATTCACGCTTAAAACGTTATTTCCCGAGCTGAGTGAATTCTCAAAGGAGAATCTGTAGCCCGCAGGCTCGTTATCAGGTCTTTCCAGCTTTACCATTCTGTCCAGAGCCTTTTGTCTGCTGTCTGCGGCCTTGATGTTCTTCTCTCTGTTCCATTTATGCTGGAGCTTGATAAATTCCTCCATGCGCTTTATTTCCTTTTGCTGCTCCTTGTAATGCTTGAGTGCCTCATCAAAGCGCTTTTTCTTTTCATCTCTGTAAGCAGTATAAGAGCAGTTATAAAGGGTGGAGTGAGTATTTTCTATCTCCAGGGTCTTATTGGTGGTCTTATCCAGAAAATATCTGTCGTGACTGACTATTATAACCGTGGAACGAAGCTTTTTTATGTAATCCTCGAGCCAGGAAAGAGCATTCATATCAAGGTGATTGGTTGGCTCATCAAGAATAAGAACGTCGGGCTCTGTAAGAAGAAGCTTTACAAGGCTGAGGACAGTTTTTTGTCCGCCCGAGAGTGTGTTTATCTTAACATTATGATAAGCTGAGCCAAAGCCCATCTTTGCCAAGGCCGACATCATTCGACTCTTATACTCCAAGCCGCCCTTGTCCTCGTAACGCCGTCTTTGCCTTTCATATTCGCTTACGGCGCCAAGATCGCCCTTCTCCATCCTTTCCTCAAGCAGGGAAAGCTCCGTTTCCATTCTTGCAAAATCGCCGAACACGGTCATCATTTCTTCAATGACCGTATTGTCACTTTCAAGAGCAAAATTCTGCTTAAGAAAGCCCAGCGTCTTACCGCCCTGAATGGAGAAGCTGCCGCTGTAATCCTCAAGCTCTCCGCAAAGGATCCTCAACAAGGTCGATTTTCCCGCTCCGTTTATACCGACCACTGCAAGCCTTTCCCCCTCATTGAGAGAAAAGCTTACAGAATCAAGTATAACGTCGGTACCGAAAGCCATTCCAAGGTTGTTAACGGAAAGGATCATTACTTTTTAACTACCTCGTTTATGACTCTTTGGTATTTTTCATTTGCCGCCTCTTGGTCTTCCGCCTCCAAGGATACGTATATCTTTATCTTAGGCTCTGTACCCGAGGGGCGAACGATTATTCTCGTGCTTTTTTCGGTGGTAAAGCTGAGCATATTTTCGCTTGGAAGCTCTATCCTTGTCTTTTTCATGGTAATAAGATCGGTGCTCTCCAAGCTCTTGTAATCATCCATTACCGTGACCCTTTCACCGTCAATGGTCTTTAAGGGAGAGGATCTGAAATCAGCCATTATGCTTGCCATTTTGGAAATATAGTCAACTTCAGTTATATTAAGCTCGTAGGTCTTATCGCTTACAAAGCCGTATTTTGAATAGATCTCATCCATTACCTCCACAAGAGACCTTCCCCGGGATTTATAGAATGCTGTCATTTCGCAAATAAGCATAACTGCGCCCACTGCATCCTTGTCTCTTGCATATGTGCCGCCGAGGTATCCGTGACTTTCCTCGAAGCCGAAGAGATAGCTGTACTCGCCGCTGCTTTCAAATTCGCCGATCTTTTCTCCGATGTACTTAAACCCGGTATAAACCCTGAAAAGCTTTATTCCGTTGGCCTTACAGATCCTGTCGGCAAGACTTGTTGAAACAAGGCTCATTACAACTGCCGAATTTGCGGGGAGCTTATTCTCCTTTTTCTTTGCATTGATAAGAAATTCCAGAAGCAGACATCCTATCTGATTGCCGGTAAGGACCTTAAAGGAGCCGTCCTTACATCTTATTGCTATTCCGGCTCTGTCAGCATCGGGATCAGTGGCAAGGACCACCTCGCTTCCAACCTTATTTGCAAGAGCTATACCTTGGTCAAAGGCGTTCATATCCTGAGGATTAGGCTTTTTCACAGTGGGGAAATTGCCGTCAAGAACCATCTGCTCGGGAACGGTGACAACGTTTTCAAAGCCCGCCAGCCTTAAGATCTTGGGAACAAGCTTATAGCCCGTACCGTGCAATGGGGTATAAACTATCTGAAGCTCTCTTTTTACGTCCTTAAGTCCCTCTCCGATAACGGAGGTTTTAAGAACCTCGCCAAGATATGCATTATCCACCTCTTCGCCGATAACGGTGATGCTTCCGTCGCTTACAAGCTTATCAAAATCGCAGTCACGGGCGCATTGGAAAAGATCGTATTCATAGCATTTATCGGCTATTGTCTTTGCAAGCTCTATACCTATCTGAGCGCCGTTATCCCAATAAGCCTTATAGCCGTTATATTCCTTGGTATTATGGCTTGCAGTAATATTAACTCCCGCCTGACAGTTGAGCTTTAAAATTGCGTAGCTGAGCTCAGGCGTGGGTCGAAGTCTGTCGAAGATATAGGTCTTTATCCCCTCCTTCGCAAGAACGCAGGCAGTGATCTTGGCAAATTCAGCGGAATTATTTCTGCTGTCACAAGCAATAACCACTCCCCTTCCTTCGCCCTTTGCTTCCTTAACGGCATAGGCAAGAGCCTTGGTGGCAAGAGCGACGGTGAAGCGATTGATTCCCGAGGAGCCCATATGCATCTTTCCTCTGATGCCTGCGGTGCCGAATTCAAGAAGGGTCAAAAACACCCTCTCCATAAGCTCATGATCTGCGCAGAACTCATCAAGAGAGGCTTTTTCTTCCTCGGTGAGAGCATCGGAATTCTTCCATATCAGATAATTTTCTTTTGCGAGCCTTATTCTTGTTTCGGCATCAACGGATTTAAGATCTTTAAATAATTTCATATCAAATTCCTTTCTCGGAGCATTCAACTAAGTAATTAATAACCCTTCCCGCGGCAATAAGCCCTGCAACGGGAGGAACGAAGCTGCAGCTTGCGGGGGTGGAGGAAGACAAGTCGGCGTGAGGGGTCTCGGGGGAAAATACCACTTCAAGAGAATCCACTCCCAGCTTTCTCAAGCGCTGTCTCACGCTTCTTGCAAGAGGACAGTTTTGCGTTTTGAAGAGATCCACCACGGAAAACATACTTGGATCAGTCTTATTTCCCGTTCCCATAACGCTTATAATGGGCACGTTTTTATCCTTTGCGGTTTTAATAAGTAATACCTTTTCGGGAACACTGTCAATAGCATCGATAACGTAATCATAATCGGAAAAATCAAACTCCGAGATGGTTTCTTCCGAGAAGAATATGCTTTTGGTTTCTATTTCCAGCTCAGGATCTATATCCCGCGCCCTTTTTGCCATTACCTCTGCCTTATATTCGCCGATGGTACTGTGCAAGGCGCAAAGCTGGCGGTTAATATTTGTAATATCGACCCTATCGGCGTCGCAAAGCATCAATTTTCCCACACCGCTTCTTGCCAATGCCTCAACGCTGTAGCTTCCTACACCGCCCAAGCCGAAAACCGCTACCCTTCGCTCCTTAAGATATTCTATTGCCCGCTCACCGAAAAGATTGCAGGCTCTGGAAAGCTGTTCCTTCATCATACACACATAATAAGAGGAAGCACCATAGGTCTTCTTTTGGTCTTCTGGTAAAGAAGCTTTGATACCTCGTCCTTTATCTGATTTTTAACGGAATTGACGTCGTAGCCGTGATCGAAGCATACCTCGCATACCTCAGCCGCCACCGCCTTGACCTCGTTCATCATCTGCTCGGATTCCTTAACGTAGATAAAGCCTCTGGAAATAATCTCGGGATCGGACAAAAGGAACTTATCGCTTGAGTCAACGGCACAGACCACAACAACAAGTCCATCCTCGGAAAGGTGTCTTCTGTCCCTTAAAACGATGCTTCCGACGTCGCCGACTCCCAAGCCGTCTATCAGAATTCTTCCCGACTGTACCGTCGAGCTGAAAACGGCGGCTCTTCCCTTGGGCTCGATCTCCAGCACCTTACCAAGCTCGGGAATGAGAATATTGTGATTGGGTATGCCCATATAAGCGGCAAGCTCGGCATTCTTTTTCAGGTGCTTGTACTCTCCGTGAACGGGAATAAAGAACCTCGGCTTTATAAGGGCAGTGAGCATTTTTATCTCTTCCTGACAAGCGTGCCCCGAAACGTGGACCTCGGCCACCTGATCATATACCACCTCGACCTGCTTCATCAAAAGCTCGTTTATAATATTACCCACGGTCTTCTCATTACCGGGAATGGGATGAGCGGATATTACAACAAGATCCTCTATTCCGAGCTTGACCTTATCGTGTGTCCCGAATGCCATTCTGTAAAGAGCACTCATTGATTCTCCCTGGCTTCCCGTGGTAATAAGGGTGATTTGATCCGGACGGTACTTCTTTATCTCATCAACGTCGATAAGCATATCCTCGGCAATGGTCATATATCCAAGCTTTAAGGCGGTAGATACTATATTGACCATACTTCTTCCGATAATGCAGACCTTTCTCTTATGCTTCTTTGACGCATCCACTATCTGCTGAACTCTGTGGACGTTTGAGGAGAAGGTAGCTATTACGATCCTCTTTTTGCAGCCTTTGAATATCTGCTCAAGGCTTGCGCCAACCTTTCTCTCCGTAGGTGTAAAGCCGGGTCTCTCGGCATTGGTGGACTCACACAAGAATGCGGTAACTCCCTCTTTACCAAGCTCACCGAAGCGGGTAAGATCGATCATTTCGCCTTGAATAGGCGTCATATCTATTTTAAAGTCACCGGAATGAACGTATATCCCCGCAGGGCTCTTTATCGCAAATGCAACGGCATCTGCAATGGAATGGTTTACTCTTATAAACTCGACCGAAAAAGCCCCCAGCTTGACCACGTCTCCGGCTTTACAGCTGACAAGGTCTACGGTTTTTTCCATTCTGTGCTCAATAAGCTTGGTTTCAAGGATTCCCAGACTGAGGCTGGTTCCGTAAACGGGAACGTTGACCGTCTTAAGTATATAAGGAAGAGCACCTATATGATCCTCATGTCCGTGGGTTATGAAAATACCTCTGATCTTATCTATATTTTTTTCCAGATATCCGACGTCGGGTATAACGAGATCTATTCCCAGCATATCCTCATCGGGAAAACCAAGACCGCAGTCTACGATAATAATATCATCCTCGTATTCGTAAACGGTCAGGTTTTTGCCGATCTCGCCTATCCCCCCCAGGAATATTATTTTCTGATTTGAAGCCTTCTTTTGTTTTTTTGCCATATTATCTCCTTTATGTAGCGCCTTAACGGCGCCTTTTAGATGTTCAGCTTTTCCGCGACAAAATCACTAAGCTCCTTAGCCGCTTCAAGCTTTCTTGATTGAACGTATATTCTGAACCCCTTTAAAGCACAAGGGGAAATGTTGATTTTTGACAAGGGATCCTCCAGAACTATACCCTTGCTCTTATCGTTTTTAAAGTCAGAAAAAAGACTGTTTATCCTGTCGGTAAATTCCATTCTGCTCCCCTTAAAGGGCCTGAAGACAGAATAAGTGGAAAAGTCAGCCAAATCCTTAAAGCGTCTCAAGAGCTTATCACAGCCCCAAAGTCCGTATAGCTCTATAAGCTTTGTAAAGCTGAAAAGACTGTCATACATTTCGGGATAATCGATAAGCCTTATGCCGTCATTTTTTTCTCTTTCCTCAAGAGAATAGACCTTATACCCGGCATTCTTTAATGAAAATGCGCTCTCGGCGGACACAAAAGCCCTTCTGTGAGGCTGAGAACTGATTATCAACGCCTTGATATGATCCATATCAAAGAAATCACCTTCGGGAAATTCAACGCCGGATCTTTCAAAATCAAGACTTATCCCTCCGCTACCATCCGGTGATATTCCTCTTTCTCTTAATGCCCTCAAAAAGGATCGGGGAGCATTTCCCTTTATAAGAACAGCCCCATCGCAGACTTTCATACGGGAATATAAAGCGCAATAATAAAGCTCTTTAACAAAAAAGCAGGGAACGGAATAAGTTTCCTCCTCTTTATTTGCACGGGATGAATAAAAGGCAGAAACAAGCTTATTTCTATCCTCGGAGGAAAGAATAAAGCCATCCTTATCAAAGATCTTGATATTAAGACTCCCGTCTCTTTTTTGTGCAAATAAGCTCCTTCCGCAGCCTATGCAGGCGCAAAATGCCGCCTCGTCTTCGTTTTCCGCATCGGAAATATACACCTTTGCTCCCCTTTTTGCCAAAAAAGAACAGATCGTATCACTTAATTCCCTATCAAAACCCGACAGATATATTAAATTGTTATCGTTGATGCTTAAAAGAGCATCGGAAAATCTTGAAAGTGCAGCCCCGTCAAAGCCGTCGGGGAGGATGAATTCTCCGTCGTCGTCAAGTATCCGATCATTATTTGACGGAAAGGCAAATTCGTTTCTTATATTTTTATTATCATTATGAATTCCCAATATGATCGCTTCGTCGGGAATACGTGCCCCGTGACAGATAACAGAGTTTTTTATTACCGAGCCTCTGCCGACCGAAGCGCCGTCGCAGATAACGGAGCCGCTTATATAGCAATTTCTCAAAACAACACAGTCCCGTCCCACTATACTGTTATTGCATATCACAGCTCCCGGCTCGAGCTTGGCACCGTATGACAGGTAAAACAGATCGCCGTTTTCGGAAAATATCTTCCCGTCAAGCTCAAGCTCGATCCCCACTTTACCTGCAAGAGCATCAAAATTGCATTTTAAAAAGCTCGAGACCGATCCTATGTCGCACCAATAATCCTCTGTTACAAAACCGAATAGGCGCAAGCCTTTTTTCATCAGCAAGGGGAAAAGATCCTTGGAAAAATCAAAGGCTTTATTGGTAGGAATAAAATCAAGGATCGCCTTTTTTATTATATATATTCCCGTGTTCACCTTATCGGAGCAGATCTGACTCCAGGAGGGCTTTTCAACAAAGCGCTCAACCGAGCCGTCGCTTGCGGTTTTTACCACTCCGAACTGCAAGGGATCATCGGACCGCTTCAATATAATGGTAAGGTCGGCATTTTTGTTTTTATGGTACTCTATTGCTTTTCCCAAATCGATATCGCACATAGAGTCCCCGCTTATCACAAGAAAGCTGTCATCTGCATCGGAAATTAAAAAATCCGAGGCATTCTTTACCGATCCCGCAGTTCCAAGGGGTTGAGTCTCAGTGAAAAAATTCAAACTCACCGAGGCAAATTCATTTAAAAATCTGTTTTTTATCAGCTCGGGCAGATATCCAAGAGTTACAGCCGCTTGGCTGATACCGTGCTTTTTCAAAAGAGCGATAATATGTGCCATCACGGGCTTATCCAAAATGGGTACAAGTGGCTTGGGTATCCTTTGAGTCAAGGGAAAAAGGCGGGTTCCTCTTCCGCCCGCAAGTATTACTGCTTTCATATATACAATCCTTTACAGAAAATAATTCATCTGTAAATAGTATTGCATATAGAGTAAAGATTATTCTGTTATGATAAAAACTGTTTAATTACCTTTATTGCCGTTCCCTCGTCCAAATTTATGACCTGAGCGAGCCCCAAAAGCTCATCATTATCGGAATACACAGTAACTCTTTGGTCAAGGGAAAGGTCATTGATGCCTATTTTTTTTAAAAATACAGGTTGTCCGTTAAGGGCAAGTCTGTAGAAAAACGGCGCGAGCTTCACTTTTCTCAGATCATCGAAAAGCATTTCGGTAGGAACAAGAAGCGACTCCGGATCGCGGCTTTCCAAGACCTCGGTCAAGGTGTGAGAAGCCTTTATATCAAATCCGCCGCAATATCTTCTTTCAAGCCCGCTCATTGTGGCTACAGATCCTGCCTTTTTTGCAATATCCTCTATAAGAGTTCTTATATAAGTTCCCTTTGAGCAGCTTACCTCGATAATAAAGCTGTTTTTTTCATCGCAGGGAAAAACCTCCAGCTTATCAATGCCGACAAACCTCGCCTCACGCTTGACCTGAATATTCTCTCTTGCCAATTCATAAAGCTTTTTACCGTTTATCTTAAGAGCACTGTACATCGGCGGAACCTGCATATATCCGCCGAGAAAACTCGCCGCCGCCTCCTTTACGGCACAAATATCGGGAATAATCTCGCTTGATAGCGTTGGGCTTCCGGTAACGTCGCCGGTGTCTGTGGAGATACCGAAAAGCATTCTCGCTCTGTAAATCTTATTGGATTCGTGCAAAAACTGCTCGGCTTTTACCGCATTTCCCACAAGAATCGGCAATACTCCCGTTGCCATGGGGTCAAGCGTTCCCGCGTGGCCCACCTTACGGGTATTGAATATTCTTCTTGCCTTGGCAACGCAATCAAAGCTGGTCATACCTTGGGGCTTATTTAATATCAGTACTCCGTTCATTAAAGCAAACCTCACAAAGTGCGTCAAGGATCCTCTTCTTTACATCGCAAATATCACCGTCAAGGGAGCACCCCGCGGCAAGCTTATGACCGCCTCCGCCGAAAAGCTGACACACTGCCGCGCAGTCATATCCGGGCTCCGCTCTTAAGGACGCTTTATAAAGCCCCTTCCAAGGCTTAATAAATACACTTACCTCAACACCCTTTATTTTTCTTAAAACGTTAACAAGACCCTCAAAATCGCTCTCACTGCATCCGAGAGAATTATATTCATCAAGACTGTATGATAAAAGAGCGAGCCTTCCTTCAAAATAAAACTCACATTTATCAAGAGCCGCCGCTTCAAGACGCAGCTTCGAAAGCTCAAAGGTCTCAAAAACAAGCTTATTTATATAGGCAAAATTACCATCCCTGACAAGCCCCGAAAGTCTGGCACAATATTCAAAGGTCCTGGCAGTGGTATTTGGATAGCAAAATCTGCCCGTATCCGTTGCCATGCCCGTGTAAAGACATTTTGCTATATATTCATCCATCTCTACACCAAGCCCTTCAATAAGCTCGAAAACGATCTCAGCGCAGGAGGCTCTGTCGCTGAGACAAAGCTTAATATCCGACTCTACTCTGTTATTGAGGTGATGATCTATCACGGCATCGATCCTCAACTCACGGTATTTTTCATCCACAAGCTTAAGATCGGCAACGTCCACGGTGACGATCCTTTTATGCTCAAAGCCTTCAAGCTCCACGTTGGTGATATAGTCAAAGGTGTCGTCGTCCCTTTTTTCAAAATCGACCCTCGCTCTTTTTCCCAAAAGGCAAAGTGCCCGCCAGAGAGCGAAGGCACTGCCTAATGTATCTCCGTCGGGCTTTGAGTGACATAAGATCAAAACGTTATCAAAATCTTTGCTTTTCAGAAGATCTGTCAGCTCCAAGAAAACATCATTCATCAGCATTATCCTCTGAAGGTATGTCCAAGGTCTTCAAGATAGAGGCGATCCTTGCACCGTGCTCGGCTGAATTATCATAAATGAAGTTCAGCTCAGGGGTAACTCTGAGATTAAGCCTTAACGCCAATTCGCGTCTGATGTAACCGTTGGCGCTTTTAAGCCCCTTTTCAACCTCTTCAATCTCACCGCAAAGCACTCCGAAATAAATGTTTGCATACTTCAGATCCTTAGTAACCGAAGCGGCGTTAACGGTGACAAAACCCGAGGATATTCTGGGGTCCTTTACTGACCTGAATATCTCCCCCACCGTTTGTGCAACGCTTTCGTTTATCCTATCTTGTCTGTACTTCATACAACCTCGAAAATCAATCGTTTACTTCTTCGTTTATAAATGCCTCGAACTCGTCGCCTTCCTTGATGTCGTTGAACTTCTCAAGTCCGATACCGCATTCATATCCTTCGTTTACTTCCTTAACGTCATCCTTAAAGCGCTTCAGGGATGATATCTTATCCTCAAAGATAACGATATTATCTCTGAGAACACGGATAAAGCTGTTTCTGGTTACCTTGCCGTCAAGGATATAAGAACCCGCTATTACGCCGACACCGGGTACACGGATAGTCTGTCTGACCTGAGCTCTTCCCAAAACGACCTCGCGAAACTTTGGAGCAAGCATACCCTTGATAGCGGCTTCGATCTGCTCGATGCACTCGTAAATAACTCTGTAGGTCCTTATATCAACGTTCTGCAGGGATGCCTCGTCGATGGCACCCTTATCGGGTCTGACGTTAAATCCGACTATAAGAGCGTTACTTGCGGCAGCGAGCATAACGTCGCTCTTGTTGATACCGCCAACTGCACTGTGTATAACTCTTACTCTTACCTCTTCGTTGGAGATCTTTTCAAGGGAAGCCTTTACAGCCTCTGCAGAGCCCTGAACGTCGGCCTTAACGATTATATTAAGATCCTTTGTGCCGCTCTGGAGCTGATTGAAGAGATCGTCAAGAGAGACCTTACCGCCCGCACTGAGCTGCTCCTGCTTGGACTTTTCCTTTCTCTGCTCTGCAAGCTCTCTTGCCATTCTTTCATTTTCAACGGCGTTGAACATATCACCCGCACCGGGAACCTCGGCAAGACCGAGGATCTCAACGGGAACGGAGGGACCTGCAGACTTAAGCTGCTTGCCGTTTTCATCACTCATTGCTCTGATCCTACCAACGGCATCGCCTGCGATAACTATATCGCCGACCTTAAGAGTGCCGCTTTGAACAAGAACGGTTGCGACGGGACCTCTTCCCTTGTCAAGACGTGCCTCGATGACCGCACCCTTTGCAAGACGGTTGGGGTTAGCCTTAAGATCCGCCATTTCGGCAAGAAGAAGAACGTTCTCCAAAAGCTCGTCTATACCCTTCTTTGTAAGAGCGCTGACAGGAACACAGATAACGTCGCCGCCCCATTCCTCGGGAACAAGATCGTACTTTGTAAGCTCCTGCTTGACGGTGTCGGGGTTGGCACCAGGCTTATCCATCTTGTTGATAGCCACGATTATGGAAACTCCTGCAGCCTTTGCGTGATTTATAGCCTCGACCGTCTGGGGCATGATACCGTCGTCGGCAGCAACAACAAGTATAGCAATATCGGTAAGCTGAGCACCTCTTGCTCTCATGGAGGTAAAGGCCTCGTGACCGGGGGTGTCAAGGAAGGTGATATCCTTGCCCATTACGTTTATTCTGTACGCACCGATGTGCTGAGTAATACCGCCCGCCTCGCCTGCGGTAACACTGGAATGACGGATAGCGTCAAGAAGGCTGGTCTTACCGTGGTCAACGTGACCCATAACGACAACAACGGGGCTTCTTTCCTGAAGCATATCCTCGGTGTCCTCGGTTTCATCAAAGAGCTTCTCTTCAATGGTAACGACCTTAAACTTCTCGGCGGTTACTCCGAATTCATCGGCAACCAAAGCAGCGGTATCAAAGTCAATGGTCTGATTGAGAGTCACCATAAAGCCCAGCTTCATCATCTTTTTCATGACCTCGGCTGTGGTCTTTCTGAGCTCTCTTGCCAGCTCGCTGACGATCATCTCCTCCTGCAAAACAATGTTTGTGGGAGTGGTTGCACGAACGGGCTCCGCCTTCTTATTCTTATCAAAACGGTTATTTTTACGGTTATTTACCGGAGGTTTCTTGCTCTTTCTGCGGAAGCTTTCATTGTCGTTATAGTCATAGTGCTTGTCATCGTATTTTGAAAGATCCACGTAGCTTCCGCGGGTATCAACTATACGGACGTCGCGCTTGACCTCGACCATTTCCTCAGAACCGCCCTCATGACGCTTGGGTGCGGTATAATTAGCAGGCTTCTTTTCCTGCTGAGCTTTATTTTCACGGGATTTATCTTGTGTCTTATTCTTTGCAGAAGCATTCTCGGCCTGCTTAACGCGCTCGTTGAATTTTTCAAGCTTTTTCTTGGCCTGAGCATTCTTTTCGGCCTCCCGGAGCTTCTTTTTCTCTTCGGCTGCTTTTCTTGCGGCTTCCTCTTCCTGCTTTTTCTTTTCGGCAAGGATCCTCTCCTGCTCGGCCTTGGCCTTAGCCTCGGCTTCAAGGCGCTCCTTTTCTATTCTCTGCTTTTCCTCTTCGGCGCGCTTGATCTCGGCAAGCTCCTTATCGCTGGGCTTAAGTCCCACCTTGCCGTCAATATATTCATTGATATTCGAGGTCTGCTTTGCCGAAGACAAAGCGTCAAGAAGGACGTTAAACTCCTCCTCGGACAAAACGCCCGAAACGTTCTTATCGATGCCGCAATCGGCAAGAGCTGAAACGATATCCTTAGCTTTGATATCAAGCTCCTTTGATAAGCTGTTGATCTTTACCTTCATAAGTTCTTCTGCCATATAAATCCCTCCGTAAATAGCTATTACTCTTTGATCGATTCAGCTTGCAGTGCGTCATTTACAAGCCTTGATACAGAATGGTTTTTTATTCCTACGGCCGCCGTAAGTCTTTGGCAGCCCACCGCATCGGATAATTCAAGCATTGAAAGTCCGACGTTATAAAGCTTTACCTTGTAGTATGCACAGGTGTTGGTGATCTTCTTCTTTGTGTTTTCGCTGGCGTCTTGAGCCAAAAGCACCAAGGAAAGCTTATGATCTCTCGCTCCCTCGCACACAAGAGGCGCGGAAGCAAGCACACAGCCTGCTTTTTTTGCTATACCCAAAGCAAATTCAAGCTTGGTCTTCATTTTCATCTATCTTCTTTTCCAAGGATGCAAAAAGCTCCTCCGATATTGCAACCTCAAGAGAGCGCTCGATCCTTTTTGCTTTTTTAGCCTTTAAAAAGCACGTTCTGCTGTTGCATATATACGCCCCTCTGCCCGATGCCTTACCCGTTTTATCAATAAAGACCTCGCCCTCGGGGGAACGCAGTATCCTGATAAGCTCATTTTTGGGCTTGGATTCGTTACATCCCAGACACTTTCTCAGGGGTATTCTTTTCATTTTTACTCTCCGACGTAATCTGTAGGCTTAATGTCAATCTTGTAACCTGTAAGCTTTGCGGCAAGACAAGCGTTCTGACCCTTCTTGCCTATTGCAAGGCTGAGCTGATCGGGATCTACCACGACCCTGCTGGTCCTGTCTTCATTGACCGTAACGGAAACGATGCTTGCGGGAGAAAGCGCAGCGCTGATAAACTCAGCCGGATCCTCGCTGTATTTGACTATATCGATCTTCTCGCCTGCCAGCTCGTTGGTGATATTGTTCTTTCTGATTCCTCTTACACCGATGCAGGCACCTATGGGATCCACCGCGGGATCATTGGAACAAACTGCGATCTTGGTTCTGCTGCCCGCTTCTCTTGCGATGGAGTGGATGGTAACGGTGCCGTCCTGGATCTCGGGAACCTCCATTTCAAAAAGACGCTTAACAAGACCGGGATGCGTTCTGGAAAGGATAACTATAGGACCTCTTGTTTCCTTTTTTACGGCGCAAACGTAAACCTTAACCGAGTCACCCACCTCAAACCTGTCAGTGGGGAGCTGCTCGGAACGGACGAGAGTTGCCTGATTGGAGCCCATTTCAAGAACAACGTTGCCGTTAACAGGATCAACCATTGAAACGGTTGCGGTAACGATGTCCTCCTTCTTGGACTCGTATTCCTTTATCATCATTCCTCTTTCGGCCTCTCTGATGCCCTGAATGATTACCATCTTTGCGGTCTGTGCGGAGATCCTTCCGAAGTTTTTGGGCTTGAACTCATATTCGAGAACGTCACCGAGCTTCGCTCTCTTGCTCTTGAGCCTTGCATCCTCAAGACCGATCTCGGTCTGGGGGTCCAGGACCTCCTCAACCACGGTCTTCTGTATGAACATTCTTACGTTACGCTTAACAGGGTCAAGGTTTATCCTTACGTTGCTCTGGCCGTTATTGTCCTTCTTATATGCAGTCAGAAGAGCCGCCTCGACCTTTTCAAACATATATTCCTTGGGAATACCCTTATCTTTTTCCAGAATTTCAAGAGCATCAAAAAATTCGTTGTTCATTTTAATATCCTTTCAAGCTAATTCTTATCAATATTGCCAATAATTACTTTATTCCACGTCCAAGGTCTTTATTTTTGCGATCGAGGACCTTAAAACCGTGATCTGCGAATCTCCGACAGCGACACTCACGCAATCCTTATCGTGAGAAAGCAAAACACCCTTCAACTGCTTTTGACCTGCATAGTCGCCGAATTCCTCACCCAACGGAGCAAAGAAACTTACCGAAACCATCCATCCTCTGCAATATTCAAGGTGAAAATCCGTTCTGAGCACCCTCTCGCTGCCTGTGGAGGAGACCTCAAGATAATAATTTTGTTCAATGGGATCCACAGAATCGATTATGGGATCCACCGCTCTGGTAACCGCCTCGCAATCATCAAGACTTATTCCCTCTTCCCTGTCGATGCTTATGACAAGGTCAAGCTCACTGCCCTCCTTAACGAATTCCACGTCCCACAGAATATAACCCATAGAGATCACGGTGGGCTCGATGGCATCCTTGATAAGAGAGGCAACACCCGAGCGCTTATTCTTTTTTTCGGGATTTAGTTGTGCCACTTTTTTACCTTTCCGTTCAAAACTAAGAGAGAGGCGTTCATCCTCTCTCTCAGTCAACATCTTTCTTACGTTAGTATTATAACACAATCCGAAATAAAATGCAATACCTTTTTTAATTTTTACGAAAAAAAGAGAGGGCTTCAAAGGAAGCCCCCCAGATCCGATCAATTAAGACCGAACAAAAGGATGATAACTGCGACGATAATGATTATCCAAAGCCAGAGATTGTCGTCAAAGGAATTATTCTTGCAGCAGCAGTTCATAAAGCTACCCCTTTTATAAATTACTTACGCACCTTTACCGTGCGCTGTAATGATATATTATGCCAAAGATAAAATTGGGTTAAGAGAGGTAAAGCCGGAAAATATTTCAAGGAAACGAAAAGTTGACAATTTTCTTTCAATATGATATGATATAGGAGAAATTTAAAGAAAAGGAGAAGAGAAATGAAATTAATGATCAAAGGATCGCTCATCACAGTTCTCGTTGCCGTTATGCTTATCAACAGCTTCGGCATCCTTCTCTGCTTTGCTCAGGATCAATCCACCGAGGGCACCGTTACCACTCTTTCCAAGGTAAATATCAGAGTAGGCCCCGGTACAAATCACGATATACTCAAGGACAGTGATTCAAAATCCATTCGCTTGGAGGACGGTCACGCGGTCACAGTCCTCGGTCAAAAGGAAAGCGAGGACGAGCAAAACCCGGGATTCTGGTATAACGTTAAATTTAAATACAACGAAAAGGAATACACCGGTTACATATACAGCATATACGTCAACATCACCCCCGCTGCTCCCGACATCGAATACTCCGAGGATTTTGAGGAATTTTTGAAAAGCGTTCCCGAAAGCTACAGAGATCCCTTGAGAGTATTACATACCAATCACCCTACGTGGCAATTCAAGATACTAAACACCGGTCTTGATTTTCAAACCGCGGTTGATAACGAATGTGTTTACGGAAGAAGTCTTACCAGCTCCACGATCTTAAGCCAACGCTCCACGGACCCCTCCTGCTACAATTGGCTCACCGATACTTACACCGCGATAGAAGGCTCAAAATGGTTCCAGGCATCGGAGGAAACGATAAAATATTATATGGACCCGAGAAACTTTCTCACCGAGGAAAACGTTTTTCAGTTTGAAGCTCTGTCCTACGAGAAAAGCACTCAAACTCAGTCCGGCGTTGAAAAGATCCTTTCGGGCTCCTTTATGGACGGAGTAAAGATCTCCGACGGAAGCTCCAGGATAACCTATGCGCAGACATATATGAAGGCGGCGGCCCTCTCAAACGTAAGCCCCTATCATCTTGCCGCAAGGACCATCCAGGAGGTAGGAAAAAAGGGCGGCAAGGGAACGACCGGCACTACCTCGGGATACGAGGGTATCTACAACTTCTACAATATAGGTGCCACCACAGGAGTAATGGCAGGCCTTAAGTACGCCAAGACCGGAGGCTCTCTCTCCTCGGAATCAAAGGCAAAATATATGCTCCCCTGGAATTCCCAATATAAAGCCATAGTGGGCGGAGCAATATTTATAGGAGAAAACTACATAAACAAGGGACAGAACACACTTTATCTTGAAAAGTTCGACGTAGAGCCCACCAACGGACTGTATTGGCATCAATACATGGCAAACGTCTCTGCGGCATATTCCGAAGGCAGAAATATATATTTCACCTACAAAGCAATGGGGCTTCTGGAATCTCCTCTCACCTTCATCATTCCCGTTTTTGAAAATATGCCGAAGGAAAAATGCTCCCTCCCCACAAAGGATGGAAGCATAAACAATCATTTATCATCTCTTGAGGTAGAGGGCATGACACTCACTCCCACCTTCAGCCACGACGTCAATACCTATTCGATAGTACTTGACGAAGAAACACTGAGCGGTCTTAAAACGGTCAATATCAAGGCAACTCAGGTCACCGAGCTTGCCACCGTATCAGGAAACGTGGGAGAGCAGGAATTGAAGGAAGGACTTAACACCTTTACAATATCCGTCTGTGCAGAAAACGGCGATATGAACTATTACACGGTCTACATCGCAGGCTCGCAGGATCTTATTCCCGACACTCCTCCCGAAATACCGGATGAACCCCAGCCCCCCGAGCCGCCGAAGCCTCAATCCAAGTTTACCCTCGATCTCCCCCACAACTCATGGCTGATATGGGGCATAGAAAAGGGCAAGACTCTGGAATGGCTCGTCCCTCATTTAAATCTTGAGGGCGAAGCAAGAGTTGAATTTTCATTTGAGGAAAAGCCCATAGACTCAAGCTCCGCTATAACCACAAATCAGCTTGTAACAATTTACTGTGACGGGAAGAAGAGTAATTACAAAACCATTATCTACGGCGACGTAGACTGTGACGGCGAGATAACCGTAATAGATCTTTTGATGGTAAGAAGAAACATTCTGGGCACCTATAAGCTCGAATCAGCCCCCGCAAGCGCCGCAGACTGCGATAAGGACGGAAAAATATCCGCCATTGACCTTTTGATGATAAGAAGAAGCATCCTGGGAAGCTACGATATCCTGCAAAGCTGAAAGGAATACCAATGAAGAAATTTGTTTTACTGTTAATCAGCATACTGTTTTCCGTAACGCTGTTTTGCATTACGGCATCCGCCGCCCCTTCGGCAACGGCATCCATCTCGCTCTCCTCAAAAACCGTAACCGCAGGCGATACTGTAACGGTAACCGTTAAATATACCTCTCAAAACCAGATAGGCTCCTACGATTTTCTTTTAAAGTATGATGCCAATCTGCTTCAATACGTTTCCGGTGCAGACGTTGACAGCGCCAACGGAACCTTGAAGTTTGCAAACTACAATGACAACTCCGATATGAAAACCGTGAAGGTGCAGGTAAAATTCAAGGCGCTTTCCTCAGGCTCGGCAAAGCTTTCCACTCAGGCAATAGCAATAGTAGACTACGAAAGCTTCAGCCTTATGAGCGCAAAGGATACCTCCTCGACCCTCACGGTCAATCCTCCCAAGACCGCATCAAGTGAAAACAAGCTTTCATCGCTTACAGTATCAGGCGTTACCCTTTCTCCCGAGTTTAAGTCCTCCACCTACGAATACTCCGCCGAGGTGGAATATTCCGTAAAAAAGCTGGCGATCAGCGCCATAGCAAAGGACAAGAATGCCAAGGTAAGCATTTCCTCCACCGAGCTTGGTCTGGGCGAAAACAAAATAGAGATAACCGTAACCGCGGAAAACGGCTCCAAGAGAAAATACACTCTTAAGATCACCCGCAAGGAATCGACTATGGCTCACATAGTTGCGACTGTGGAAGGCAACACCTACACCTTTGCCCACGATCCCGACACCCTCACGGCACCTTTCGGCTTTGCCCAGGCGATCACCGTCTATCAGGGCAAGGAGGTCCTTGCATACAAGGATGAAAAAGGATTGTTCACCCTTTGCTATCTTATCCCTCAAGCCGCACCCACGCCATCCTCAAGCACTCCTCCCTCCTCATCAGCCCTTATATCGGGCTCCTCATCCCAAAGCGCTCCCCCCGCAAGCAGCTCACAGAGTATAACAGAGGAAAAGCCCGCGCTCCTTCCTCCCAAGGAGGGCTGGTATCTATATAATGAAGCAGATGAAAGCTTCGTTCTGTATACACGCCTCGATTCGGGTGCAAATGGCTACGTAGCGGTACCCATCCCCTCTGGAGTCCCATTGCCCGAAGATCTTGAGCCTGCCGCCTTTACAAAAAACGAGCTCTCTTTTAACGCCTTTACCAATAAATATTGCACCGATAACGGCTTGATCGTTCTGTATCTGAGAGGCTTTGACGGTACGGAGGGCTTTAAGGTATACGATGAAAAGAGTGATTGCTATTACGATTACCGCATTCCGGAAACCGTCACGGTCACAGTTACTCTCACAGTTCCCGCCACCACAAAGGAAGCTATGGCAACCAACGTCAACACCTCCGAGGACGGTTCGGTGAAGACCCTCACCGTCTTTGCAATGGCAGCTTTTTCAATGTTTATAATACTTTTGATCGTGTTTATTGCGGTAACAAGATCAAAGAACTCAAAAATCAAGGATCTGAGAGCCAAGCTTGAAGCCGCTCCCGTAAGAAAAAGAATATCAAGAGATCCCAAGGATCACTTCACAAGGGAGCAAAGCGTGCCAAAGCTTGAAAGCGGAGACCAAGACAACGCTCCCAAAGAATAATTAAAGAAAAGAGCCTCGAAAGATCGGGGCTTTTTTCACATTTCTATTGCAATTTAAAGAAAAACAAGGTATAATATATAAAATAAAGGAAAGGGAGTTAAAATGGCAGAACAATATTTCTACAAGCTCACGGATATAATCCAGGAATTTGAATTGAAGGTGGAATTCCTTCCGGGAAACAAAAACGATCTGAAGATAATATCCACAGAGGTAAACAGACCCGGACTTGCACTTACGGGCAATTATCCTTACTTCGACCAGAAAAGGATACAGATAGTGGGAAAAGCCGAGCATACCTATCTTTCGGAGCTGAGCCCCGAGGAAAGAAAAAAAAGCATCAGAACCTTTATGGAGCACGGTCCCGCGGCAGTTGTATTTGCTCACGGAAAAGAGATAATTCCCGAAGCCCTTGAGGCTGCCAAGGAATTTGACATTCCCCTACTCAGCACCAAAGAACCCACAAGCTCTTTTATGGCGTCCTTGATCTCATCGCTGAACGTTCATCTCGCCCAAAGAATAACGACCCACGGAGTTCTCGTTGAAGTATACGGCGAGGGTGTGTTGCTTCTCGGCGATAGCGGCGTAGGTAAAAGCGAGACCGCAGTGGAGCTTATTAAAAGAGGACACAGACTTATTGCGGACGATGCAGTGGAAATAAAACGAGTGTCATCGAAGACCCTTGTAGGCTCAGCCCCGGAGCTTATACGCCATTATATCGAGCTTAGGGGAATCGGCATCGTCGACGTAAGAAGACTTTTCGGTATGGGATCTGTAAAAATGACCGAAAAGGTCGACATGATAATCAATATGGAGCCTTGGGTAGAAGGTAAGAGCTACGACAGATTCGGACTTGACACCGAGTACACCGAGATAATGGGAATAAAGGTACCCTCGATAACGATCCCCGTCAAGCCAGGAAGAAACCTTGCAATAGTAATCGAGGTAGCCGCAATGAACAACAGACAAAAGAAAATGGGCTATAACACCGCAGAGGAGTTTAACAGAAAGCTCATGGAAAAAATGAACGCACCCGAAGAAGAATAATATTAAAATCTATAAATATATTATAAGGAGAAAATTAAAATGCTCAGCTTTGGAATCGATCTGGGAGGCACCAATATCGCTGCAGGACTCGTTGATGAAAACGGCAAGATCCTGGCAAAGCACTCTGTCCCCACAATGAAGGAAAGAGACGCCGACTCAATTGTAAAGGATATGGCGGGAACTCTTTATACCATTCTCGAAAAGACCGGCAAGACCTTTGATGAGGTTGGCTTCTGCGGTATTTCCACACCCGGTATTGCCAATCAGGACACTCAGGGAGTTGACTATTCCTGCAACCTCCCCTTTGTAAAGTATCCCCTTGTCAAGAAGCTTTCCGAGCTCATCCCCCTGAAAAATATCGGAATTGAAAACGATGCCAATGCCGCCGCCAAGGGTGAGGCAGAGGTAGGCGCCGCCAAGGGCAGTGCAAACTCAGTTTTTATAACGCTGGGTACCGGCGTAGGCGGCGGTGTTATAATCGACCACAAGATCTACAGAGGCTTCAACTTCGCAGGCACAGAGCTGGGACACATCGTTATAGTACATAACGGAGAGCTTTGCGGCTGCGGCAGAAAGGGCTGCTGGGAAGCATACAGCTCCGTAACGGGTCTTATCAGAATGACAAAGGAAAAGATGAAGACTGCTCCCGACTCCAAAATGTGGGAAATAGTCGGCGGGGACATTGAAAAGGTCAACGGCAAGACCTCCTACGACGGTCTGAGAGCCAATGACAAAGCAGCCATAGAGGTTGTTGATACCTGGATAGATTATCTTGCTTGCGGTCTTACCAACATAGTTAACATCTTCCAGCCCGAGATCCTTTCCATCGGAGGAGGAATATCCAAGGAGGGCGAGCTTCTCCTTGCTCCCTTAAGAGAAAAGATCAACAAGGAGCAATATGCGAGAAACTGCGACAGGATCACCGAATACAAGATCGCCCAGCTGGGCAACGATGCCGGAATAGTCGGCGCGGCAATGCTTTACAGATAAAAAACAGCTCCGAGCGTAGCAATACTGCTACGCTCTGTTTAACGGGAGGCAATATGACAAAGCGTTTTGAAAATATAAAGGATCTTACTTTGCAAAGAGACGTTTCCGCCAAGGCTCTCACCAGCTTTAAAGCGGGGGGAAAAGCAAGTATAGTGCTCTATCCCGAGACCAAAACCGCATTTACTGAGGCGATAAAGGCGGCGCAGGGGAATTTTACGGTGATAGGCAACGGAAGTAATATACTCATGCCCGACAGCGACTATAACACTCCCATTATCTGCACGGTAAAAATGAGAGAAATAACTTTAGACGGATCCCTTATCACTGCCTCCTCCGGCGCAAGCTTGACCTCCCTCGCTTTAAAAACGGCACAGCTTGGAATCAAGGGCTTTGAATTTCTGTACGGAATTCCCGGAACCGTGGGAGGCGCCGTTAAAATGAATGCGGGCGCTTACGGCTCCTCCATAAGCGATATTCTAAGCACCGTAACCGTGGCGACAAGGCAAGGTGATATATATACCCTTTCTTCAGAGGAATGTGAGCTTGATTACCGTCATTCCCGATTTTTCCAAAGCGGCGAAATAATCCTCGAGGCAAGCTTTAAGGGAGAAAAGGGTGAAAAGACCAAAATACAAAATAAAATGGATGACTTGATGGCACAGAGGAAGGCCAAGCAGCCTCTTGAATATCCCAGTGCAGGCAGCTATTTCAAAAGACCCGAGGGTCATTTTGCGGGAAAGCTTATAGAGGATGCGGGGCTTAAGGGCCTCAGAGTGGGCGGTGCAATGGTCAGCGAAAAGCACGCGGGCTTTATTATCAATTACTGCGAAGCAACCACCGATGACATATTAAAGCTTGAAGAAAAGGTCAGGTCCGCGGTTTTTAAAGAATTCGGCGTTACCCTTGAATGCGAAGTACAAAAATTAAAGGCAGATTAAAATGAGCTACTGTTCTGATCTAAAGGATCAACTGATTTTAAAAACAGAGGAAGCTGCGTTTTCCTCCATAAAAAAAACAAGAATACGCCCTTGCTGTGCAAGCTCATTTCTCGAAGCAACGAGGCTTTTTGCCTCGGCGGGATCAAGCCATCTCAAAAAGACAGATACCCTTTGCAAAAGGCTGGATGAGCTTGCAAGGGCGGGCAAATGCAGTGACTGCTCGGGAGTATTTATTAGAGCCGCATTTATTTACAGTGGCTCCGTGACAGATCCCCAAAAGCGCTACCATTTTGAGATCACCGTCCCCGATGAAGAGTCAAGATCCAAGCTTGAAGAAAGACTTCTCAACTCTGATATAAGCCCGAAATTCAGCCACAGAAGTCAAAAAGAGCTTTTCTACCTCAAGGACAGTAACAGTATCGAGGATATCCTCACTCTCATGGGAGCTCAATCAAAGGCGATGGAGCTGATGCAAACAAAGGTGGAGAAGGACGTAAAAAACGCCATAAACCGCATAAACAATTCAGACAGTGCCAATATACAGAAGACAGTTTACTTTTCAGGTAAGATCAGAGACTGCGTCAGCCTTTTAAAAAAGCACGACGCCTTCGATCCCCTTCCCGAAAACCTGAAAAAGGCCGCCGCACTTAAGCTAAAGTATCCCGGCTCAAGCATAAGCGAGCTATGCCTCTTGTCTGAGGAGCACATTACAAAATCGGGTATGAATCACCGCTTGCAAAAGATCATAGAGCTTGCGGAAAAGCTCGAAAAAGAACTAAAGCAAAAGGAGAAGAAATAATGTCATCCGGGGATTTTTATGCAATGCTTTTCAGAATGAAGCATATAAACCGCTGGGGTCTGATGAGAAACACCTACAACGAGGATCTGAGCCAGCATTCCTTTGAGACCGCAGTTATAGCCCACGCACTTGCGCTGATATCCCGTAAGCATTTTAATAAAAATGCAGATCCTAATAAGCTGATCACCGCCGCTCTTTACCACGACATCGGAGAGCTTTTGACCGGAGATCTTCCCACTCCCGTGAAATATCACAACACCGATATTACAAGGGCCTATAAAGAAATCGAAAGGCTTTCAAACGAAAAGCTGTACTCTTTACTTGAGGATGATATAAGAAAAGAGTACGAAAGCTGCACTATGCTCAATGCCGACGAGGAAAAGCTTTTAAAGGCAGCTGACCGCATCTGTGCTCTTATAAAATGCAAAAAAGAGCTTATGTCCAATAATCCCGAGTTCCGATCAGCCCATAGCTCCATAGAAAAAAGCATAAAGGAAATGAATTGCAAGGAAGCCGATTATTTTATGGAAGAGCTTTTGCCAAGCTTTGAAAAGGATCTTGATCAGATCACTCTTTGAAAATAACCTCTATAACCTTGTTTTTTATATCTGATATCCTTTTTCTCAAAAGTCTTTCGGCTAAATATTTTTCGGATATAAGCTTTCCCGCAAGAAAACCGCCGAAGAATAGAAGTAAATACCAAGCCATTTTAAAAAAAGTCTTCATTAACACCTCTAATTTAAAAATATTTTTAAAAAAACTATTGCAAAATATAATTTGTTGTGATATAATTATTTTGTTATGGTATGGATAATTCTATTCTTATGAATAGAAAAGGAACGGTCCGCTATCCGCTCTGATATGAACGTTTCTTCATCCCTTCCGGAATAAAATTTTTATATCTGAAAGGAGAAAGCGATCATGGATCTTTTGAAAGCTTTCGCAAGTGAGCAGCTCAAGGCTGATGCACCCAAGTTCAACGTAGGTGACACAGTTCGTGTGCACAACAAAATCAAGGAAGGAACAAGAGAAAGAATCCAGCTCTTCGAAGGCACTGTAATTGCTAAGAAGAACGGTGGTATTTCCGAGACCTTCACCGTAAGAAGAGTATCCTACGGCGTAGGTGTTGAAAAGACCTTCCCTCTGCACTCCCCCAACGTAGAGAAGGTAGACGTAGTCAGACGCGGTAAAGTCCGCAGAGCAAAGCTCTACTATCTCAGAGACCGCGTGGGCAAATCTGCAAAGGTCAAGGAACTTATCTGACAATAACCCTTGCAGGCAAAAGAGAAGCGGCTTGAGTCACTTCTTGCCGTTTCTCTTTTTCATAACTAAACTACAAGGGCCAAAACGGCCCTTTTTCGTTTTTTACAGGTGATAAAATGAACACACCAAATCAAGAGACCCCAACTCCCCGTTTCACCTCGACACACAAAAGGAAAAAGCGCCCCGACGGCACGTTGAGCACCTGCTATGAATGGCTCGGCTCCTTTATTACCGCCCTTTTATGCGTTATCGTGCTTTTCACCTTTGTTTTCAGAGTCGTAAGAGTCAGCGGCCCCAGTATGATGCCGACACTGAGCGACAATGACACGCTCATTATTTCCGATATGTTTTATAAGCCCACAACCGGTGATATCGTTGTGCTTCAGGTCCCCAGCTATAAGGACGGTCTGCCTCTTATAAAAAGAGTTATAGCCACAGAGGGGCAGCACGTAAAGATAGATTTTGACAAATGGACCGTTACTGTAGACGGAAAGGTGCTAAACGAGAGCTATCTGTATTTCCAGAGCCAATCCATGGATCGCTACGATTGCCCCGAGGAATTTACGGTTAAGGAAGGTTGCGTATTCCTGATGGGGGACAACAGAAACAACTCCTCCGACAGCAGAAACAGTCTTATCGGTCAGGTAGACGCAAGGTATATTATGGGAAAGGTGATATTCCGTCTTTTCTCCACCGCCCCCTTCGGTACAGACACCAACCCCCTACTGACTCCATTTACAAAATAAGGAAATAATTATATGCCATCAGATATTATACAATGGTTTCCCGGTCATATGGCAGCCACAAAAAGGCTTATAAGCGAAAACATTTCAAACGTCGACGTAATTTTCGAGCTTGTGGATGCCAGGATCCCCTACAGCAGTAAAAACCCTCAGATAGAAAAGCTTGTGGAAGCCAAGCCCGTCATTCTCATAATGAACAAGGCGGGGCTCGCGGATCCCGATGCCAACACTCTTTGGGCAAATTACTACAAGTCTACAAAGGCTAAGGTAATTATGACCGACTGCATCGAGAAAAACCCTTCCAAAACAGTTTCTGCGGCTGTAAACGAGGTATTGAAGGAAAAAATAGAAAGAAATGCCCAAAAAGGAATTTCCAAAGCAATGAAGGCGATGGTCGTTGGAGTTCCCAACGTTGGAAAGTCGTCGCTGATAAACGCCTTATGCGGGCAAAAAAAGGCAAAGGTGGAAAACAGACCCGGCGTCACCCTTACAAAGCAATGGGTAAAAACCTCCATCGGTCTGGATCTGTTGGATATGCCCGGTGTTTTATGGCCCAAGTTTGAAGACAGAGTAATAGGCGAAAACCTATCAGTAACAAACGCCATAAAGGACGCGGTCGTGGTTATTGAAGAGACAGCGCCCGTTCTTTGCGAAAGACTGAAGACCTACTATCCCGAGCTTTTAATGACAAGATATAAATTGACCAAGGAAGATCTCGAGCTTGACCGATATGCTCTTTTTGAAAAGATCGGTCGAAAAAGAGGCTTTCTTATAACCGGCGGCGAGGTAGATCTGACAAGATGTGCAAATATGCTCCTGGATGAATTCCGTTCCGGAAAGATCGGAAGGATAAGTCTGGAATTCCCGCCAAAAAAATAAAATATGGAGATGATCCTATGGATTGGTCCCTGCAGCTTAGTCTCACACCCAACGATTGCAATATAGTATGCGGCCTTGATGAGGCCGGCAGAGGTCCTCTGGCAGGACCCGTTTTTGCGGCGGCTGTGATCCTGCCCGAGGGTTGTGTTATAGAGGGTCTTAACGATTCCAAGAAGCTCAGCGAAAAAAGAAGAAACGCCCTTTGTCGGGAGATAAAAGATAAAGCGATAGATTGGGCAATTGCTCACGCCGAGCCATATGAGATAGACAAGATCAACATTTTGAACGCAAGTATGCTGGCGATGAAAAGAGCCGTGCTGCTTTTAAAGGTAAGGCCCGAGCTTTTGCTTGTTGACGGAAACGTAGCGCGTGATCTCCCCCTCCCTTCCCTTGCAGTAGTAAAGGGAGACGGCAAGCTTCCCAGTGTTGCCGCCGCAAGTATCCTCGCAAAGGTGGCGAGGGATGAATTTTGCCTTGATATGGACGGATTATATCCCCAATATCAGTTTGCAAAGAACAAGGGATATCCCACAAAAGACCACCGAGATCTATTAAAAAAATACGGCCCCTGCCCCGCTCACAGACAAAGCTTTTTAAGAAAGATATTAGGAGAAGTAAATGACAGCTTCCAAGAGAGCATTTGGAGCTGACGGAGAAGAGCTTTGCAGGATCTTTCTGGAAAAGAAAAAGAAGATGAAGCTTTTAAGAAAGAACTACTGCATTAAAGGCGGAGAAATAGATCTGATATTACTCGACAAAAAGATACTCGTATTTTGCGAGGTAAAAACAAGGAGCTATTTAAGCAAGGATCTGGGCTCGGCGCAATCCGCAATAACAAAGGAAAAGCAAAAAAGAATAAAGCGCGCGGCAAAGGTGTTTCTTGCAAGGGAATGCGAGGATGTAAATTTCACGGATTACAGATTTGATGCCGTGGAAATATATATCCCCGAGGACCCGAAAAAGGTATTTGTAAGACACACACCGCAAGCTTTTATATAAGAAGGAGAAAAAATGTATTACATCAGCACAAGAGGAAAAGCAGATAAAGTATCATCGGCAATGGCAATAAAAAACGGTCTTGCCTCCGACGGCGGACTGTATATGCCCGAAAGCATCCCTCAGTTAAGCACCGAGGAGATCAAAGAGCTTCTTGGTATGGATTACCCTCACAGAGCACACAAGGTGATCAAGAAATTCCTCACGGATTACGACAGTGACAGGCTTCTCGATATGTGCATAAAGGCGTATTCACGCTTTGACGGTCAGTACGCTCCCGTTGTAAAGACCGAAAGCGGTCTGTATTTTCTCGAGCTCTGGCACGGTCCAACCTGCGCATTCAAGGATATGGCTCTTCAGCTCACTCCCCGTCTTCTTTCCGAGGCGCTGAAGATAACCGGCGAAAAAAGATGCGCCAATATTCTGGTTGCCACCAGCGGTGATACGGGAAAAGCCGCTCTTGACGGCTTCTGCGACGTAGATCAGACAAAGATCCTTGTTTTCTATCCGGTAAACGGTGTCAGCCCCCTTCAAAAAAGGCAAATGATAACCCAGGAGGGTAACAACGTAGAGGTATGCGCCATAAACGGCAATTTCGACGATGCACAAAGTGCGGTCAAGACCGTATTCTCCGACAAGTCCTTTGCCGAGAGCATTGCAGATACGTCATTCTTCTCCAGCGCGAACTCCATAAACTGGGGCAGACTTGTTCCCCAGATCGCATATTACGTCAGCGCATACTGCGATATGATAAACACCAAGGATATATCACTGGGTGACGAAATAAACGTTTGCGTTCCCACCGGAAACTTCGGGGATATTTTCGCCGCTTATATAGCAAAGGTAATGGGACTTCCCCTCAAAACTCTGGTCTGCGCCTCCAACGACAACAAGATACTTACCGATTTCTTTAACACCGGTGTATACAACAAGAAGAGAGAGTTTTATCAGACCACCAGCCCAAGTATGGATATACTTATCTCCTCCAATCTCGAAAGAATGCTTTACCTGGTTTGCGGAAGTGAAAAGACCGCAGAATATATGGAAAAGCTCAAGACCGAGGGTGAGTACACCGTCAACGCCGATGAGCTTAAAGAGCTGCAGAGGGTCTATTACGGAGCATTCTGCACCGAGAAGCAGGGCGCTGAAATTTTAAGGGATCTTTTTGATAATGACAAATATCTGTGCGATACACACACCTCAGTTGCAGCTCACTGTGCAAGACAGTATATAGCCTCCACCAAGGATACTGTTCCTATGCTTGTAGTCAGCACCGCAAGTCCTTATAAGTTTGTTAACAGTGTATGCAAGGCACTGGGCATCACTCCCTCCGAGGATGAGTTTGAAAGCGTTGAGCTTCTCAATAAATACACTAAGGTAAGGATACCCGACGGTCTTGCAAAGCTCAAGGACAAGCAAATAAGATTTAACGGATGTATCGAAAAAGACCAAATCAATAACAAGGTAAGAGACTTTGTAAGTCGGTAATATAAGAAAAAAGTGCCGACTCGGCACTTTTTTTCTTACATTTGTTTGGGTTTAAAGGTGGCGCAAAGAGTCTCGTTTGTGCTTTGGGCACTGATGGGTCCGATGTGGATACGCTTTGCGGTGCAATAGCATTCACCGTCGTTATAGCTGCAGTTTTTAACGTTGCAATCCAAGCCCTTAATATGCTTGGGAACGTTTGACTTTGAATCAAAAAGATTATTCATTATCTCTCCTCCTTTTCTAATTAGATTATTGACCCAAACAAAAGATTTTATTCTCAATTCAAGGAGAAAACATGGCAATTTTTACCATATCCGATCTCCATTTAAGCTTTTCCTGCGATAAACCCATGGACGTATTCGGAGGAAAATGGAAGGACTACACGAAAAAGCTTGAGGAATATTGGCGATATATGGTCAACGTTGACGATACAGTCATAATTCCCGGTGATATTTCCTGGGCAATGGATTTTAAAGAAGCAAGAGCTGACTTTCAGTTTTTAGAGGAGCTTCCGGGAGAAAAAATAATTTTAAAGGGAAACCACGATTATTGGTGGGCAACCGCCTCAAAGCTCGGTGCCTTTCTTGAAGAAAACGGCTTTAAGACCTTCAGGTTTCTTCACAACAATGCCTATGAGATCGAAGACAAAATAATATGCGGCACAAGAGGCTGGATATGCGAGGATAAAATGACCCTGGACGATCAAAAGGTGCTTTCCAGAGAGGCCCAAAGGTTCCTTATCTCCCTTGAGTGCGCAAAAAAGATCAATCGTGATCTGCTTGACCGGGGCAAAGAGGAAAAGGAAATAATAGCATTTTTCCACTACCCCGTTCTCACAGCCACCTCAAGAGAAAACCCGATAACTCCTATACTTTCAGAAAATAACATCCGCCGTGTCTTTTACGGCCATCTTCACAACGTATACGAGCTTACTCTGCCCACCTTGATGGACTCGGTAAGATACGAGCTTGTAAGCTGTGATTATATTAACTTTACGCCTATGAGGATAAACTGATGACGTTACTTGAACATTTTAAAAAGATATGCTCCATCCCGCATCCCTCGGGAAATGAAAAGGAGCTTGCGGATTACGTTGAGGACTTTGCAAGAAAACGATCCTTGGAGGTCTACAGAGACAAAAACAACAATCTTATCATAACCCTTCCATCCAAAAATTCCGATAAGACGGTCATGCTTCAAGCTCACACGGATATGGTTTTCGTTGCTGATGACAACACCGAGGAGCTTATCAAAAGACCCTTGGAGCTTATAGAAAAAGACGGTTACCTCAGTGCCAAGGGCACCTCATTGGGAGCCGACGACGGAACGGGAATGGCAATTATGCTAAAGCTTATGGAGGAGCGCCCCGATCCCTGCCCCGAGCTTCAGCTTATATTCACCACAGAGGAAGAAACGGGACTTTACGGCGCAAAGGCTCTGGACAAATCTCTTCTCAGATCGGATATGCTGATAAATTTGGATATCGACGACGAAGGAATTGCCATTATCGGCAGTGCGGGCGGAAGAAGGATAGAGCTTACAAAGCCAAAAGACAAATGCTTGACCAAGCAAAAAGCGTTCAAGGTAAAAATAGACGGCTTGAAGGGCGGACACTCCGGTGCTGAGATCCATCTCGACAGATACAACTCCCTGAAGCTTATGATCGAGCTGATTAAGAACGTTCAAGCTGAGCTTTGCAGCATATCGGGCGGAAGTCTTGAAAACGTTATCCCATCCTCCTGCGAGGCAACCGTTATCTGTGATGAGGCTAAGCTCAGGCTCGAAGCCGATAAATTAATTAAAAACAACACAATAGAATCGTTTTCAGTTACAGTATCAGAAGCCGTCACCGATGAAAAGCTTTCAGACCGATCCTTGATCGAGCTTATCGCCGCCCTTCCCTGCGGAGTCCTGGAATGGGAGGCAGACAAGAGCTGTGTAAGGACCTCGGCAAACGTAGCAAAAGCAGATACCGACACAAATGAGCTCAAGCTTCTGATGTCCGTAAGGAGCTCCTCCGATTCAGAAAAGGAGGTTCTCTGCGAAAGGATCAAGAATATTGCCAACGACTTTGGATTTAGCTATAAGGACGGCGCCGATTACTGCGGCTGGGCACCTAAATTCGGAACCGATCTGCAAAAAGCATATATAAAGGCATATGAAAGCTACGTTGGCAGCTCTCCTGTTTTGGAGCCAGTTCACGCAGGTCTTGAGTGCTCCATTATCGGACAGGGCAGAAAAAATTTTGATGCAATAAGCATAGGCCCCAACACCAAGAACA
This sequence comes from Oscillospiraceae bacterium, assembly GCA_015063985.1. Lineage (GTDB taxonomy): Bacteria > Bacillota > Clostridia > Oscillospirales > SIG627 > SIG685. Next base: position 19,118 of record SVTC01000014.1, on the reverse strand, counting down.
TCCACTCCACCAAGGAAGCTTTAGAGATAGCCTCCCTGGAGCGAACGTACGATGTGGTAAAACTAATGTTAGGAGAATTAAAGTAAAATGTATGACGTTTGTATTATAGGCGCAGGTACCGCCGGTATTTATGCCGCATATGAATTGTTAAAGGGAAAGCCCGATCTTAAGGTAGCGGTTTTTGAAATGGGAAGAGATATTTACAGCCGTTCCTGCCCCATAGTTGCGGGAAAGACCAAGGAATGCATCTCCTGCAAGCCCTGCGCAATAATGTCGGGCTTTGGCGGCGCAGGAGCCTTCTCGGACGGTAAATATAACTTCACTACCGAATTCGGCGGTTGGCTGGGAGACTACCTTGACGATGGCAAGGTTATGGAGCTTATAGATTACGTGGACAGTGTCAACGTTAAATTCGGAGCAACCACTCAAATATTTTCCACCCAGACACCCGAGGCAAAGGAGATAGCAAAAAAAGCCTTAGAGCACGACCTTCATCTGCTCCAGGCAAAATGCAAGCATCTGGGAACGGAAAGAAATCTGAAGATACTTACCAATATTTACGAGTATCTTAAGGATAAATGCCGATTCTTCTTCAAGACAAAGGTAGAATCCATAAATCCCGTGGCTGACGGCTATGAAATAAGCATAAAAGGCTCCGAAAACGTACATTGCAAATACTGTGTTGCTGCCCCCGGAAGATGCGGAGCCGAATGGTTCAGCAACTGTTGCAAGAAGCTCGGCATTAAAATGACTAACAACCAGGTGGATATAGGTGTAAGAGTGGAGCTACCCGCAAGAGTTTTCGACCACATCACCGACGTTGTTTACGAAAGCAAGCTTATCTACAGAACCAAGCTTTACGGTGACACGGTACGAACCTTCTGTATGAATCCCTACGGTCACGTTGTTGCCGAAAACGTAGACGGACTTATCACAGTTAACGGACACAGCTACGCAGATCCCTCACTGCAAAGCCAAAATACCAACTTTGCCCTTCTTGTTTCCAATAGATTTACAGAGCCCTTCAAGGAGCCCTACACTTACGGAAAACACATAGCCTCCCTTTCCAATATGCTTGGAGGCGGAGTTATAGTTCAGCGCTTCGGCGATCTTATAAAGGGCATCAGAACCAACGAGCACAGACTTTCAAAGTCCTTTACAAAGCCCACTTTAAATGCCACTCCCGGCGATCTGAGCCTGGTTCTGCCCAAAAGACATATGGATAATATCATAGAAATGATCTACGCCCTTGACAAGATTGCCCCCGGCACCGCAAATCACGATACACTCCTTTACGGTGTGGAGGTTAAATTCTATTCGGCAAGGATCAACCTTGACAAGAATCTGGAAACAGAGCTTAAAGGTCTTTACGCAATCGGCGACGGCGCGGGAATCACAAGAGGTCTTGCTCAAGCAGGCGCCAGCGGCGTTTGTGCCGCAAGAGCAATTCTTGAAAGACTTTGAGGAGAGCTTATGTTGCACAGCTTTAAACGGAAAGCCCCGAAAATTCACGAAAGCGCATACCTTGCACCGGATTGCCACGTGATTGGAAACGTTACCATAGACGAGAACTCCTCCGTTTGGTTTGGGGCCGTGATCCGTTCCGACAGTGATAGGATAAGCATCGGAAAAGGATCTAACGTGCAGGATAACTGCACTCTTCATTCCGACCAAGGTCACCCAGTAATTATAGGAGACAACGTCACAATAGGTCATAACGCCGTAGTACACGGGTGCACCATTGGCGATAACACGGTAGTCGGTATGCACTCCACAGTTCTTAACGGCGCAATTATCGGAAAGAACTGTATTATAGGAGCAGGAGCAATGGTGAAGGAAAACTCCGTCATCCCCGATAATAGCCTTGTGGTCGGAATTCCCGCAAAGGTAGTTAAGGAGCTTGATGAAAGCGTAGCGAAAACACTTTTTAACAATGCGGAGGAATACCGACTTCTCGCAAAGGAATATAAGCTTGGCTTATGAAAAACTTATCCCCTCAGACTATTCTGAGGGGATCTTTTATCAAAAGGGATCGGTATCGGGCTCGAGAATGATATCCTTCATAGAATAGGTTTTTAGAATTGCTATCTGAGTTACCGCATCTGTAATAGCTGAATTCATTACCATTGAATAAGCCTCGTCAAAGCCGACAAGAGTGAACTTTTTCGAGGCAAAGACCTCTTCGCAGACAATTCTTAATTCGGAAGCAAGATAAAGCAGCACCTTTGTATCAAGAACGGGATCGGGCAAGATCTCACCTAAGCTTATAATACTGCCTGCTTTTACACCAAGCTCAAGATGCATTCCGCGCTTCAACGTTTCAAGATAGTCATCGTAATAACCGTTCAGGCTATAGCGGAAAATATCAGGCTCCCTTTTATCCTCGCACACCTCCATAAGTATACGGTTTTCAACGATCAAGATCGCAGCAGCTGAATTCATTCTCTTTACGCGTGCTTTTTGTTCTTCTTTACCCCGTTCATCCTTAAAAACGTCGTTATACACAATGATACCCTTGTCTTTATAAACAAGCTTTGAATCTAATTTCTTCATAACACCTAAGTAAAACGGGAGGCACAAAGAAGTGTCTCCCGCATTTTTAATATCACACCTGAGATGAAGTAAAGCTTTCGTTGGCAAGAGTTTTTTGAGTATACTCTACCAAAGCCTTAATATTATCTCTGTTAACGTAAAAGCCACCCTCACCGTTAAAGGTATAGTAGGTCTTTCTGTCAGTCAAATTATAGAAACGATAGTCAAGAACGTCTTGGTTTCCTAAGGTGATCCTCAAGGTCATACAGCACTGTGCATTATCGGGCATGGTTGCCGTTCCTTCAGCGGAAAAATAGAGTACACCTCTGTAAAGCTGCTTGAAAAGATCTACACTTATCTCCTTTGAGGTATTCTTATCAACTATTTTCTTTATGACCGGATTTTCTCCCAAAACGGTATCGCAAACAAAGTGAGCCTTCACACTGTCGTGAATGATCTCCATTTCCTTAATATCAAAGACCGAATAAGTTACAATTGAATTTACACTGATACGGTCAGCGCCCCAATACAACCACTCTACTGCCGCCGAATCGAATTCAACGATTACATCGAAGGCTTGGGAGTAGATATAGGTCTTATTATCCTTGGTGGGCATGGATGCTATAAGATAACCGTAAACGTCCTCGGCTTTTGCATCTGCGGAAACGGGATATTCAAACTCAAAGACTACGGGGAACTGATAGTTTTCATTAAAAAGCCCATATTCATTGAAAAGCTTGATTACCTCATATACCTTTTTTCCTTCCTCGGAATCTATCTGGATCTTGCCATCGATAAAATCCTTTAAAAGCTTTACCTGCTCCTCAAGACCGCAAGCAACAACCGCATTTCCCGAGAAATTCTGAAGTGTATTTGTAACGGTCATAAAGGTATAGTCGCTGACGTATTTGGTTTCGGGATATGTCAGTGTATAACCGTAAGCAACGTTGGTATAAAGCTCCTTGTCGGCCTCCTTTTGAATGGATGGCTCGACGGTATATACGTGCTTTCCGTTTTCAATTTTTTTAAAGGAAGTAAGCTTAAGATCCTGAGATGAGGGAAAGGGGTAAGCAACCTGAGGCGCAACGAATTCATTCTTGCCGGCAAAAATGCTTACACCGCTATAGGTATCGATCACGTAAAGAGCTTCCCTGCCCTCAAGCATTGCATAATAACCGCTCTCGTTGACGAGCATATTACCTACAAGCACCTTATACCTTTGTCCGTCGACGGTGTTGACCTCAAAGCTTGCCTTATGTGCGCCGTCCTTCAAGCCGTAATTCTCAAGCTCGTCTGCCGTATATCCGACTACCTCCTGGATAGCAAGCACGCTGGTGAAGTTTGTGGTTGCGGCAGAAAGCATATACTCATCGTAATATACGTGCTCAAGACCTTTAAAATAGAAATTATCATCAACTCCGCGGTAGATCGTATATCCGCCCTTCTCGTTTTCAACGGTAATGGATTTGACGTTTGTTTTATCTATTTTATCGTAGATATAAGGTCTTCCGTTAAGCATAGTCTCGCCGTGATTGCCAACGGTAGCAGGCGGAGTATCGGTCTCATCGGGCGCCAGAATACTACCGAGAACACCATAAAGCACGGCAAAAATAATTACAACTGCCGCTATTACAATTATAAGCTTTTGTTGTTTTTTTATCATAAGTGCTTCCTCTTTACCCAAACCACAACGCCGAAAATAACCACAAGACCGGGAAGAACGCTTGCCATTATAACCGTGTAACGATAGGCGGTCTGTGAATCGATCTGCATAGTGGTATCATCAACACGCTTCATTGAGATACCGGTAAAGGTCTCGTCATCACTCATAAGCTTAATAGCGTTATATATAAGAGTACCGTTTGCATAGGGCGAATCTCCGCTGCAATAATCATCATACTTAACACTGGAGCATACAAGAATATGGCTCTTATGCTCGATGTTATTGCTGTTGCCCAGATTTTCCATTCTGGTTCTTGTGGATATGGCCATAACGGTAAATGCATCGCTTTGCTTGATGCCGTTGATATCTTCAACATAAGAGGCGGCAGAGGACTTCAAAACAGATTCAACCTGTCTGAAGCTACCCGGCTCCGAAAGAAGTATGGGCGCGGTATCTCTCAGAACAGTGTTGGTATAGCTATTGGAATCAGTAGAGCCGATATTTCCGATAATTTCAGTCGCTGAAGTAAGCTCCTCGGATTGACTGGGAGTATAATCGGCAAAAATATTCATTTTATAATTGGGAACAGATCTCTCGTCATCCTGGATGACTTGATTTCTTGAAACCGTAATACCCCACTCCTCCATTACCTCGTCCAAATTGGGCATAGGCTTTGTGGAGGGCCCCATAAAGATCATAACGTTCTTATGAGCTGCAAGAAACTCCGTAAGCTTATCTATTTCACTGTCACCCTCGGAGGAGCTCTGGAAATCGTACTGAGGATCGTAGATAACTAAAATATCCGTATCCTCGCTGATATTCTGTGTTGAAAGATCAACTCTGTTAACACTGTAGCCGCAAAGCTTAAATATCTCCTCAAGGTTGGGGCTCTCTGCTTCGCCGTGGTTGGTTGTAAAGGTCACCGCAGACTTATTTTCCTGGGTCACACTGATAATAGACGAAGTAAAATATGCCTCACCTCTGAAGCCGAATATCTCTTGTGTGGACTCGGCTATAGGCAGAAATTTACTTAAAGAATAGATCTCAAAAAGGTCACCGCACTGAATAATAACGTCGGTGGTAGAAACCGAGTAACCCTTTCCGGTAAAGTATGAAAGATTTTCAGGATGAGTAATAATATCAAGATATTCAACCTTTACCTTCTCAAACTCTCTCTCGTAGATCTGAGCGCAGGTAACTACGGGATAATACATACTGGATTCAAGCTGATCCAGAGGAGTCATAAATTTAATGCTGACCTCTTTATCAAGATCCTTCAAAAGATTTCTTGTGGTATCACCGATGCCGTATATCTGATTATCCGTAAGGTCCAGAGTAAAGCCGAATTTGTCGGCAAGAACACCGAAAACAGCATTAAACAAAATTACGAATGCAACGAACACTGCGGTAAGAACAGCACTCACAGATCCATATTTGAATCTCTTGGAGGAAAAAATGCCTCCCTTTTTATCTTTAGACATATATCCCCCTTTTTATTCCCAACGTCTTTTTTCGTACACTCTCACAGTGAGGAACAAAAATACGATGGCAATGGAAAAATAATAAATAAGACTTCCGAAATCCAGCATACCGTTGGAAAATGAATTGAATCTGTCGAAAACGGAGATCCATTTTACAACGGTTCTGACAAAATCATTGGAAATGGAGCTGCTGACAAGGCCTAAAACCACAAGTCCCAATAAGGTCGCGATGGAAATGATCGCACTGGAGAGCTGATTCTCGGTAAGTGCGGAAACAAAAAGCCCTATGGCGATAAACGCCGAGCCGATAAGAAGAGTGCCTAAGGTAAGAGAAAAGATCTTTGCGACGTTGGGAGTGCCGTGAAGATATAAAGGAATGTGGAAAAAGAAGGAAAGACAAAGCGTGCCTGCAAAAAGCGTAAATGCAGAAAGGTATTTTGCAATTATAACACTGTGGAGACTTACAGGCGAGGTAAGTAATATCTGATCGGTCTTGGATTTTCTTTCTTCACTTAAAAGTCTCATTGTAAGTATAGGAACAAGAACTACCAGAAGCAATACCTGAGAAAAGTAAAAGCTCGTCATTTCCGTGGTTGCGGCACTAAGATTCATATAGGAAAGAATCAAAGCGCTGGCAAGCAGAAAAACCGCCATAAAAACGTAACCCACGGGAGATATAAAGTAGCCCTTAAGCTCCTTTTTATATACAGCAAACATAACTAACTATCTCTAATGAGAATCCTTTCATTTTTTATTTCTTTTCATCCTGAGAAGCGTTTATAAGGCTGATGAACACGTCCTCAAGACTCATACCCATATTCTCCATGCCGATGATCGGCCAGGATTTTGAGCTGAGAGCATAGAAAATGGGCTTTCGTGCATCAATTCCGGGCTTCATCTCTATAAGATATGCATAGCTGTCGCTTTCTCTTGCACCGAGGATCTCTGCGTAAGAAACTCCCTCGGTATTCTTAAGAAGCTTAAGCACCTCGTTCTGAGGTCCGCATATGTTCATCGTAAGCCTCTTGGGACCGTTAACGGCATTGGATATATCGTTGGTCTTTTCATCGGCAATGATCCTTCCCTTGTTGATGACCACGATCCTATCACAGATAGCCTGGACCTCACTTAAGATGTGGGTACTGAGGATTATCGTATGATTTTTCCCCAGGGATCTTATCAGATTTCTGATTTCGATGATCTGCTTGGGGTCCAAGCCTACGGTAGGCTCGTCAAAAATGAGCACCTGAGGATTACCGATAAGTGCCTGTGCAATACCCACCCTTTGTCTGTAGCCCTTGGAGAGATTCTTGATTATTCTGTTATAAACGTCGTCGATCTTGACAATGCTGCAGATCTCGGCAAGATGCTTTTTTCTGTTGAGCTTGCAATTTTTAAGATCGTAAACGAAATTAAGGTATTCCTTTACAGTCATATCCGTATAAAGAGGAGGAAGCTCGGGCAAAAAGCCTATCTTTTTCTTGGCTGCAATGGGATCTTCAAGTATGTCCACTCCGTCGATCTTACAGGTACCCTCGGTGGAGGAAATATATCCGGTAAGAATATTTAAGGTCGTGGATTTACCTGCTCCGTTAGGACCGAGAAAGCCCAGTATCTCGCCCTCCTTAACGGTAAAGCTCACGTCGCGACAAGCATAGTTGTTGCCGTATTTTTTTGTTATTTGATTTATCTCGATCATTTTATTATCCTCGGAAAAACCGATTCCTTTATTAAATATTATTCAAGGTCAAGCTTTATCTTAAGATCATTCAATGCATTCTGAGGCACGGGTGCGGGGCACTCGGTCATAAGCTCGCAAGCATTCTGGACCTTGGGGAATGCAATGCAGTCTCTGATAGCATCAAGGCCTATTACAAGGCTGACCAATCTATCAAGACCGAAGGCCATTCCCGCGTGAGGAGGAGCTCCGTACTTGAAGGCTTCAAGAAGGAAACCGAATTTTTCGTCGGCCTCTTCCTTAGTAATGCCGATAATATCAAAGATCTTGGACTGAACGTCTCTTCTGTGGATCCTCACGCTTCCGCCGCCCATTTCCCAACCGTTGAGGACGATGTCATAAGCCTTGGCTCTGACCTTGGAGGGATCGGTATCAAGAAGGTGGAGATCCTCATCCTTGGGAGCGGTAAAGGGATGGTGCATTGCAACGTAGCGCTTTTCCTCCTCATCCCACTGGAACATCGGGAAGGAGGTGATCCATACAAAGCAGAACTTCTTCTTATCGTCAAGTCCCAAGTGCTTTGCAACGTGGCATCTCAGTGCACCGAGAGAATCAAAGACAACAGTGGGATTACTGTCTGCAACGATAAGCAAAAGGTCGCCCTTCTCAAAGCCCGCCGCACCGTAGAGCTTACCAAGCTCCTCTTCGGTCATAAACTTTGCAAAGCTCGAGGTAAGCTCGGCTGAATACTTAGCCCACGCAAGACCCTTTGCACGGTAGGTCTTGACAAAATCCTGAAGCTTGTCTATCTCTTTTCTGGAGAAGCTGTCCGCATAGCCCTTGAGGTTGATGCATCTTACGCTTCCGCCATCTTCAATAGCGGAGTTAAAGACCTTGAAGCCGCAGCCTCTCAATGCATCGGTGACGTTGATAAGCTCAAAGCCGTATCTGAGGTCAGGCTTATCACTGCCGTACTTATCCATCGCCTCCTCATAGCTCATTCTTCTGATGGGAAGCTCAACGTCGGCATCACAAAATTCCTTGAAGACTCTCTGTATGAAGCGCTCGTTGACGCTCATTACGTCATCCTCATCGGCAAAGCTCATTTCAAGGTCGATCTGAGTAAACTCGGGCTGACGGTCGGCTCTGAGATCCTCGTCTCTGTAGCAACGGGCGATCTGCATATAACGGTCAAAGCCGCTGACCATAAGCAGCTGCTTGTAAAGCTGAGGAGACTGAGGGAGTGCATAGAAGGTGCCGGGATGCACACGGCTGGGAACCAGATAGTCTCTTGCGCCCTCGGGGGTGGATCTTACAAGAGTGGGCGTTTCGATCTCCAAAAAGCCGTTTTCGTCGTAATAGTCTCTTGCAAGCTTGGCGATCTTATGTCTTAAAACAATGTTATTCTTTAAATCGGGACGACGAAGATCCAAATAACGGTACTTAAGTCTCAATTCCTCCTTGGTGTCGGAGTTTTCCACTATTTCAAAAGGAGGAGTAAGAGAGGTGTTGAGAACCTTCAGCTCATCCACTGCTATTTCCACCGCACCGGTGGCCTTATTAGCGTTGACTGCCTCTCCCCTGCTTCTTACAATACCGGAGGCCTGAACCACAAACTCACTTCTTAAGGTGAAGGCTATATCAAAGATCTCCTTTTTCGTGGTCTCGTCAAAGGCAAGCTGGATAATACCGCTGCGATCTCTCAGATCAACAAAAATAAGGCTTCCCAAATCTCTCTGCTTCTGGACCCATCCGCATACGTTAACTCTTTCTCCCACGTCAGCGGAAGAGATTTCCTGACAATATTTTGTTCTGTACATTGTTCTATCCTCTGAATCGTTATATATGTTTAAATTTCGACAGCCCTTGCGATCTCCTGTGCCGCAAGCTCTACCTCAAAGCTTTCGCCGTTAAGCATATTCTTCAAGACCGCTTTATTATTTTCAAGCTCGGAATCGCCTATAACCATACTGAAGCCTACGCCCTTTTTATCTGCGTATTTCATCTGAGCCTTAAGGCTTCTTCCAACCTGATCAAAGAGAGCTGTTATTCCCAGCTTTCTCAGCTCCTTTGCAAGAACAAAGGCCTTCAGCTTGGCATTTTCACCCATAGAGGCAAGATAGATATGAGGCTTTGTTCCCTCAACGCTTACGCCGTTATTCTTCATCGCAAGAAGAATTCTTGTAAGACCCATCGCAAAGCCGATGCCGGATATATCGGGCCCTCCAAGCTCGGCAACAAGACCGTTATAGCGTCCGCCGCCGCAGATGGTGCTCTGGGAGCCGATATCCTCGCTTATAAACTCAAACACGGTCCTCTGATAATAATCAAGACCTCTTACGATACGAGTGTTGACCTTATAATCAAGACCCGCAGCATCAAGATAGCTCTTTACACCGTTAAAATGCTTTTCGCAGGGATCGCAAAGATAGTCCACGGTGCTGGGGGCGTTCTTACCTATTTCCTTGCAGATCGGACTCTTGCAATCAAGTATTCTCAAGGGATTGGTCTCAAGCCTTTCAAGGCAAGTGGGACAAAGCTGATCCTTGAATTGAGAAAAATACTCTCTTAAGGCCTTATGATAAAGAGGTCTGCACCTCTTACAGCCGATGGAGTTTATCTCCAGGGATGCATTGACCTTTAGGGTGGAGAGCATATCGTCGACCATGGTCATAAGATCCGCATCGCAGGAGGGATCGTCAGCTCCGAATACCTCGGCACCGAACTGATAAAATTCTCTCGATCTGCCCGTCTGAGGCATTTCGTATCTGAAGCAGCTGATGAGATAATAAAGACTCAGCGGCATTGCCTCGTTAACAAGAGAATTCTCAATAACACTTCTTACCACACCCGCTGTACCCTCGGGTCTTAAGGTGAGGTTTCTTTTATCGTTATCATAAAAGGAATACATTTCCTTTTGAACAACGTCACTTGTCTGGCCTACTCCTCTTTTGTAAAGCTCACTGTATTCAAAGGTGGGAAGCCTGAGTTGACCGAAGCCGTAACACTTGGCTTTATCGCATAAAGTTTTTTCAACGTATTGCCAAAGCTCAGTTTCGGCAGGCAATATATCCATCGTACCTTTTGGTTTCTGAAGCATGATACACAGCGGTATCCACCGCCGCCTCCTTTACATTCTTATGTTATTTCTCCAATCAAGATCGCCTCTGTCGAGGGCGAGAAGAATTGCTTCCGCGGTTGCAAGATTAGTCGCAACGGGTATGTTATATATGTCACAAAGGCGCAAAACGTCATTGGAAAGATCCTGTTCAATACTGTAAGGAGAGCTGCTTCTGAAATAAAGCAGAACGTCAACCTCGTTACAGGATATCCTTGAAGCGACCTGCTCAATTCCGCCGCTTGAACCCGTGAGCATTCTTTCAACCTCAAGACCCGTTGATTCGGAGATTATATTTCCCGTTGCCGCGGTGGCGCAAATGGTATGCTTTGAAAGAATACCGCAGTATGCGATACAAAGCTGAACCATAAGTTCTTTCTTTTCATTGCTGGCAACAATACAAATTTTCATTTTTTACCTCCCGATCAATTATCTTTATATAAAAATTTCTTTCTTTTTTTCTTTTTTAATATGCCGTCAAAAAGAGGCACGTTATTTCCCGCCATTCTTAAAAAGGCATTCTCCACGGCAATACCTGCAACGCTTTTTTCAAAAGCCGTCAAGGGCTTTCCCAGGCTGAGCGCCCTTGAGCAAAGTCCGTCAAAGGGAATCACAGCCAAGGCAGGCAGTGAAACGTTTTCCAGAATATTAACCAAGCCAAAGGTATTGCTTCTCGGCTTTGTGAGATTATAGCCGTTTATTACAAGCTTTACATCCTTGCCCGACAGCTCGTACAGTCTCTGACCGCATTTTTCCGCACTTCTTACGGAGGTCGGGGAATCGGTTGAAACGATAATTATGCCGTCTATCCCCTCGCAAAGGCAAAGCTTCTCAAAAAAGTCGCCGCCGCCCGCAGGCATATCAAAGAGGACAAGATCGTTATCAAGCTTGAGTCTGTGGATGACAGCTTCCATCGCTTCCTCGGAAATATTTTCCAAGCCCTCAAAATAGCTCATAGGAGAGCATATTACCCGAAGTCCCGGAATTCCGCCGTCAACCGCTACCCCTTCAAGCTCAAGCTCCTTATTTAAAAGATGGAGGATATTGCCCGCAGCGGTGTTTTCCACGCCGAGAGCAATATCAAGACCGCCGGAGCCGAAGTCCATATCCACAGCAAGAACACTGTTGGAATTCAATGCGGCAACGTAAGCCAAAGCGGAGCAAAACGTCGTCTTACCCACGCCACCCTTATATGAGCCGACAATGTAGGCCTTTGACATTTTTTCACCGCCCGTCTCAGTTCTTGATTTTTTGCATAAATTTCAACACTCTATTTTACCACATAAACCCCTGAAAAGTCAAGTTTAAATTGCGAAGTATTACATCTTTTCCACGCCAGGAAAAGGCTCTTTGGGAGAATTTCTCCTCAAGAACGAGCTTATCGATCACTTCCCGAGTGATCTGAGGTATTCTGTCCTCATAAAAAAACCTTATCGGGGTAATATTTGCATTTTTATTCATCGGGCATTTTTTCTGACATAAGTCGCAGCCCCATATTACGCAATGCTTTTTCAGAAGCTCGGCTTCCCTATCGCTTATCCTTCGCTTCTGGCTTATGGCACTTAAGCAATTTGACATATCACCCTTTACCAAGGCTGACTCGGGACAAGCCTTGACACAGCTTTTACAGTGAAGACATTCCCTCTTTTCGCCTCTTTTTGAAAATACCGTCCCCTCGGGAACAAAGGAAAGGAATATCTCGCCGATAAAGACGTACGAGCCGTATTTTTCATTGATGACCAGTCCGTTATCGCCTCTTACTCCCAAGCCGAAGGCTGTGGCTGCATCAACCTCATCTATAGGCGAATTGTCGCCGAAGAGAGCAAAATCCCCCTCGCCGAGCCCAAAGACGTCGGAAAATCTCCCACTCAGCTCTTTAAAATAAAGATGATAATCCTTACTCACCGCATAAAGAGAAATATTTGCCTCCTCCTCGCCCACAAAATAAGGGGCAAGAAATATCAAAACGGCGCCGGGAGCTTTATTAAAGGCGCTCTGCATTCTTTGATACTTGCTTTGATCAAGCACCAAAAGATCCTCGGGACGACAAATGCAAAAGATATCTATGCCCTCGCCGCCCAGAAATTCCAAAAGCTCATTTTGCGTAAACGTATTCATCAAACTCCACTTTGCATCTTCCGCCGGAGGCATCAAGTATAGCCCCCACGACCTTATCCTGCAGATCCGACTCACAGATGAAGGCGACCTTAACCTTTTCCTCGTAAAGCTTTTCCGACGGTTCTATTCCAAGCTTCTCAAGCTCTCTTAAAAGCTTGCCGCTAAGATCGTAATCGCAGGCAAACTTCATACGGGACTTCCTTTTGTACATACAGACTCCCGCCTTCTCCACCGCATCTCTTGCGGCTCTGCCGTAAGCTCTGACAAGACCGCCGCCACCTAACAGTATGCCGCCGAAATATCTTGTAACAACAACGCAGACACCCAAAAGCTCTTCCTTCCTCAGGACGTCAAATACGGGCATACCTGCCGTTCCCTGGGGCTCGCCGTCGTCGGAAAAACGGCTGACGTTCCCCTCGCGGTTGACGTATGCATAAACGTTATGAGTGGCATCGGAGTGCTTTTGACGTATCTTATTAAGAAATTCCTTAGCCTCATCCTCTGTGGAGATAGGTCGGATATAGGACATAAAGACGCTTTTTTTCTCTGTAAACTCGCTGTATGCTTCCTTACATACGGTCTTATAGCTGATGGCATTCATATATCGGCAAGCTCCACGTATTTATAACCGTTTTCAGCAATATATCTCTTTCTGCCCGCAAGGTTGTCACCGAGGAGGATATCGAATATCTCAAAGGTTTTTCTCTCGTCCTCGGGGCAGATCTTTATAAGCCTTCTCGTTGCCGGACACATCGTGGTCTTCCACATCATATCGGGCTCGTTTTCACCGAGACCCTTGGAGCGCTGGAGGGTATATTTCTGTCCCTCAAGCTCCGAAAGGATCTGCTGCTTTTCCTTTTCGTCATATGCAAAAAGGATCTTATCCTTGGTGGTGATCTCGTAAAGAGGGCTTTGTGCGATATAGACCCTTCCCTCGCGGATAAGGGTGGGTAAAAGTCTGTAAAACATTGTAAGGATAAGCGTTCTGATCTGAAATCCGTCCTCATCGGCATCGGTGCAAAGGATGATCTTATTCCACTTCAATGCCGAATAATCAAAGGAGGATACACCGGAGCCGCCTCTGCCCTTGACCTCGGCACCGCAGCCGATGACCTTCAAAAGATCGATAATTATATCACTTTGGAATATCTTATCGTAATTTGCCTTAAGGCAGTTGAGAGTCTTACCTCTGACAGGGATGATCGCCTGGAAATCGGCATCCCTTCCCAGCTTACAGCTTGTGAGAGCGGAATCGCCCTCAACTATAAAGAGCTCTCTTTTCTCGGGATCCTTGCTTCTGCAGTTTGCAAACTTCTCAACTCGGTTGGACATATCTGTGTTTGCGGCAGCAAGCTTCTTTTTCAGATCCTTTCTTGCGATCTCCGCGCTTTCTCTGCTGCGCTTGTTGATAAGGATCTGCTTTGCAATGGCCTCGGCATCAAAGGGATTCTCGGCAAAATAGATCTCAAGCTGCGAGAGGAAGAAGTCGGTCATGGCCTCTGCTATAAAAACGTTTGTTATAGCCTTCTTGGTCTGATTCTCGTAGGAGGTCATACTGTTTGTGGAGAAGGAATTCGTCACAAGGCAAAGGCTGTCCTCTATGTCCTGGAAGCCGATCTTAGGCTCGTTTTTGGAGTACTTACCGTTATTTTTAAGATAAGTGTCTATAGCCTTGGTAAAGGCCGATCTGACAGCCTTATCGGGAGAGCCGCCGTGCTCAAGATAGCTGGAGTTATGATAATACTCAATTATGGGATTATTTCTGACAAAGGCAAAGGATGCCTGGACCTTGACCTTATACTCGGGCTTGTCTTCTCTGTCCCTGCCCTTTCTTTCGGTCTCCCAGAAAACGGGAGCGGTAAGGGTGTTTGAGTAGCTCTCGCCGTCCTCGTCCTCCTCGGAATCGGATTCGGCGCCGCAAAGCTCTTTAACGTAGTCGATTATACCGTTGGGATAGATAAATTCGGTCTCGGTAAAGCCGGAATCCTCTTCCTCCCAAAAAAGCTTTAAAAGAAGACCCGCATTGACTACGGCCTGCTTTTTTAAAAGCTCCAGAAAATATTCCTTTTTAATGGCGATATCCGTAAAAACCTCGGTATCGGGCTTCCATTTTATAACGGTACCCGTGCGCTTTTTTACGGGGGGCTCCTTAAGCATTTCACCCGAGGGCTCACCCTTTTTAAAGTTTACGGTAATCTTCGATGAAGAGGTATAGGAAACGACGCTCATATACTCACTGCTGTACTGCGTTGCGCAGGCACCGAGTCCGTTAAGACCCAGAGCGTATTCATAATTACCCTCACCGGAGCCGTCGTATTTTCCGCCCGCGTAAAGCTCGCAGAACACCAATTCCCAGTTATACTTTTCTTCCTTTTCGTTCCAATCCAGAGGCACGCCTCTTCCGAAATCCTCAACACAGAAGCTGTGATCGCGGTAAACGGTGATATTGATCACCTTACCGAAGCCTTCCCTCGCCTCATCGATGGAGTTGGAAAGGATCTCGAAAAATGAATGCTCGCATCCGCTCAGTCCGTCGGAGCCGAAAATTACCGCAGGTCTTTTTCTGACTCTGTCGGCTCCCTTAAGGACCTTGATGCTTTGATCGTTGTAATCGTTTTTTGTTTTTGTTGACATATATGATCCTTTAATTTTATTTTCTCTTTTTTCCGATTATAAAAAGGGTTACCATAGCCGCAAGGGCAAGCACCATTGCCACAATATAATATTCGCTTCCGATGTCCCCCGTCGGGGCGCTGAAAAGCTCTGACATAATTATATCCCCCAATATATAGTTATGAATTTTTCACATTCTACTATATTTTACCCTAAAATCACCAATTTGTCAAGGTAAGAGCAGTATCATGGAAACTTTGATGCAAAATAAATAAAAAAACTTGCGAAAATATATTGACAAGAACGTGTTTTAATGTTATAATACACAAAAATGAAGAGGAACAACTCCGTTCTCACCTTTAAAGCCAAGGAGCGTTAAGGGTCAATAAAAAGCATTTCGTATTTTTTTGCACGAAAGATTTTTGTTACGCGGAGGATTTCCTTCGCGTTTTATATTTTTTGGAGGTGTTTCAACATAGCAGCTAAGGAGCTCTCAATCAACGAGCAGATCAAAGCGCCCCAGGTACGAGTTATCGGAAACGACGGTGCTCAGCTCGGAATTTTAAGTGTTCACGATGCACTGAATATGGCATACGACAAGGGTCTTGACCTTGTGGAGATATCCCCCGGCGGAAATCCCCCCGTTTGCAAGATCATGGACTATGGCAAATTCAAGTTCGAAAAAGAGAAAAAAGACAAGGAATCCAGAAAAAAGCAGAACGTCATCGAAGTCAAGGAGATCAAGTTTTCCTGCAAGATAGGTCAGCACGACCTTGACACGAAGCTGCGTCACGCACATCGCTTTCTGGCAGCAGGCAACAAGGTCAAGATGACAATTATGTTCTCAGGTCGTGAAATGAACCACACCGATCTCGGATACAAGCTTATGGAGCGCATAGCCGAGGCTTGTGCGGAGAGCGGAACAGTGGAAAAGAAGCCCTCGCTGGACGGTCGTTTTATGACTATGTTTGTCGCACCGAAAACAAAATAATTATATAAGGAGTTTTAAAATGGGAAAGATCAAAACGCACAAGGCCACCTCAAAGAGATTTTCTCTTACAAAGAACGGTAAGGTCAAGCTCAATCATCAGTTCAGAAGACACAAGCTCGGTAAGAAGACTACCAAGCGCAAGAGAGCACTTCGTGTTCGCGGTTACATGGCTAACGCAGCTCAGTGTGCAACCATCAGAAAGCTTATTCCCTACGCTTGATCAGCATCGATTAAAAAATTTACTAATGAAAGAAAGGAAGACCTTACCGTAAAGGTTCGGGTCGTGGTTTAATATGGCAAGAATCAAAGGCGCACTCGCCACTCGTAAGAGAAGAAAGAAAGTATTAAAAGCAGCTAAGGGCTACTGGGGTTCCAAGAGCAAGCACTTTAAAATGGCCAAACAGGCCGTAATGAAGAGCGGTAACTATGCATTCATCGGCAGAAAGCTCAAGAAGAGAGATTTCCGTTCTCTCTGGATCACCAGAATCTCTGCTCAGGCAAAGGTCAACGGTATCAACTATTCCCGTTTTATGAACGGTCTTAAGAAGGCAGGCATCGAGCTCAACAGAAAGATGCTGGCTGAATTGGCAGTAAACGACAAGGAAGCTTTCGCAGCACTTGTTGAAAAGGCAAAAGCTGCTCTCTGATAATCATTAAAGCTCCGTCATAACAGGCGGAGCTTTTCTTTAAGGTGAATTATATGAAGATAAAAACTACTGTCGGCAGGATATTTAAAACGGCGTGTATCTGCTTTACCCTTGCGGTATACGTTTTAAACGCCTTTAAAGCCGCCATTTCTCCCGATTCCGCTTTGAATCTGTCCTTCGGGCTTTTAAGCGGATTTCTCGTTTTCGGCGCTTTGCTTGGGCTTACAAATTCCCTTCTTGACAGATCCAAGCTTGAAGGTATAGTAAAAAGAGTGATACACTTCTTTGCGACCTGTGCAAATCTCTTTTTCAGCATAGGCTTTTTGGGCGGATACCTCATCGAGGACCCTATGTCCAACTCCCCAATAAGCCTGCCCAATAAGATACTTTACTTTTTCATTAGTTACGTTGTTATTTATTTTGTATTCGTCGGAGTCGGCGCGATCGTCAAAATGATAAGCAACAAATCAAAGGAAGCAAACGCGGAGTACGAATCGGTATTATCAAAGAGAAAGTAATACCGGCTGAAGCTGACGGCTTTCGAGAGCCGCCTCAACGGCATCAAGAAGCTTAAGCTTATTAAAGCTCAACGACGAGGATTTCCCCAGCGGATCGTCCTGACCGAAGGGTACGAAATAAACGTTTTTGGTATTTAAGAGCCGCCCTATATTTTTTGCATTGGACGACAGACCGTCGTTTGTTGAAATTGCAAGAAGTGTGGGGCGGCTGTTTCTTGTGTGGGATTTATAAGCCATTGTTACCGGAGTATCACTGATACCGCAAGCTATCTTTGCAAGTGTATTACCGGTACACGGACATATAACCAAAAGATCCAGCATTTTTTTCGGACCTATGGGCTCCACTGCTCCAAGGCTTGTGAGCGCCTTATTATTGCAGATAGTTTCTATCCTCTCTTTAAAATCAGCAGCTTTATTAAACTTACTGTCGTTATTTAAGGTATTAAAGCTTAAAATAGGGATCAACTCGTAAATTTCGCAAAGCCCATCAAGGATCATGGGCAAGTAGGAAAAATTGCAATGAGAGGCACATATCCCAAAGCCCAGAGTTTTTTTCATAATCCCTCACCTCTTATCACCCGAAGAATATACCCTGCACTGCTTTCGGGAGAGAATCTTCCAGGAAGACCCTTTGCATCCTCAAAGCAGATGCCTCTTTTTTGCAAAGCGGCTTTATCAACGTTATTTCCCGAGGCAAGATCTATTACCGTATCAAGCCTCGGGAAGCGATCTGTAAGATGTTTATTCACGATATCTCTTTTCTCGGCGGTATTGATAAGGATCCTTATATCAGCGCACAACGAGCCGTTTATATCCATTACCGAAAAGGATGATGCCAGCGCACAGGACATACTCTTTCCTTCCCTTACAATAACGCTGACGTTTGCACCCATTCTTCTCAACGCTCTCGAAACCGCGCTCCCCACTCTTCCGAAGCCCACAACGCCAACCTCGGTGCCGCTGAGATTATAGGGAGTAATTGAAATAATTCTTTCTATACAGCCCTCAGCGGTTGGTATGGCATTTTCAAGGCAAAAGAGCTCATTATCCAGTATATTATGATATTTTATTCCCTTTTCATATGCAAGCTGCAGGTTTTCATCAAAAAGCTTGCCCGAAAATATAACACTGTTCTTATGAATACGGCGAAGAAGTATTGCCTGATCCTCTCTGTTGGTGTTCAAGGCGGTAACAAATACGTAGGCTCTGTCGGAAAACGCGCTTATCTCAGCAAGGCTGTTGCATATATAACAAGCTTTATTTTCTTTTTTTAAAAGCTCCGCGAGATAAAAGAACCTTCTGTCCGAACCGAATATAACGTAATCCATAGGATAACCTCGCTAAATTAAGATACTTTATATTATGCACCTTTTTATAAAAAGTGAAAGACACGCCAAAGGGAGTTGCGATAAGGGATTATCACAACTCCCTATGATATATTACCTGACGGTAATATGATATATTTCTTACAGAAATATGATATATTGCTAACGCAATGTGATATATGCCCGAAGGGCATGTTGAGGAATCATAACCACCCGTCAAACGGGTGGTATGCACAAGGGCTAAAAGCCCAATACTACCGGCCAGCGGCTCAAGCCGCTGGCTTTCGTATACTCAAGCCTATTGCCTTTGCCACTTTTGCCGCCCTTGAAAGGGCGTTTGTATTACTTAGCTACCCTTAAAAGGGTCTTCGTATTCCTTGACACTTAACTTATCAAGGGCTATATCATGTTTCTCTTGTTCTTCGATATATTTT
>SVTC01000041.1 GCA_015063985.1 Oscillospiraceae bacterium | reverse complement strand
TTCCACCTACACGCGGTTCACCTTTGACGGTGCGACAAGATACGTTATGATACCCTGGACGAGAGGCTCGTATCACAATATCCCCATGATCAACGGCATAGAGCAGTCCCAGGGGCAAAAATACAGAGCCGACCGATTTGAAGCGGACGAAAACGGCATCTGCATATCTTATCCCAAGGCTTATAAGTCGGATGTTGGGATAAACGGGCTGACCCGCTCTCTTGAGCTGACCGATTCCGCACTTTTGATCACCGATCGCTTTGATTTTGCCGATAACGAAAAGCAGAGAGTTTGCGAGATTATGATGAGTGTACTTCCCGTAAGTGTGGAGAATAACGTGGCTACCATAAACGGTCATTACAGAATAAGCTCGGACGTTGGAGTCTTTAAGTGTGAACGCATCCCATTTGAGGACGCTAATCTTGAAAGAGATTGGAAGACCGATGCTTGCTACAGGCTGATGCTTGAATGTGAAGGCGAGAAAGAAATAAGTATAAAGGTTGAGAAGATATGAAGATAGCAATAGTAACGGGAATTGCGGGGGGCATCGGAAAGGCAAGCGCGCTGATGCTTGCCGAAAAAGGATATACCGTTGTCGGAATGGGACGGAGTGAGGATCCCGACCTCTCGGATTTTGACGGATTCGATATAACATACGTATCGGGAGATATTTCATCGGCAGAGGACAGAGCAAGGCTGTTGGATGCCGCCGTATCAAGGGGAGATATCTCAGCCCTGGTCAACGTAGCCGGAGTGGCTCCCAAGGTGCGCCGTGACATTCTTGAGATGACCGAGGAAAGCTACGACTACGTTATGGGGATCAACACCAAGGGAACACTCTTTCTCACCCAGGCAGTGGCAAATCAAATGCTAAAGCAGAAAAAGGGCGGTGCGATAGTTAACGTTTCCTCCTGCTCGGCATATACAAGCTCGGTAAGCCGCGGAGAATACTGCATTTCCAAGGCGGGCGTCAGTATGATAACCAAGCTTTTCGCCGACAGACTTGCCTGCGAGGGGATCACGGTAAACGAGATATGCCCCGGCATCATCGCCACGGGAATGACCGAGGCGGTCAAGGAAAAGTACGACAAGCTTATCGCAGGCGGCCTTGTTCCTCTGGGCAGATGGGGCAAGCCCGAGGATATTTCCAAAGCGGTCCTGGCTCTTTGCGACGGAAGCTTTGGATATATGACGGGTGAAAGCCTGATAATCGACGGAGGAATGCACATAAGAAAGCTATGAAAAACCGATACCATACCTTGATAATCGGCTCGGGCTGTGCGGGCTATAATGCCGCCGACCGTCTCTACGGCTTCGGAATTAAGGATATCGCCATAATCACCGAGGGGCGCCTTTTTGGAACCTCCCGAAACACGGGAAGCGACAAGCAGACCTACTATAAGCTCTCCCTTTCGGGCTCCGACGGCGACAGCGTCCGTGAGCTTGCCCAAACTCTTTATTCCGGCGGCGGTGTTATGGGCGAGCACGCCCTTTGCGAGGCGGCTTATTCCACCCGATGCTTTATGAATCTTGTAGAGCTTGGAGTCCCCTTTCCCGCAAACGAATTCGGAGAATATGCCGGATATAAGACCGATCACGATCCCCGTACCCGCGCCACCTCCTGCGGACCTCTCACTTCAAAATATATGACGGAGGCTCTGGAGCGCTCCGTGATATCCAAGGGGATCGAGATAATAGATCTCCAAAGGGTAATAAAGATAATAACCGAGGATAATAAGGTCACGGGCATAGCGTGTATAAATACCTTAACGGGCGAGCTTTCCGTTGTTGCCTGCCAAAACGTAATTCTTTGCACGGGCGGCCCCGCCTGTATATATAAAAATACCGTCTATCCCGAAAGCCAGCACGGCGCCACGGGGCTTGCCATCGATGCGGGAGCAGTGCTTTCCAATATGGAGGAATGGCAGTACGGCATCGCAAGCACAAAATTCCGCTGGAATCTTTCGGGCAGCTATCAGCAGGTTCTGCCGCGGTATATCTCCGTTGACGGCAAGGGCAACGAGAGAGAATTTCTTTATGAAGAGCTTGGGCTTGACTCCCTTGAGCTTATCTTTCTCAAGGGCTATCAGTGGCCCTTCGATACGAGAAAGGCAGAGGCTTCCTCTAAAATAGATATCCTCGTTGCAGAGCAGATAAAAAACGGCAATAGGGTCTATCTTGATTTTTCCAAAGACCCCAAGGGTCTGGATAGGGGCTTTGAGGTGCTTTCCCAAGAGGCGTATAGCTATCTTGAAAGATCAAAAGCTTTGCTCGGCACTCCCATAGAGCGTCTTGAAAAAATGAATATGGGCGCCATAGAGCTTTACGCTCACCACGGAATAGATCTTTATAAGGAATATCTGCAGATCGCCGTTTGCGCCCAACACTGTAACGGCGGCGTAGCGGTGGACGAGCATTGGCAAAGCACCGTGAAGGGACTGTACGCCGCAGGCGAAGCTGCGGGAACCTTCGGCGTATACCGCCCGGGCGGCAGCGCCCTCAATTCCACACAGGTGGGAAGCCTCAGAGCTGCGGAGCATATATCAAAAAAGAATGACGAGGCTCCCTCGGTCCCCCGTTATACCTTGCCAAGGATCCGCTACGGCACCTCAAATATCGAGCATATAAAAGCAGATCTCCAAGGCGAGATGAGCCGCATTGCCGACTTTGACCGAAGCACCGCAGGTATGAGGGCTTTGCGGGACAAGGTAAAAAGACTGAGCGAAGGCTTCTTTGACGAGGCTGTTATTGACGCTCCCTCTCGGATCTCTGAGCTTTTCAAGCTGTACGATACGGTATTGACACAGCTTTCCACTCTGTCCGCAATGCTTTGCTCCGCAGAAGAGGTGGGCACCCACGGCTCAGCCTTCTGTGACCGCAAGCCCGCAAGATATACCGATACCCCGAGAAATACCCGCACCCTGACAAGCAAAGCCCACTCCGAGCAATCCCCCATATCGCCTATGCCCGACCCGGAGCTGTGGTTTGAGACACTTCTTGCAAGAAAGAGAAAACGTCAAAATGAACGGTAAGGATATTGTAATTGAATACCTTGAGACAACGACAACTCATCGGGTCCTGTGGGAACGTCATTGCCACGCAAAATATGAGATGATCGCAGTGGCAAAGGGAGATATTACCGTTATGCTGGAGGGACGAAGCTACCGACTGAAGAAAAATCAGATCATTATTATCCCGCCGCTTTTTTATCATTCCGTTACCTTAAACGAAGAGGGAAGCTATCGCAGGATCACCGCATTGTTCGGACCCGATGTGATTCCCGGAGTCTTGAGGGAGGAATTGTCAAAGCAAGAAAGGAATACCGTTGTTGAAGCCTCTTGTATGGAAAAGCTAAAAGGTATCTGCCAAAAGGAAGACAAGAGCTTTTATCTTCCCTTGCTTGAAGGCATTATGACCGGGATCTTTTACGATGCATTTCTGATGCCGCAGAATAATTCCAAAATCCAAGCCGATGAATTTTTGCAAAAGACCTTCGATTATATCGACCTTCACCTGCACGAAAAGATCTCCCTTGACGATCTGAGCAGGCATACCGCAAGATCCAAGTCCTCCTTTTGCCACCTCTTCGAGTCGAAGATGAATATTTCCCCCAAGCAATATATCTTGCAAAAAAAGCTCGCCCTGGCTGTAAAGCTTATCGGCGAGGGAGTATCCCACACAGAGGCGGCAATGCAGGTGGGATACGAAAACTACAGTAACTTTTACAGATTGTACCGCAAGTATTTTAAAAGGCTCTGATACAGGCTTGCCCTTCTGTATTTTATCACCGTAAGGGAGAGCTCTCCCCGACAGCCGTGATGGCAGGCACTGCTTTTGTTGACAAAAATACAAAATACGGCATACCTCCTTTAAGATGTGCCGTATTTTTATACTGCCCTTTAAACTGCGACCCGCAATGGGTCGCTCTTTTGGGCTTTAAGCCTTGATTTTATTATGTTTTGGCATTACAAGACCCTCACTCCAACGCCTTGTGAGATCAAGCAGTGCCCACGTATTAGTCAACATCCGAGAACACGACGACGGTTCCTCCCGGCTTGTTTCGATAAGAGCTTACACCGGGAAAGAGTATCTCACGGGTCATTCCCCACAAGATACCTTGGCAGCGCCCCCGCCTCGGACAAAAGGGATACAAGCTGCTCTTTTCTCGATTCGTTCAGGTAGCCGATGCCCTGCTCCAAGGAAAAGCGAGTTGCGACCGATCCGCAAAACACCGCGCCGATCCGCCCGTTTTATCTCTGCAAACAAGTAGAAGCGGGAGCGAGAAGCTCCGCCTCGCAAGCATCCACCCAAAGCATATTTTCACTGAGGACCTCTGTATTCTCCGAAAGAGGAAGGATCGAGTAATTTTATAGCATAAGTAAACCTTTAAAATGCATATTTTACCAAACCGAAATACCCTTGCCTCCTTGCGGGCATCATCAAAATCCGCTTTTGAGCCTTTGCCCCACCTCTCGCAGTATTTCCACCGCAGGTGCGGGTATTCGGCCAAGGTGGTCGGGTCCGACGTTCAAAAGAAGATTTGCCCCCTTGTCATTACACCGCTTCAGAATATCCAAAACCCTCTCGGGGCTCTTCCATTCATTATCAAAGGACTTATACCCCCAGGTCTTGTTGAGGGTTATCGGCGATTCTATCAGCTCGTCGGTATACTCCTCGGGAAGAGTGTTATCTCCGCAGGAAATATAGTCCCCCAGTCCGTTTCCAAGTCTTGTATTCACAAGACAGCCCGGCTGATATTTTCTTACCATATCATAAAGCTCCTTTGATTGCTCAAGGGTCTGCTCATCCATCGGCGTGTCAAACCATATAAGGCATATATCGCCGTACCTTGTCAGTATCTCCTTGAGCTGGGGCTTGATCTTGTTTTCAAAACAGATCCTGTAATCCTTTTTATCGTTTTCGGGAAAGTCCCAGGTGTTGCCCCAATGACGGTGCCTGTCTATATTTTCGTGGTAGTGAGCTTTTTTGTATCCGCCGCCGTGCATTTCGTGCCAATCAAGACACTGGGAATAATAAAGCCCCAGCTTTATATCATACCTTCGGCAAGCCTCGGCAAGCTCTGCGATAATATCCCTCCCAAAGGGAGTTGCATCCACCGAATTGTAAGGATCTGCCTCGGATTTAAAAAGACAAAAGCCCTCGTGGTGCTTGCTCGTTATAACTATATACTCCATTCCCGCATCCTTGGCAAGCTTTACCCATTCCTCGGCATCGAAATAAATAGGATCAAATATCCCGGCAAGCCTTTCATATTGACAGATGGGTATCTCACAGCTGTGCATTACCCACTCGCCGATATTTTTTATCCTTTGCCCTCTCCATTCTCCGCCGAGAATACTGTAAAGCCCCCAATGGATCATCATACCCATTTTAGCTTCCTTAAACCATTTTTTACTTTCTTCCAGCGTGATCATAAATAATCCCCTTCAAAGTTGACAAATATCGATTTCCTTGATAAAATATCTTTATTGGATCTCGAGCTTATTATAGCATATCTGCACAATAAATGTATATGCTCATATTCGATAAATAATTGTTCAAAATCGACGGGGTGAAGAGGAATGGAAACGATCGGACGCATTATTTGCTACGGCAGCATAAAGGCTCCCGTAAATACCTGGTACTGCCAAAAGTACGTTGGGATAAACCGCCTTTATTATATTCATTCGGGGATTGGAGGCTATGAGCATAACGGAAAAAAATACCCCTTACGATCGGGTAAGCTTTATTTTATACCATACACTGTAAGCTTTACCCCCTTCAGCGACGTAAACGACCCCATCGTACACACCTATATGGATTTTGAGCTGATCCCGCCGATCATCACGGGCGAGATCCTATCGATGGAAGCAAACAAAAGCAATAAAATTTCCTCTGCTGTGTCTGTATTTCATTTGGGTGGAACAATGAGTAACCATACGGATCTTTCCCCCTTGCTTGAGGATCCACCATTTTGGGAGCTTTGCAAAGCAAGCGTCGTTTACCTGGTCAATGCGATCACTCTGGAAAACAAGATCCCCAAAATAACGGATAAGGTCGTGACAAAATCTCTTGAAATTATGCACACAAGATTAAACGAAAAGCTGACGGTCAATGATATCGCAGGGCTATGCTATATGAATCCCGATAGCTTCATTCGCCGCTTTTCCCGCATTGTGGGCACAACACCCTACGCGTACTTGAAAAACATCCGCCTAAGGACCGCACGTTACCTGAAGGAGTTGGGTATGCCCCTTTCTCAGATCGCAAGCGAGGTCGGCTACTCCGATGCCTCCTCACTTTCCCACGCCTTGCCAAACCAATGGTAAAAAACACTGCTCCGTGCCCGCTTCCCCCCTCTATCTTGAGCATTTTCTCAAATCACAAGCCCAAAAGCAATAATTCAAGGCAGTTTTAAGCACAAAAGCATAAAAATCTATGCAGTAGATTTTTCCTCATAAAAAATTCAAAAAGCTTTTTGAGAACGGGAAAACCAACGTTTTGTGTATCGGTGTGCGATTCAAACTTTTTTTGAAATATCTGTGAGAAAAAAACTCAACAGACCGACAAATTGGATTTTGTTTGTTATGTACGGCATTATTTTATAATGATTTTCCTTACAAAAGCAGCTTTTGTATTTACACCGTTCTTATCAGGATATTGCAGATTATTATAGCAAACTATAATACTGTCATCAGATATTTTTTCTACGAATGAATTACTGTAACTGCAGGAGTTCGAATATTTGCTTTCTAAATCATTTCTGCCTGATTGTCTTTCTTCGCTCAACGTTTTACCTATAATACTGTGAGAATCACTCCAGGTTTCACCCTTATCGGTAGAAATTTTCAAATGAACACCGGGTCTGCCGTAAACCACGATCAGAATATTGTTTTTTAAAGATACAATATGCGGTGTAACACTTGAATCGGCAATTTCCTTTGGTTTTGACCAGCTTTTTCCCTTATCAAACGATGCGCAAAACATACAGCCCCAGCACTTTGTTTCATCCTTCACGGGATTGATGCTCATATCCATACGCATTACACAATACATGGAATCATCTTCTGCAACGGTAAGGGAAACCTCGCCGCCGTCTCCGCCGTAACCAAAAGGAACTTCCTCAATACCGCTTGCAACAACAGCTCTTTTTTTCCACGTTTTTCCGCAATCTTCTGAAGCAACAAGATATACCTCGCTACAGAATCTGTCATTAACCTGTGCATTCTGCCCCGTTGAGAGTGCAACTAAAGTACCGTCAGAAAGAATATGCAGCGAAGACATATATGGAGATTTAAATATATATGGCTGAATATATTCTTCAACCTCTGCAGAAAAGTCTGTCTTTGGATTTGCTTTATAATTAACAAGAATTTCTCTTTCGGGAAAATCGAAATCGATTGTTTTATAACTTGTATTTCCTTGCGAATCAATTTTTCCGAATTCAATTCCTTTGCTTTCATCGGGAATTTTGCCATAAGGATACGAATGAACCATCGCCTCACCACCCGGATGCATAAAATCCTTTGTAAAAGCAATATTCTTTATGGGGAGACAATCCTTTTTATATTTAAAGAATAATTTTTCTCCGTTTTCAAGACGTAGATACGGTGGGTCAATACCTGTAAGAACACTTATATCATAAATTTTTTCTCCGTCAGGCTCAAAAATCCAGGTATCACCGTTATCTCTTGAAACAAAATACAAATTTTCCAAAACGAATATAGTATTGATATCTGCATTGTCTGCTTCGCCATTAAATCGAATTACCAATTCTTTGTTCGGGGCACGCCACATACGAGGAATGGCATAGACACCCCATTTTGCAACCTGCTTGTTCATTTCGGGAGCATAAACAAGTTTAGGCTCGCTCATTTCTATTTTCATAAAAACACCTCAATAGATATTAACTTCAAATTCTTATTGATCGAACTCTTTTACGTATTCAGTATATCATAGATCTTTTGTTTTTTCAATCCGAGGTTATCAAAAGCTGCAAAAAAGGGGCTGTAAAAAAGCTCCATAAAAAAAGGCAAGACTCACTCGAAAGGGTGGGTCTTGTTGTTTTTTATGGAAAAGAGTGTTTTACCACAGGATGGGAGCAAAAAAAGGGCGCAAAAAGAAA
>SVTC01000040.1 GCA_015063985.1 Oscillospiraceae bacterium | reverse complement strand
TCCGTCTAAATACAACCCTGCGAAGCAGGATTTCATCGCAAACGCGATTTCATCCACCGGAGGTGGATTTCACCCGTCGAAGACGGATTTGACTGCGTGTTCTCCGTTAAGGATAACACGCTAATGGACGGGGATATAGCGAAGTTACTCGGTAACGACCATAACTTCCTTCTTGCCGTTGGCGATGTGTCTGAACTTAACAACACCGTCAGCAAGAGCAAACAGAGTGTCATCACTGCCTCTGCCAACGTTCTGGCCGGGGTGGATGTGAGTTCCTCTCTGTCTGACAAGGATGTTGCCTGCAGTGCAAGCCTGTCCGTCAGCTCTCTTTACGCCCAGACGCTTGGATTCGGAATCTCTGCCGTTCTTGGTAGAGCCCACACCTTTTTTATGTGCAAAAAACTGTAAACCTAAAATCAACATTTGCGGTAATTCCTTTCTAAATGCTTTTTTCTCTCAATGAGAGATTCTTCGGATATGCCTTTTGGAGAACACTAAGCTCGCGGTAAAAACCGCTTATAAGCGCTCTCGCGGCCGTCAAAGAAGGATCATCCTTCCCTGAAAGCATTGCCTTGACTGCGGCACTCTCATCATCTGCCGTAACACACATTTTCACACCGAGATCCTCGGTAACGGTGTTTACGACAAGCTGAGTCATACTGCTGATCGCGGCACAGAGTATGTCGCTTCCCTCGGTACTGAGCCCCGAATGGCCCTCTATGCAAAAGCCTTCAAGCTCTCCTGAGCCGTTCCTGAAAAAAAGCGCTTTGGTCATGCTCTGGAAATTGTAGCAATCTGGACCTTTGTGTAGGGCTGTCTGTGACCCTGCTTCTTCTTCTCGTTCTTCTTTGACTTGTAACGGAAGACGGTGATCTTTTTGCTTTTGCCGTTCTTAACAACAGTTGCAGTTACCTTTGCACCCTCAACGGTGGGGTTTCCGCAAACGAAGCCGTTGTCATCGGAAAGGGCAAGAACCTCATCAAACGTAACGGTTTCACCTTCAGCTACATCGAGCTTTTCGACGAAGAGAACATCTCCCGCCTGGACATTGTACTGCTTTCCGCCGGTTTTGATTATTGCGAACACGAAAAGCACCTCGCTTTCTAAATACGTCTCGCTGCATTTTAGGGTAAGCATTGCTTTTTTTGACCCATAGCAAGCGGCATTGTGCATTATAGCATTTTATACAAGATTTGTCAATACTTTTTGTGAGATTTTTTTAATTACTCCGTTCTCAGCGCAACCACGGGATCCTTCTTTGCGGCGATCTTGGAGGGAACGAAGCCCGCGATAACGGTAAGCGCCATGCTCAGCGCCACCAGCACCAGCGCCGCCTCCCAGGGAAGCGTGGCTCTGAGAGTGGTAATTCCCGTAAGATGCTGAATAATGGCATTGATGGGGATCGTCATAAGAACGGTTGCTCCTATGCCTATGATACCCGCAAAGACTCCCACAATAAAGGTCTCGGCGTTGAACACTCTGCTTATATCCCTCTTGGAGCCGCCGATGGAGCGCAGTATTCCTATCTCCTTGGTCCTTTCAAGCACCGAGATATAGGTGATGATGCCTATCATTATGGAGCTTACCACCAGGGATACGGAAACGAAGGCAATAAGAACGTAGGTAATGGCATCGATTATGGTGCTTATTCCCGACATCATCATTGCCGCATAGTCGGTATAATCTATACGGTCCTCCTCGGATGCGGCCAAATTATACTCCTCTATCAAGCCTGCTATCTCCTCCTTATTTGCAAAGGTATCGGAGAAGATCCTTATTCCGTCGGGGCTATCCGGATCCACGTAGCCCAGAAGCTTAAGAT
This sequence comes from Oscillospiraceae bacterium, assembly GCA_015063985.1. Lineage (GTDB taxonomy): Bacteria > Bacillota > Clostridia > Oscillospirales > SIG627 > SIG685. The sequence continues at coordinate 6,627 of SVTC01000040.1, read as the reverse complement.
TTTCCTCATACGTGGTATCGCTGTAGCCCGCGGGCACCTTAGTCTCGTACAAAGAGAGGTAGGTCTCATCGGTAAAGGCGAAGGTATCCAGCGCCGCAGAGAGAGCCTGCTCTCCCATTGCCGCAAGCTGAGCGCCCACCATCTGAGCATACTGCTTCTGCAGCTCCTTTTCGGCAAGGGGTCTCAAGGTGGCGTAGAAGCTTTCGTCGTCCATTGCCTTTATCTGCGCGGTGATGGAATCAAGATTTCCCGAGCCCATCTGCTGGGTGACGATCCCGATTATCATTTCCTCGAGCTCGGCTCTGGTCTTGCCGTCAAAGAGCTGAGAGATCTGCTGCTGCAAAAGTGCGTCGGGCATCACCGATGAAAGCTCAAGGTAGAGCTGCGCCCTTCCCGACTGATCAAGAGAGGCTATATATTCCTTTGCCTTTTCTATCTTTTCCCCATCGGTCAGAACGGGAGCCTTATCCTTAAAGGGCAAGCCCAGGATAACGTCGGTATCCTTATTATCAAGCTGAGCCTTTATAAGCTCGCTTTCGGCGGTAAGCTGGGCAAGCTTATCCGTAAGAGCCGAGGTATAGCCGATGGAGCCGCCCATCATTTCGGCAACAGAGTCTCCCGAGGGGCAAAGTATACCGCTGATCTTGAGCTTTATTGACTTATCGCTGTTAAACAAAAGCCCAAGACCCGCATCTGCGGCATCACCCTCGGAAAGATCTATATACTTATTGTTTTCACTGTCGTAGCTAAAAAGATCGCTGCTTAATACCAAGCGAAAATCCTTTGCCATTATCTCCTCGAAGCTCCAGCTGTTCTCGCTGACGGGGAGCTGCTCGCCCTTGCTGACCTTCTCAAGATCCGCCTTCATCTCCTCCAGGGATTTAAGTCCCAGGCTGAAGAGCACGAAATCGCTGACCTCGTAGCTTGAATTCACAATGAGAACTATCTCGTTATACTCCTTTGGCCAGTCGCCGCTTACAAGCTTGTACTGATCCTTTAAAAGGGGGCTTACAAGGGAGTCCTTATCCCCTGCCTCGGCGGGAAGCATCTGCTCCCATACCTTAAAGGCGGAAAAGGAGCTTGACGCCATACCGGACATCATCTGAGAGCCGGTCATCATATCCATACCGCTGCCGTAAAGCTCGGTAAGAAGCTCCAGAACGTCGCTTTTTACTATCTTGCCGTTGGGATCCTTGGTAAAGACGTTGAAATCGAAGTTATAGATATATTCCACCGCGGTGGAGTGCTTATCCACAAATTCGCTCTTGGATTCAAGGTACTTCTTAAAGGCGTTGAGATTATTCTTGGTGGTCTCCATGGAGTTAAGGGAGTTCACAAGATCGTAGAGAACGGGGCTGGAATAAACTCCGTCCAGCTCGTGCTTGGTCTTGCCCTCCTCCTCCCTAAGACCCATCATGGAATTTATCATCGTGGACATATCCACGGTCTCGGCCTTAAGATCCACGGGGTATGCGCTCAGTGTATCCTCCTGCACGGCGTGGATATAGTTTGACACACCCGTTGAAATGGAAAGGATAAGAGCGATACCGATAATGCCGATAGAGCCCGCAAAGCTCGTAAGGAAGGTCCTTGCCTTCTTTGTAAGAAGGTTATTGGTGGAAAGCCCCAGGGCGGTAAGAAAGCTCATAGATGGCTTTTTGGTCTTTTTCTTTTCCTTTTTTTCCTTTTCTTCACTGCAGGTATAGGGATCGCTGTCGCCAACCACCCTGCCGTCGGTAAGCCTTATTATTCTTGTTGAATATTTCTCGGCAAGCTCGGGATTATGAGTGACCATTATAATAAGCTTATCGCGGGATATTTCCTTTAATATCTCCATTATCTGCACGCTGGTCTCGCTGTCCAGAGCACCCGTAGGCTCGTCGGCAAGGATTATCTCGGGGTCGTTTACCAGGGCTCTTGCAATGGCGACTCTCTGCGCCTGACCGCCCGACATCTGTGCGGGGCGCTTATTAAGCTGATCGGAAAGCCCCACCCTCTCAAGAGCATTTATCGCTCTCTTTCTTCTCTCCGACTTGCTGACACCGGAAAGAGTCAGTGCAAGCTCAACGTTTGCAAGGGCGGTCTGATGAGGTATGAGGTTATAGCTTTGAAAAACAAAGCCGACGGAATGGTTGCGGTAATTGTCCCAATCCCTGTCGGTAAACTCCTTTGTGCTCTTGCCGCGGATAACCAGATCGCCCTCGGTGTAGCGGTCAAGACCGCCCACTATATTCAAAAGAGTGGTCTTTCCGCAGCCCGACTGACCCAGCACCGACACGAACTCGCTTTTGCGAAAATCTATGCTTACGCCGTCGAGGGCGTTTACAACGTTATCACCCGTGACGTATTTCTTTTTTATACTCCTTAAGCTTAACATTTATTTCCTCCGAAAAATATATGCATGGATTTTAGCACATAAAAGTAAATAGCAATACCATATATTTTAAATTTATTTTTAACATTTATATCTTTACAATTACTTAACACTTAAGAAAAATATAGCGCTTGAAAATCCAGGGTGCAAAATCTATAATGTGTGATGTATTTTTCATTTAAACGAAAGGCAAAGAAAATGCTGAAAAAACTCTCAAAATGCATAAGAGAATTTAAAAAGCTTTCCATAGTCACCCTCATACTGATGGTGGCAGAGGCAATAATAGAAACTCTTATCCCATTTATAACGGCAGATCTTGTAAACTCCGTCAAGGAGGATGCCGGTATCAGCTCCGTTTTCATAACCGGTCTCATTCTTGCGGCTATGGCGGCGGCATCCCTGTTTTGCGGAGGAATGGCAGGCTACACCAGCGCAAAGGCTGCCGCGGGCTTTGCAAAAAACCTCAGAAGCGACGTTTTCAAAAAGGTGCAGAGCTTTGATTTTAAAAACATCGATGGCTTCTCCTCCTCAAGCCTTGTGACCCGTCTTACCACAGACGTGGGACATCTGCAGATGTCCTATATGATGATAATCCGCACTGCGGTAAGAAGCCCTCTCATGCTTATCTTCTCCACGGTGATGGCTTACCTTATGGGCGGTATTCTTTCCGCCGCATTCGTTTTGGTGATTCCCATCCTCGCCTTTGGACTTCTTCTCATAGGCAGAAAGGCGATGCCCGCCTTCAGAGGAGTATTTAAAAAGTACGACAAGCTCAACGAATCCATCGAGGAAAACGTCAGAGCCATGAGAGTGGTCAAGGGCTTTTCCAGAGAGGAATACGAAAAGCGCAAGTTTGAAAAGGCCAGCGACGAGATACAAAACGATTTTCTCAAGGCAGAGCGCATAGTTGCCCTCAACTCCCCTCTTATGAACTTCTGTATGTATTTCATTATGGTAGTGGTCCTTCTTGCGGGCTCCATGATCGCAGTCACCAACAAGGGCGTCGGCTTCGACGTGGGTCAGCTCTCCAGCATGATAATCTACGGCACCCAGATACTGATGAGCCTTATGATGCTTTCTATGATCTACGTTATGCTGACAATGTCTCTGGAAAGCGCAAAAAGAATTTGTCAGGTCCTGGACGAGACACCCCATCTGACAAACTGCCCCGATCCCGTAAAAGTAATACCCGACGGCTCCGTGGAATTTAAAAACGTAAGCTTTAAATATTCCGACGATGCAAAGCTTTATGCTCTGGAGAAGCTGGATCTCAAGATAGCCTCGGGAATGACGGTGGGAATCCTCGGCTCCACGGGCTCGGGAAAATCAAGCCTTTGCCAGCTCATCCCCCGACTCTACGACGTCACCGAGGGTCAGGTGCTTGTGGGCGGACGGGACGTAAGGGACTACGATCTGGAGGCGCTTCGCGGTGAGGTGGCAATGGTACTGCAAAAGAATCTGCTCTTCTCGGGAACCATAGCGGAAAACCTCAGATGGGGCAACGAAAGCGCCACCGACGAGGAGCTCCGAGAGGCCTGCAGATCAAGCTGCGCCGACGAATTCATAGAAAGCTTCCCCGACAAATACCAAACTCACATAACCCAGGGCGGAACCAACGTTTCGGGCGGACAAAAGCAAAGGCTCTGCATTGCAAGGGCGCTTCTGAAAAAGCCCAAGATACTTATCCTGGACGACTCCACCAGCGCAGTGGATACCAAGACCGACGCCATGATAAGAGACGCCTTTAAAAAATACATCCCCTCCACCACCAAAATAATCATCGCCCAGCGAGTGGCATCGGTAATGGATGCGGATATGATAGTGGTAATGGACAAGTGCCGTGCGGCGGCGGTGGGAACTCACGACGAGCTTATCAACACCTGCGATATCTACCGCGACATATATCTTCAGCAAACAAAGGGAGGCGAAAAGGATGAATAAGAATATGCCTCCGAAAATGCCCCAAAGAAAGGGCGTTCTCAAAAGAGTATTCAAGCTGTTATTCGGCTTCTACCCCGTTCTTGTACCCATATGCATATTCTGCATACTCTTCGGCGCGGTGACCGCCACTGTTCCCGACTTAATGATACAAAAAATAATTGCCGCCATAGAAAAATGGCAGGTGCTCGGCGATTGGCAAAGCGCCTTCGGGGAGATAATGCCTCTTGTTCTGGTGCTTATCGTCCTTTACATTATTGCCCTTGCGGCGGTAGTCCTGCAAACTCAGCTTATGGCTTACGTCACCCAGGGCTTTTTGGGCAAGATGCGCAAGACCCTCTTCAACACCATGCAGTATCTTCCCATCAAATACTTTGACACCAACAAGCACGGCGACATAATGAGCCGCTACACCAACGATATCGACACTCTCCGTCAGCTCATAAGCCAGGCTATGCCCGCCATACTCAGATCGGGAGTCATAGTATTATGTGTTCTTGGCATTATGCTCTACTTCAGCGTATGGATGACCCTCATCCTCCTTGCGGGAGTGGTGCTGATGATGCTGGTATCCAAAAAGGTGGGCGGAGGAAGTGCAAAGTACTTTGTCCGTCAGCAAAGATCCATGGGCAAGACCGAGGGCTACATCCAGGAGATGATGAACGGTCAAAAGGTGATAAAGGTCTTCAACCGCGAGGAAAAATGCATCGAGGACTTTGAAAAGCTCAACGAAGAGCTCTATCATGACAGCACCAAGGCTCACGCCTATGCAAACGTTCTCGGACCCGTTATTATGAACATAGGCAACGTGCTTTACGTTATCGTCGCAATGGCGGGCGGTATTATGTGCCTTATGGGAGTCGGCAACCTTTCCTTCTCGGGACTCCCCCTCTCCGTCAGCATCATAGCCGCCTTTTTGAATATGACAAAGCAATTCACGGGAAACGTCAACCAGCTATCCCAGCAGATAAACGCCATAGCTATGGCAATGGCAGGTGCGGGACGAGTCTTCGAGCTGATGGACGAGGCTCACGAGGCAGACGAGGGCAAGGTTACTCTTGTAAGAGGCACTCTCGGCGACGACGGCATCTTCACCGAAAAAGCCCACGGCCAATGGTACTGGAAATGCCCCAAGGAAAACGGCTTTGAATACGTCAAGCTTATGGGCGACGTCACCATGACCGAGGTGGACTTCCACTACGAAGAGGGCAAGGACGTTCTTCACGACGTATCCGTTTATGCAAAGCCCGGACAGAAGGTCGCCTTTGTTGGAGCGACCGGTGCGGGCAAGACCACCATCACAAACCTGATAAACCGCTTTTACGATATTGCCGACGGCAAGATAAGATACGACGGCATAAACGTGAACAAGATAAAAAAGAGCGATCTGCGTCGCTCCCTGGGCATTGTTCTCCAGGAGACCAACCTTTTCACGGGTACGGTTATGGAAAACATCCGTTACGGCAATCTTGATGCCACCGACGATCAATGCCGTGACGCCGCAAGGCTTGCGGGTGCGGACGATTTCATAAGCCGTCTGCCTCAGGGCTACGACACTCTCCTTTCCAACAACGGCGCCAACCTCTCCCAGGGTCAAAGGCAGCTTATAGCAATAGCAAGGGCGGCGGTGGCGGATCCCCCCGTTATGATCCTGGACGAGGCTACGAGCTCCATCGACACCAGAACCGAGGCAATAGTCCAAAGGGGTATGGACAAGCTTATGGAAAACAGAACCGTATTCGTCATCGCTCACCGTCTCTCCACAGTCCAGAACTCCGACGTTATTATGGTCCTTGACAAGGGCAGGATAATAGAGCGGGGCGATCACGAAAAGCTCATCGCCGAAAAGGGTACCTATTACAGACTCTATACCGGCGCCTTTGAATTGGAATAAACTCTCCACCTTTTTGAAAAAAGGTGGGTCCAACCTACTTTTTGAAAAAAAGTAGGCAAAAAACTTTTAATGTCGTCCACCTTTTTGAAAAAAGGTGGAGCCAAAAACTTTCAATGTCGATCGGGTTTAGTTTAACACAGCACCCGATGGCTCACTTTCCAAAAATGCTGAAAACTTCAATCAATTTTGTAGGGACCGGCGTCCCCGACGGTCCGAGCTAAATCAAAATTTTTGAAAAAAGTGGGGCAAAAAACTTTTGATGTCGATGCCTCTCAGTGCGAACAAAGCGCTTGATGGGTTATTTTGTAAAAATTTGTTGTTTGAATTTACCCTCTCACCTGCTAACGCAGGAGCTCTCCCCAAGGGCGAGCCTCTTTGTGGGTTCAACGCGAGCTATGATTATCTTCTTCAAAAGTTTTTT
>SVTC01000013.1 GCA_015063985.1 Oscillospiraceae bacterium | reverse complement strand
TTTTGAGGAAGATTTCATTGAAAACAAGTGGTTCAAGTCTACCGTTTACGACTACACAACCGAACAACGAAAAGAAATTGAACAACTCTTAAGCGAATAACCTCTCGCCCCGCCTCGCGCGGGGCTTTGCTTTTGTGACCACAAAAGCAGTGCTTGTCAGGAAAAGTAGATGGAGTTTCGGGGGTACAAACCAAAGGCTCCCTCCGTGAGGGAGCTGGCGCCGCAGGCGACTGAGGGAGAGCGCGTTATAATGAAGTTTAATCTGAATTTTAAGTCACGCGGGCTCCTTCCACCGCTATCGCGGTCCCCCTTCCTCCCGGAGGAAGGCTTTGCTGCCGCCCGACAGTACACCAAAAGATCTAACACACTATACCTTGCAGGGCAAGGCGTGTGAAAAGGAGTACGAACAAAATTGCTCGTACTCCTTTTGTTATTTTTTTGGAAGGTGTTGTCCCCTGCGTGTCATCTTGAGCGGAGTCCGCCCGAGATTCCACCTTCGCTTTGCTCGGTGCTGCTTCGAAGTTCGACTCCGCTCCGCTTCGCTCAGAATGACACGGGCGGACGCAGTCGAAACCCGAAGGGCGAACGGCAACGCCGTTCGGATCTCGCAGGGAGATTAAAACCTGCTTTATGGAAGGTGTCCCTTGGGTGCTTTTTTGTTTGGTGATCCATCGGGGATGGATTCGCTTCCGCGCATCCACTGCTCGCCGACCCATTGCTTTGCAATCGGTACCCGTCTCGCACCACTTCGCTGAAAAACAGTTCACCGAACTGTTTTCCTTTACGCTTCGTGCCCTCTCAGGGTTCGAATCCCCGATACGTGCTTCGCACTTAAAACAAAAAAGCACCCACACGGGGTGCTTTTTTGTTTGGTGATCCATCGGGGATTCGAACCCCGGACACCTTGATTAAAAGTCAAGTGCTCTACCTACTGAGCTAATGAATCGTTCAGCGCCCACTGTTGCAGGCACTCAAGTATTTTATCATAACAGTGCTTATTTGTCAAGAGCTTTTTATAAAAAATCACTGCTTATTTAAGAATCTCATAAGGTTATCACAGTAGATCTTTTTCCTTGTCTCCTCGCTGACACCAAGCTCATCCATTATTCCGCCGTCAAGAGTAAGCTTTCTTACCGTGGACTCTGCTCTGTAGTGATGGGCAGAGCAATCGGTACCGAACATAATGTGATCGGTGGTATCAAAGCCGTAATCCACCTTGAAAAGCTTTGTAAGAAGATCTTTTCTGTAAATAGGCGGTGTTCCCGGAGTAAGATCAAAAAACATTTCCGAGGTCTTTCTCACCGTCTGAGCATATCTGAACTGACCGTACAAGGCGATACATTCATCCGTCCACGGCCAGGAGCAATGCCCCATTGAGAACCTCAAGCCCTCGATATCCATCAATGCCTCCCAGTAAACGGGGCGGTTAAATTTAGACGATGCTGCACCGGACCACAGAATGCCCGAATGGAATATAACGGGAAGACCCGTCCTTGCGATCTTATCAAGTACCTTAAGGCATCCGTCCTCATGGACGTAAAAATCGGTGCAGATTATCTTAAATCCGGCTACCCCTTCCTTGACGGCAATATCGATCTTATCCATTATATCATCCTCGTAGGGATGTATCCACATAATGGGAAAAAGCCTTTCGGGATAGGGATCGCACCAAGCCTTTATTTCCTTAAGCCTGTCTTCAAAGCTTGAGCCCGAGTTTTCATATTGCACCGCTCTGTCGGGCCAGTCGGAAAATACACATCCGCCGTAGACTCCCGCCTTCGCCATTTCGGCAATGAGATCATGGGGCACGGGCGGCTTTGCGGCGCAGTGGATATGCATATCAAATATCTTCATTTGCCTTCCTCGTCTATCTTGATAAGAGCAAAAATGCAATAGTTGATAACGTCAAAGAACTGGGCGTCGATATTCTCGCTGGCAAGAAGCTTGCCGCCGTTTCTCAATATGTTCTTGATGCGAAGTATCTTTATAATGATCTGATCTGTTATTGCGGCTCTGCTCATGCTTCTCCAGGCATCACCGTAATCATGATTCTTTCTCTCCATCAGCTCTCTTGCCATATTTGCCACCTTAAGATACGCCTCGCAGGCAAGCTCAGTGGTGATAGTATCCAAAAGAGCGGTGTTTTCCATTACCCTCTCGGTGTCCGGAAAGACGTCGGGGAACTTAAGCCTCATCAATGCAATGATGGCATAGTTGAATATTCCCACAAACTCGTCTCTTCTGCCCTCGTTTATCAGGCTGTGATCGTTGTTTTCCTCGAGAACTCTGACCCTTTTTATCTTTATCCAAAGCTGATCGGCAATGGATTCATAGCGAAACAGCATCCAGGTGGCGCCGTAGTCGCTCATTTTCTTTTTGAAAAGCTCCAAGGAGCTATCCGTTATCTGTTTAAACTTTTCCTGAGGCATTTTTCCCTCCGATGATCTTTCTGACAGCCGCTTTAATTATCCTTCCCCACCTTCCAAGGCCGATACGAAATCTGTAGCCCAAGGTGTAAAAGCTCTTACTGTCGATGTATTCTCCGTCCTTCCAGAAGCCTTCCAGACGGGCAATTACCGCCTGCTTTTTTACGCCCTTTTCTTTAAATATCTGGTTATCTCCGCGGCAGATATAGCCACGGCTGTTTTTTCCCACTATTCGGTGTAAAACAAAAGCGCCGTTATCTCTGCGGTAAAATATAACGTCTCCCTTGCTCGGCTCCTCCTTAAGGGAGCTCAGCACCACCTTGTTTTTTCCGTCGCCCAGCATAGGGAGCATGCTTATTCCCCTTGAAACGAATTCCACCCTGCCGTTTTGGGATAGTGTATCCAGAATAATAGGGTAGAGCTCCTCCAGCCTGACTGCCGCTTCACTCATCTATAAGACCTGCGTCCCCAAGCTTTCGGCAAAACTCAAAAACGTCCTTTTTAATAAGCTCTCTGTCTACGTCGCTTTCGGCTTCATATTCCTTAGCCAAAGCCTCTTCAAGCTCAGAGATGCTTATTCCCTTTTCCAGAAGTCGCCACATAAATGCCGCACTCTCGTTAAGGGTTATCATCCCCGAAAAATCCGTAGCTCCAACACTGACCACCACGTTTTTCCCCGCAACGCTTCTGAGAACGTATCCTTTTTTTATCTTCATATCAATCTCGCTTTTTTATTTATATTGTACCATACGCGCCGATTATTTGCAACAAGAATTTTCCCAAGAGAAAAGTCCCGCTTCTCTCAGCGCCTCTGCTATGGCTCTGCTTGCGGAAAGGCTTCGTATATACTCTCTTTCTCCCGTTCTTCTGCCCGTATCAAGCTTGACCGCCCTCGTTGATAGACTTGAGCTTACGCCTATATACACCAAGCCGACCCTTTCGCCGGTGGGGCCCGCATATCCCGTTGCGCTTACTGCAATATCCGCTCCGCTGAGCCTTCTTGCCCCCTCCGCCATTTCCATCGCCACCGCCTCACTGACGGCGCTGTATTCCTCAAGGGAAGCCTCGGAAACGGAAAGGATCTTATTTTTTATTCTGTCGGAATAGCTGCATATCCCCAATTCAAAAACTGCGGATGCGCCGCTTACGGAGGTTATCCTCTTGCTGATAAGACCGCCCGTCAGACTTTCCGCGGTGGCGATCTTAAGTCCCTTTTTGGAAAATCTTTCCACCAATGCCCTCTGTAGGCTTTCTCCGTTGATATCGTAAACGTATTCTCCCGCTCTTTCAAGGACCTTTTGGATCATTCCCCGATTTTTCTCCTTTGCCTCGGCAACGTCAGCGCCGGAGGAGGTTATCCTCAAAAGCACCTCGCCGTCCTTGGCGTAAGGCGCAAGACTGGGGTCTGCCCCCTGCATCAGATCTCTCAGCTTTTCCTCCAGAGCGCTCTCTCCTATTCCGTACACCTCAAGAGTATCCGAAACAAATTTTCTGTCGCTCATATCAAAAAGTATGGGTCTTACTCTTTCCCTGAACATAGGCTCCAGCTCTCTGGGAGGTCCGGGAAGCAAAAAGGCGTGCTTTTGATCCTTTTTCATATAAAGCCCCGGAGCAGTGCCCCAATCGTTGGTAAGCACCGTTGCCCCTTCGGGCACCATAGCCTGACGCATATTGTTATCGGTCATTTTTCTTCCGACCGAGGTAAAAAAGCTCTTAAGCCTTTCCACAGTGGGCTCGTGAAGCTTAAGCTCAAGTCCTAAGGCGTCGGCAAAGGTCTCCCTTGTTATATCGTCACAGGTGGGTCCCAGGCCTCCCGAGGAGATCACCACATCACTGCGCTCAAGAGCTCTGTTCACCGCCTCCCTCAGCCTTTTTGGATTATCTCCCACAACGGTCTGATAGTAAAGATCTATTCCCAGATCACTAAGCTCTCTTGCGAGATATTTCCCGTTGGTATCCATAATATCACCAAGCAAAAGCTCGGTGCCCACAAGAAGTATTTCCGCAATTTGTCTTTTCATTCTTACACCTCATCACAAAGCACGGCGCCCTGCCTTTTCAGCTCCTGCTTTACCTTATCCAGATCGGGATCCGTCATTTTCCTTCCCGATGCCGCGCACAGTGCTGCCGCAACTCCCGCCGCCTGACCCATTGCCATACAGGGTGCTTGAACTCTCAGCGCGGAATTTGCATCCGTATCGGAGGATATCATCCTTCCCGCGCAGATAAGATGCCTCGAGCCCTTGGGCACCAATGCCGAATAAGGGATCCTTGCATATACCCCCTCCTTGAAAAACACCTGCTTGATGCCGTAGGGCGGCACGTGCAGATCAATGGGATAAAAGGCATTGCATATTGCATCGGGATAGCTTCTTCCGCTTATGTAATCCTCAGCGCTTACAGTATATTCGCCCACTATTCTGTTTGTCTCTCTGACTCCGCACTCAAAGGAAAACTGCTCTATCTCAAACCCCTCGCATCCCGGAAAGGCTTTAATAAAGCTCACCGCTGCCAGTGCATCCCTTCTCGCTCTCATCTCGAGCCTCGTTTTGCCCTCGGAGGTATCGGCATCCTCTGAGCACTCAACGTGGTAAGTCATGGAAAGCCCTCTCACAAGCTTGGAATAGCTTCTGTTCGCTATCCACGGCGGCAGCTTGCCCTCATCGGTGGCTCTTTGAGCCTCAAGACAAAGCCTGTCTATATCGGGCAAGGGATCCAGCGCCCTTCCCTTTACAAAAAGGGTCGCAGGCTGAAGGGATGCGCTTTTTACTCTGGGATAAGCAAGTATCCCCGCAAGATCCGCATCCGCGGTGCAATCTATTGCTTTTTTTGCGCTGACAGTCAAGGGGCCCTCCTTGCAGGCTACATCAAGCTCCACTCCGACGTCATTCTCTCTTGCATCGTAAAGCATGGAGTGAAAAAGCACCTCAACGCCATACTCTCTGCAAAGCTCGTCCATAACGCAGCCGAGAATAAAGCTGTTCATTCTGACCTGTTGGGTAAAATGCTTTTCCGGAGCGTATTCCACCTCCGGTATACGGCATCCGCCGAGAGCCTCTACTCTCTTTATCATATCAAAGCACTTTCCGCCGATTATCTGCTTTCCCCAGGCAAAGAAGAGTCCCGGGTAATTCACTCCGCAGGCGGTCATCGTCCCTCCGAGTATGCCGTTTTTTTCCACAAGCACTGTCTTGGCTCCGCTGTCAGAGGCGCTGAGAGCCGCCATAAGCCCCGCCGTACCGCCGCCAACAACGCAAACGTCACATTCTATGGTTCTTTTTTTCATTTTTTCTTTCAATCTCCCAGATCGGAAGCATCCATTGCCGCTATACCGAGCACCTTTTCTCCTCCCGTGGTGTAATGTACCGCTCCCACGGAATAGGCAGGGTGTACCTCGAATATCTTTTCGGCGGTAATAAGCTCATCCAATGCTTTCTGACATTCCTCCGTGGAGGAGAATTTCACCTCCGCTCTCTCGCCGTTGGAATCAAGCTGAGCTCTTATGATAGCCGCAACGGTCTCGTAATCGTATTTTTCGACGTAGGCTCCGATGTTACGGTAGTAGTCAAACCTTTCGGAGTCGCATTTTTCGGGCTTCTGATCCTCGTCCGCGATGTGATGCTGCTTAAACTCCGCATCGGTGCACATAAAATAACCGTAGCCCACGTCTCCGATTATCGCTCTTGTCTCGGGATCCTCCACGTCGCCCCAGGTAACGTCTATATTATACCACTGACCGTCAACGCAGATCTGATTCCACTGATGGTACTGCTGATTTGCTATACCTGATATGCGGTTGACCTCATAGCCAAGCTTTCTTGCGGCAAGCTGAAATACCGCACTGTAGCCCGAGCAGACCGCTTTTTTCTCGATAAGGCATCCGTAGCTTCCCGATGCACTGTAAACGGCCTTGGGATCCTCTCCAAGCTCGATATTATACGCAGTGTAGCCGTCGTATGCGGTGTTTATTGCGATCTGATCATAGAGATATTTTATCTTCTCGAAATCACCTTCAAGCTTGTCCGCTTCCTCGCAAAGCTTATTAAGAGCCTCGAAAAGCTCGGCTTGCTTTTTCAGATTGGACTCGGTATCTCCCGAGCTGTAGGGCTTGAATACTATCTTGGTGCCCTCACCGAAGCCGCTTCTTTCGCAGGAAAAGCCGCCGTTGAACCAAAATATCTCGGGGCGATCGGCAAGAAAACGCCCAAAGGCAAGCTTCATCGCCTCGGTACGGTGATCTCCGCTGAATTCAGCCTCCAGCTCTCCCGAGGAAAGCTTTTCCTCAAATATTTTCACAAGTGCCTCGATCTCCGCCTCGGTGACCTCGGAATCGTCCTCTGCGGTAGCGCAGGAGCAGGCGAATACAGTGAGAAAAATCAACAACAAAGCTATAATTCTTTTCATTTTTAATCTCCTTTATAACTCCGAAAAGACAGAGGTTCACCTCTGCCTTTCGAAAAAACTTATTGATTTGCTTTAATGAAGTTTTTTATCTCGCTGACTGCAACGAACTTCTCAACGTTGTCGCCCTTTACAGCAACCAAGGTGGGCGCCTGGCGTATACCCAAAGCCTCCGCAAGCTCAACGTTCTCCTGAGCGATGATCTTGTTATAGGGGATCTGAGCCTTGGAAAGCAGACTCTCGGCAACCTTGCAGTTGGGGCAGGTCAGAGAAGCAAAGAGGTAAACTCCATCCTCCAAAAGCTTGGGCTGAGGCTTCATTTCGTAAGTGCCGCAGCAGCTTCCCTCTTCTCTGGGACCGGTATGAGTCAGCACGCTGGTAGCAACGTTATAGGTCTTTCTGTCCTTATACTCCTTGCTCTTACCCACGTTCCAGTTCTGCACGGGACGGTAATAACCGGTTATACGGCTGTATACCTCAGCGGGCATTCCGCACTTGGGGCAGGTATACTGCTCACCGGAAAGATAGCCGTGGTCACGGCATACGGAATAAGTGGGTGAAAGGGTATAGTAGGGCAAGCGGTAATTCTCGGCGATCTTTCTGACAAGATTTGCCGCAGACTTCCAATCGGGAAGCTTCTCGCCCAGGAATGCGTGGAATACGGTTCCGGAGGTATAAAGCGTCTGAAGCTCGTCCTGAATATCCAGAGCGCTGAATACGTCGTCGGTATATCCGACGGGAAGGTGAGAGGAGTTGGTGTAGTAGGGGCTGTCAACGTCGCCTGCGCAAACGATATCGGGATAGTACTTTCTGTCGTGCTTTGCAAGACGGTAAGCGGTGCTCTCTGCCGGAGTTGCCTCAAGGTTGTAGAGGTCGCCGTACTGCTCCTGATAGTCGCTGAGACGCTCTCTCATATGGTTGAGCACGTCCTTGGTAAATTCCTGGGTCTCGGGATGAGTCATATCCTTGCCCAGCCACTTGGCGTTTAGACCCGCCTCGTTCATACCGACAAGACCGATGGTGGAGAAGTGGTTGTTGAAGGTGCCCAGATATCTCTTTGTGTAGGGATACAGACCCTCGTCCAAAAGCTTTGTGATGACCGTTCTCTTTATCTTAAGGCTTCTTGCGGCAATGTCCATCATATGATCAAGACGCTTGTAGAAATCATCTTTATCTGCGGCAAGATATGCTATTCTGGGCATATTGATGGTTACAACACCAACAGATCCGGTGCTTTCGCCGCTTCCGAAGTAACCGCCGGACTTCTTTCTCAGCTCTCTGAGGTCAAGCCTGAGTCGGCAGCACATACTTCTTACGTCGCTGGGCTCCATATCGCTGTTTACGTAGTTGGAGAAATAGGGAGTACCGTATTTTGAGGTCATTTCAAAGAGAAGCTTGTTGTTCTCTGTTTCGGACCAATCGAAGTTGCTTGTGATGGAGTAGGTGGGAATGGGGTACTGGAAGCCTCTGCCCTGAGCATCGCCCTCGATCATTATCTCGAGGAAGGCACGGTTGACCATATCCATTTCCTTCTTGCAATCGCCGTACTTGAAGTCCATACGCTTGCCGCCGACGATGGCATATTCATCCGCAAGGTCGGAGGGAACGGTCCAGTCAAGGGTGATATTGGAGAAGGGTGCCTGAGTTCCCCAACGGCTGGGGGTGTTAACGCCGTAGATAAAGCTCTCGATGCACTTTTTAACGGCGTCGTAGCTTAGATCGTCCGCCTTTACGAAGGGAGCAAGGTAGGTATCAAAGGAGCTGAACGCCTGGGCGCCCGCCCACTCGTTTTGCATAATTCCCAAAAAGTTTACCATCTGGTTGCACAGTGTGGCAAGATGCTTTGCGGGAGCGGAGGTGATCTTTCCGCCAACGCCGCCAAGACCCTCCTCGATAAGCTGCTTTAAGCTCCAGCCCGCGCAGTAGCCGGTGAGCATGCTCAGGTCGTGAAGGTGGATATCGGCATTGCTGTGCGCCTTTGCGATCTCGTCGTCGTAGATCTCGCTGAGCCAGTAGTTTGCGGTGATGGCACCGGAGTTAGAGAGGATCAGACCGCCGACAGAATAGGTAACGGTGGAGTTTTCCTTAACTCTCCAGTCAAGATTCTTTACGTATTTGTCCACAAGCTCCTTGTAGTCAAGGATGGTGGACTTCATCTTTCTCATTTTTTCTCTCTGACGTCTGTAGAGAATATACGCCTTTGCAACGTCTGCATAGCCCGCCTGAACAAGAACGGTCTCAACGCTGTCCTGGATATCCTCGACCGCCACCAGACCGTCGGTGATCTTGGGCTCGAAATCACTGGTGACCTTCAGTGCCAGAAAGTCTATAACGTTATCGTTATATTTCCTTTCGCAGGCCTCAAATGCCTTTTTTATAGCTTCAGATATTTTCGCAATATCAAAATCAGCTATTTTTGAGTCTCTTTTCGTAACGCGATACATTGTTTTTCCTCACTTAAATATATATATTTCTTTTAATTATGCCCTTGGTTATCCTCTGAGACAGGCCTTGGGATTAAAGCTCTTTATCTCGCTTATCATATCCTCCAGCTCCTGCCCGTCAAAGCCCTCGAAGCTTCCGCCCAGCGTATCTCCCGAGTCCTTGAAGTTCTGCAGATAATACTTACTGTCTCCCGCAAGCCTTGCCGCTTCGACAATGCTCTCTCTTGTGTGAAGCCCCTTGACGGCTGTGGTGCGAAATTCAAAATCCGCGCCGCTGCATCTTATAACGTTGAT
Organism: Oscillospiraceae bacterium; assembly: GCA_015063985.1. Classification (GTDB taxonomy): domain Bacteria; phylum Bacillota; class Clostridia; order Oscillospirales; family SIG627; genus SIG685. The sequence goes on along the minus strand of SVTC01000013.1, from coordinate 48,531 downwards.
GCTTTCAAGGATCCGTTCGATATCCACCTTGCATCCGCAAAGCTTTGGGTAATCCTCCGGGGACGCCTTTATATCCATGGCAACGTAGTCTATAAGACCGCGGTCCAGAAAGGACTTTAATCTGTCCGGATAGGTGCCGTTGGTGTCAAGCTTTACCTTCAGCCCCAAGCCTCTGACGTATTTGACAAAATCCTCCAGATCCCCTTGCATCAAGGGCTCTCCGCCGGTGATGCAGACTCCGTCAAGTATACCCTTTCTCTTTTCAAGATACTCCTTGACTCTGTCGGTCATATCCCCCTCAAGCCCCTTCACCAAGCGGGCGTTGTGGCAAAACGGGCACCTGAGATCGCAGCCCGAGAAGAAAACCGTGCAGGCGCAAAGGCCGGGGTAATCCAAAAGCGTAAGATTCATCATTCCGCCAATATGCATAGCTTTCCCTCCTTTATTTCGGCAGCGTGCCTATTATAACACATTCCGTTGTATAAGTCAACAGAAAACACAATATATTGTGGTTTAAATTACTAACAAAATCTATATTTTGTTTTTGTTAATAATAGACAAAAACAGGAAGCCGCCGCAAAAAATAAAAAAATCCCCGACGGCAGATCCGTCGGGGATAAGTCAGGAAGCCTTAATTCTTTTTACTTGTAATGGCGTTGAGCACCCAGACTATGCCTATGATAATCAGGGTAACAATAAAAACGCCCAGCATTCCGTAACCCATAATGGGCATTGCATCATACATATTTTCGGGAGTGAAATTCATTTTTTATACCTCCTCAACCAAGCAAACTGAGGATCATACCGCCCGCAATAACGGATGCGATCTGACCTGAAACGTTAACGCCCACTGCGTGCATCAAAAGGAAATTCTGGCTGTCCTCCTCAAGACCGATCTTATTGACGACTCTTGAAGACATGGGGAAGGCACTGATTCCCGCCGCACCGATCATAGGATTGATCTTCTTCTTGGAAACAAGGTTCATAAGCTTTGCGATCATTATTCCGCCGAAGGTATCGACCACAAAGGCGAGAAGTCCCAAAGCCATAATGAGAAGAGTTTCCAAACGCAAAAACTCTGCGGCGGTCATTCTTGCCGCAATGGTGATTCCGAGGAAAATGGTGATAAGGTTTGCCAACACCTTGCTTGCGGTCTCGGAAAGGGAGTTGAGAACTCCGCACTCGCGGATGAGGTTACCGAACATCAAGAATCCGATAAGAGCAACCGCGTCGGGTGCAACTATACCCACCACAACGGTAACGACGATGGGGAAAAGGATCTTTGTGAGCTTGGAGGGCTTCTTTCCGGTGTATTCCATACGGATCAAGCGCTCCTTCTTGGTGGTGCACATTCTGATGATGGGGGGCTGGACGATAGGCACCAGAGCCATATATGAATAAGCCGCAACCATTATCGCCGCAGTGTAGTTGGAATTAAGAGTGTTAGCCACAAAAATGGACGTGGGACCGTCTGCCGCACCGATTATGGCAACGGACGCCGCATCGTTAAGCTCGAATCCCAAGACGCTGGAAAGTCCCAGAGTGAAGAATATTCCAAACTGTGCCGCCGCACCGAAGATCATAAGCTTTGGATTGGTTAAAAGGGGCTCAAAGTCGATCATCGCACCGATACCTATAAACAAGATCAAGGGCATCAGCTCGTTATTGTCTATTCCGATTTCAAAAAGTCTGTCAATGACCTCCTTGGCACCGGACTCGGGCAGGTTGATAAGTATAGCACCAAATCCCATAGGCAAAAGCAAGGTAGGCTCCATATCCTTTACAATGGCAAGGAAGATCAGAACGCCGCCGATTATCCACATTACCACTTGCTGCCAGTTAAGATTGAGAAGATTTTCAAATAATGCTTCCATTTTTTCCTCCTATTATTTAAATCGCGGATAATTATATCCTATTTTTCACGATTAGTCAAGATAATTCCCGAAAATTCCCCACTTTACCACAATAAATTCCTTGACACTTTTCAAATGCTGTGGTATATTATTATTTGGTAGTGTACTATTATTCGGTAACGAAATTATTATTTGACGAAAGGATATAAAACCATGAACTGCACACAATGCGGAAAGCCTTTGGAAGAAGGCTCCAAGTTCTGCACCGCTTGCGGCGCTCCCGCACCTGCAGCTGAGCCTGCACAGGAAGCCCCACAAAGCACTCCCGCAGAGCCCGAAACAGCTCCCCAACCCGAGGCACCCGCTCCCCAACCCGAGGCACCCGCTCCCCAACCCGAGGCACCTGCTCCCCAACCCGAGGCACCCGCTCCCCAACCCGAGCAGCCTAAGGATATCCCCTCTCCGATAGCTACAGACGTACCTCCCGGAGAGCTTCTCAACGCTCAGCAGGGCTACGTCCCTCCTCAGCAGGGCTACGTTCCCCCTCAGCAGGGCTACGTTCCCCCTCAGCAGGGCTACGTTCCCCCTCAGCAGGGCTACGTTCCTCCCGTAAGTCCCGCACCCGAGCAGCCCAAGAAAAAGAAAAAGGGCGGCGCAAAGAAATGGATCCTCATTTCCGTTTGCCTGGTTCTGGCCGTTGCTGTTGTTCTTGCCATCTTTAACTGGAAGACCATCGACAACACCTTCAAGAAGATGACGATGTCCGATAAGGACTATTTCGCATACGTCAATAAGAATATGACCGGCAGTCTGATAGGCTCCTTATCCTCAGTCTCCTCCGGTCAAAGCTTGCCCTTTGACCCCAACCACTTTACGGTCAACGGCGATCTCACCCTCAAGCTTGAGGACAGTGCCGTTAATCTTCTCCAATCCACCATCGGCAACAGCGTTGACGTCTCCTGGTTCAAGGAAGCAGGCTATACGATCACCGCAACCACCGACAACGGCAAGACCGGAATGGACCTCGAGGTTAAGCTCAACGGCACCACTCTGGTCACCCTTAAGGTGACAATAACCGAAACGCGCGTCACTGTTTCCATTCCGGAGCTCAGTGACAAGGCTATCAGCATGGATCTGGACGAGCTCCTTCCCGACGATATGACAACAATGGATATTGCCGCAGATATGGAAAGCTATCTCGCCCTCCTTCCCGACGAAGCCGTTCTGGAAAGGATCCTCTCCAGATATATAAACACCATCTTTGATTCCATAACCGAGGTTACCAAGCAGGATATGAGCGTCACCGCAGGCGGAGTAAGCAAGGATCTTTCTCTTTACACCGCAAAGATCGACGAGGACGTTATAAAAACCGCTCTGAAAAAAATGGCCTCTGAGCTTGCAAAGGACGAGGACGTCAAGAGCATCATCAAAAACATCTGCGAAAGCGACCTTATGAAGGACTCCGGAGTAAGCTTTACCGAGGTATGGAGCAATCTTCAGGGTGCTCTTTCCGGCGCAGACAGCTCCATTGATATGCTGAGCATTCCCGAATTCGAAATAAACTACACCGTATACGTTGACGGAGCAGGAAACGTTGTCGGCAGCGCAATAGACGGCTTCGGCGCAACCCTCTCCAACGTATACCTCGACAACGGAAGCAGCTTTGGTCAAGAGATCGTTCTCTCCATCAAGGATCAGGGCGGTATGAAGATCATAGGCGAAGGTAGCTCCAACGGCGGAAAGCTCAACGGAAAATACAACATCAAGGCACAGGCGAGCGGCGCCACTATGGGCATTGCCGTAATGGAGGTCATTGACTGGGACGTTAACTCCGCAGCCGAGGGCAGATACAACGGTAAGCTCATATTCAAGCTCGACCCCAACATAAGCTCTCTTATCAATAATTTGGGCGGAAGCATGAATCTTCCCGAGATCGACGACGATTGGGATGACGATTGGGATGAAGGTTGGGATGAAGATTGGGGCACCGGAACCGCAGTACCCACTCCCTATGCTCAGTCCTATGCTCCCACCGCAAGCGCAAGCACAAGCATAAGCGACATAAGCTCTATGCTCTCCCAGATCGCACTCTCCGTTGAATTCAAGACTCCCACCAATACCGAGTCCACGGTCATTTACTCCGTGCTTCTCAAGGATGACGCTTTGGTAACTGCGACCATCAACGCAAAGATCACCAACGGCGGAACGGTCACCCTTCCCTCCAACACCATCGACGTCAACGATAAGGCTGCTATAGAGGAGCTGGGCAAGAACGCCGAGAGCTTTTTGACCAAGCTTACCGACAACCTGAAAAAGGCAGGTCTTCCCGAGGATATGGTGGAGTCACTGAAGGATCTCATTCCCTCCGGCGGTACCAACAACCCGCCCGTACAGGAAAATCCCGTAGTGTCCAATCCCCTGATCGGCGACTGGTACTATACCGACGACGACTATTATGAGACCATCACCTTCTACTCCGATATGACCGGAAATCTTGATGCCGACGGACAGGATATGGCATTCAGCTATACCTTCACCGATGACAGCATCACCTTTAATTTTGAAAACAGCGGAACGGTCACAATGGCAAGCGAGCTTGTCGGCGACGTTCTCTATCTCACCAGCCCCTACAACAACGAGACCGCAGCCTACTACGCATATTAAAATCAAACTCGGCGCAATTTCCTGCGCCGAGTCTTTTTATTCTCCCTTTATTGCCGCCGCAAGAGCAAGGGCGCAGTATTTCGCACTCCTTATCGCCTGCTCGACGGTATTGCCGCAGCTTCCCATTTCGAGAAGCATCGCTCCGGTGCTGACGTGCTGATTGAACCTTACGTCCCTGACGTAGATAGGTCTTGAAAGCCCCGGGAACATTTCGTCCATCTTTTCCTTAAAAAGAAGGGCGTTTGCCATATTTTTTCTCCAGCTCGGGTGGCTGTATCCGCTTTCGTCCGTTCCCATTACCAGCATCACCTGCGCCACCTCCTCTCCGTCCAGGGTGGTCACGGGGCAAAGCTTATCTCCGTTCTCCCTTATAATGGAATCTCTGTGTATATCTATAACGTATTTTACGGAAGGGTATTTTTCAAGATACTCAAGAGCGGCATAATAGCTGCTCTGGTAGCTTTTGTTAAAGTCGCTGTCGTTGATCTCGGTGCAGTGTACGGAGGCTATTCCGTTTTCTCCCAGCACCCTGCAAAGCTCCTCTCCCACCGCAACCACACTTTTTTGGGGATCCGAGCTGCGCGGGGAATCATTCACGGGATCGTAATACCCCACCGCATTTTCCGTTATAATATCCCTCGGGCCCTCGTAATAGCCCTCCGTGGTATGGGTGTGGAGCACAAGCACGAGAGGCTCCGTTTTCTCAAAATCAAAATGCTGAGCGTCCTTCAAAAGCTCTTCCTTATCAAGCTCGTATTTGGTGGTATTTATAAATACGCTCTTCGAGGAGAGATCCGCCTTGATTATGGGAAGCATCCCCTCGGGAATGGAGGTCATCACCTGCAGTCTTATCTCCTCGGGCAAAAGACCGCTTGCTGCGTCGGTCAAGGGAGGAAGAAAGTAAAGCGCTCCGCCTTCATCGTTTTTTTCCTTTTCGTCAACTCCCGAATTAAGAGCCATCCTTTCGGCTAAGGCTTCTATGGAATACTGCGTCAGAAGGCATTCAAGGCTGTATATCCCCTCACCGCGGGCAAAAACGCTTACCGCCGTCACCGCCACGCATAAAAGAGGAGTCAAGGCATACAGAATAAAGCTTTTTAATATCTGATTCCAAAGCTCGCTTTTTTTACTTTTCATTTCATCCTCCTATACTGCCGCAAGGCTGAGCATGGTATCGTAATCAAGCTCGGGATTAAGAGCAAGATTTATCCCGTGGCCAATGAAAACTCCCATTGTCTTTATTATGGTATCGCTCTCCTTGGGAGTAACGAAAAGCTCCTGCCAACGCCGCGCCTTATCTCTCGGCTCCCCCAGATCTCCCGCAAGGGTAAGGGCGCTTACCACGGTGGGAACACCCACGGTGACCACCCTGCACCCCAGAGTATCGCTGTTTATACAGCTTCTGACGTTGCCCACCCCCGCTCCGGGAGAAAAGCCGCAGGACGATATCTGAACAGTCCTTCCCAGCCTTTCGGTCCTGTGTGCCGCAAGGGCATCGACCGCTATCACTATATCCGGCTTCACCGCCGAGCAAACGCTTTTTATCACCGTTGCACTTTCTATTCCCGTTTGCCCCAGCACTCCCGGGCATATGGCACAGACCTCCTCCAGACCAAGGCTTTCAAAAAGCTCCCGCTTCTCCTTTTTTATATGGGAGGTCACCAGGGTATTCTCCACCGCCAGGGGGCCCAAAGCATCTGCGGTGATATGTCTGTTCCCGAGCCCCGCAACCATAACTCTTTTCCCCGCAAGCTCTCCGAAGAGCTCCCTCATCGCAAGAGCAAGAGAAAGAGTCTTTTCTCTTAAGCTCTCCACGCTCTCCTTCCATAGCTCCCCAACGTCAACGGTAAGATAGTCGCCGCCGCAGAAGCCAATATCCCGCTCATTCTCGCCTATAGTGCAAAGCTCTGCTTTAATACAGCCGTATTTCACCCGTTTTACACGGCTTTTTTCGGGAATACCCTCCAGGGCAAGATCTGTCCTAAGCTGCATTTTCCGTTTCTCTCCTTTTATTTTTTACTTATTTTTGCCAATTGATCGGATAATTATATCCTCAAACAAAATAATATAAGATTTTTCAAAGATTTTTTTATTTTTTTTGAAAAAACTATTGATTTTTTTGAAAAATAATGGTATCATATAAGCTACTGTGAAATGTAATCCATTCTGACAGGAGGTGTAACAATGCCAAATATCAAGTCAGCAAAGAAGCGTGTGATCGTTACCGACAAGAAGACTCTTGCCAACAAAATGTTCGTCACTTCCATGAAGACCATGATCAAGAAGTACGAGAAGGCAATCAACGATAAGGATACCGCGCTTGCACAGAAGACCTATAAGGACGCTGTCAAGAAGCTGGATCAGGCTGTATGCAAGGGTCACCTGCACAAGAATGCAGCTGCCAGAAAGAAGAGCCAGTTTACTAAGATGCTCAACTCTATGGGAGCCTGAGGCGGATCAACCGAGGTACTACCCATTACATGGTTCGCGTCGGCATTTTCTGCAGACAAAATCCGAACCTTGCGTTGAACCGACGCCGACCTTATAAACTCATCGGAAAAGACCGCTTTGGCGGTCTTTTTTGTTTTTTGCCATTATCCCGAGCCACAAAAGAAGCAACGAAAAATTCCCTCCCGTGATCACCATTACCCCTACTCCCAACAAAAGCAGGATAACGATCCCCAATGCCCCCGTTATCCTCATCAGCCCTTCGGCTTTTATAGGATCAAAAAAGGCACAAAGCGCACTTTCCAATGCCACCGCTCCGTCAAGCTCTCCCACCCACAAAAGATTAACGGCTCCCAGCAAAAGATTGGAGAAAAAGAAAAACACCTCGGCCTTACCAAAAGCGGGAAGGAAGGCTCTCATCAGGACGCAGGTCAAAAAATTCGCCGCCGAGCCCGAAAGAGCCACCGCTATATCCTTTTTGTAGCTTCCCAGATTTCCCGCCAAGGCAATTTTCGCCCCGCTCGCCGATAAGCTGAGACTCCTTATCCTTCTTCGGCACAGTCCCGAGCATAAAAGATGACCGCACTCGTGAATAAAGCAGGCAAGAAAGAACAAAAGACAGCTGTAAGCATCCCCCATCGCCAAAAGAGCAAGAACGATAAACGCGCAGGAGGGCTCAAAAACGACCCGCTCCGGCAAAAAAGATCTCAGCAATAGCTTTCGTCCCCCGCCGCGCCTATCAGCACAGCCACACAGGATCCCTCTTGCCCCGCCTGCTCCCAAAGCACCTCGGAGGCATCCTCAAGAGAGCTGTTCCCCCAAAAAAAGCCACCCATAACCAAAAGCGCAATAATGATAAGTAAAAAACGTTTCATATTATCCTCCCAAACAAGCTTTATGATCTCAGATCCCTCTTTATTCATTTTTATGTAATAAGGTTTTTTCAAATTCATATTGACATTGGCAATTTTTATAAGTATAATATATATAAATCGGATAATACCGAAAGTAAATTTGTAAGGAGTACATTAAAATGAAAAAGATCATCGTTACAGTGCTGGCAGTTCTCATGGTCCTTCCCATGCTTTTCTCCTGCGCTTCCAATGAGCCCACCTCTACAAAGTACGGCACTGCTGAGAAAGCAGTAAACGTTAAGGTAGTTATCGTTAACCCCGGTTACGTTCCCCCCACAACCGAGGCTGAGGAAGGCGAAGAGCCCGAGGTAGACGTTAACAACCCCGAGTTTTACTACAACGGCAAGGTCGAGCTTTACGTTACCAACCCCACCGTTGAGGATGCTCTCAATGCAGTTTTCGCAATGATCAAGGAAAACTATGCTTGCTCCATCGATGAAAACAACGTTACCATCACCGACTATGCAGACAACTTCAACGTTGGCAACTTCTGGGTATACACCATCGCAAACAAGGAAGTTTCTCTTACACAGACTCTCGTTGAAGGCAACACCATCAACCTGAACTTCAACTTTGCTGACAACGCAACTCAGGAAGCTACTCAGGAAGCTACCACAGCAGAATAATTTTCAAGGTGCCGCAGATAAACCTGCGGCACCTTTTCTTAATAAGAGGAAAAGGGATATGACAAACAGAAAGAACTGGATGCTGGGCATTTCCCAGTACCGCGATCTTAACGAAGCTTTTTTGGAAAGATGTGCAAAAAACGGCGTGCAAAGCGTTGAATACGCCTATACCGAAAACGATACTGACTATGACCGTGTGGAGCAATGGAGCAAAAACACAGGCGTCAAGATATGGAGCCGTCATTTGGATTTCATCCACCTCTCCATCGCCCATCCCGATAAGGACAGAATAGTCAGAACCATGGAGACCTTCCGCCGTTTCATTCACGAAGCGGCAATGACGGGCGCAAGGACAGTCGTGGTCCATCCAAGCAGTGAGCCTATTGAGGATCACGACAGAGAGCAGAGAATGGCAGAATCAATAGAAAGCTTCGGCAAGTTAGTGGAATTCGCCAAGCCCTACAAAATTACGGTGTGCTGCGAAAGTCTTCCCAGAACCTGCCTGTGCCATAATTCCGAGGAGGCGCTCAGGATCATAAACAGTGTAGACGGCCTCAAGCTTTGCTTTGATACCAACCACCTTCTCACCGAGGACCCCGTACACTTCATTCAAAAAACGGGAAAATACATCCACACACTCCACGTCAGCGATTACGATTTCGTGGACGAAAAGCATTGGCTTCCTTTGGAAGGCAAGGTGGATTGGAAATCCCTTATAGCCGAGCTTGAAAAGGCTGATTATTCGGGCCCCTTCCACTATGAATGCGGCTCTCCCGAGGTCATCAGAGAAAACAGAGATAAGCTTTACAGCCTATAAAGCACTTATCCCCGAAAAGAAATTCTTTTCGGGGATATTTTTACCACATCAGATATATCAGTATTCCCAAAAGCACGCTGTCCTGCTCCGCATCTCCCTCCAAAAGCATAAGTATCAAGGCTCCGATAAGCGCCGCATCGCTTCCCAAAAAGCTCCGCTTTTTTTCCGTCTCCACCACTGTCTCGGCGGCAGGCTCGGTTTTGGGCGAAGCGGCAACGGGCACTATGGAAGCGCTTTGAAAATCCTTAAGCCTTTTTTGGTATGCCTCCCGCTCCCTTTGATACTTCAGCGCAGTCTCGTCGGGTGTAAAATCAAGTCTTTGTCTGAACATATTCCACCTCAGAAAAGCTCGGCGGCACCAAAGACCGTCTCAATGGCGGAGGTCGCCTTCAATATTCTTTGCAGCTTTTTGCTCTTTTCGCTGCTGAGATAGGGACAAAGGGCGGTAAGAAGTCGGTTTCTCCTTTGGCAATCGGTGCAAAAGAGCTTTTTTAGGCGAGGATTTTTCAAAACGGCAGCTATCATATCGTCTTCTGCTCCTTCCTCCTGCACCTCTTGCTTTTCGACTTCTTTTTCCTGACTCCCCTCACCAAAGCTTTTGGCAATACTCATTATCCTTGCCACACTCTCCGGATCCTTCAAAAGCTCCTTTATCCTTCCGGAAAGCTCATCCATTGCCTTCCCCCTTGGCTCCCAGAAGTATCTTCATAAACTGCTCCTCGCCAACAAGCTCCATAACCGCTCTGACGTCGCTTTCCTTGAGCCCGGCTATCACCTCTCTGAGCTTTTGGGGATCCTTTACCATATTCTGAGCCCTCTTCTCGCCCAGCCCCGCCGCAACGGCGGTCTTTTTTACCTTTTCGCCAAGCTGAGCATCGTTTTCCTGCAAAAGCCTTTTTATGATATTATCTTCCATTTGCATCCACCTTTCCTTAAAAGAGTTCCTACGGAAAGTATATGCCGCAAATAAAAAAAAGATACCGCGACACTGTCGCGGCGTTCTTTATGGGATATGTTCTCAAATGATGTCGACCATTACCTTAACGTTGTTCTTGGCGGCAACAGCCTTCATCACGGTACGGATCGACTTTGCGATCTTTCCCTGCTTGCCGATAACTCTGCCCATATCGTCGGGAGCAACGCTCAGCTCGAGATGGAGATATTCTCCGTCCTGCCTTTCGTTGACCACGACCTCGTCGGGATTCTCGACAAGAGATTTTGCAATATCGATTAAAACCTGCTTCATTTGGGATTTCCTTTCAATGCTTAGTCGATAGCGCCGCTCTTCTTGAGAATGCTTCTGACGGTCTCGGTGGGCTGAGCGCCGTTGGAGATCCACTTCTTTGCCTTGTCGGAATCAACCTTGATCTCGGGGGGATCAATAAGGGGATTGTAAGTACCGATCTCCTCGATAAATCTTCCGTCTCTGGGGTATCTGGAATCTGCGACGACAACACGGTAGAAGGGGTTCTTCTTGGAACCGAGTCTCTTCAGTCTGATCTTTACTGCCATTTATATTTCACCTCCTGATAGTAAAATCTTTATCTGTACCCGTCATATACCCGACGGGAAAGGGGTCAGAATCCAAACATTCCAAGCTTCTTTGCAAGCTTACCCTTACGGCCCATTCCCGTAAATTGCTTCATCATCTGCTTGGTCTGCTCATACTGCTTAAGAAGTCTGTTGACCTCCTCCACAGAGGTTCCGCTTCCTGCGGCTATTCTCTTCTTGCGGGAAGAGTTGATAATAGAGGGATCGTCTCTCTCTGCCATGGTCATGGAAAGAATGATAGCCTCCGTACGACCGATCTGCTTTTCATCGATCTTGGCATCCTTCAGTGCTCCGGGCTTCATACCGGGTATCATTCCCATGATCTGCTCCAGAGAACCCATATTCTTTATTTGCTTGAACTGCTCAAGGTAGTCCTGCAAACTAAAGGAGGATTCCCTCAGCTTCTTCTCCAGCTCAACCGCCTTTTTCTCGTCGAATGCCTCCTGAGCCTTCTCTATAAGGGAAAGCACGTCACCCATACCAAGTATTCTGGATGCCATTCTGTCGGGATAGAAGGGCTCAAGATCGTCAAGCTTTTCGCCCACGCCGATAAACTTTATGGGCTTTCCGGTTATGTGCCTTACACTGAGCGCAGCACCGCCTCTGGTGTCACCGTCAAGCTTTGTAAGGATAACGCCGCTGATGCTCAAAAGCTCGTTAAAGCTCTGGGCAACGTTCACCGCATCCTGACCGGTCATAGAGTCGATAACAAGAAGTATCTCAGTGGGCTCCACCTTGGTCTTTATACTTTCCAGCTCACCCATGAGCACCTCGTCTATGTGAAGTCTGCCCGCGGTATCTATCAGAACCACGTCGTTTGCACCTCGCTGAGCCGCTTTCAAGCTCTCGCTTGCTATCTTAACGGGATCCTTTTCGTTTTCAATGGAAAAAACGGGAACTCCCACGCTCTCTCCCACGACCTGAAGCTGCTTTATCGCAGCGGGTCTGTACACGTCACAGGCTACAAGCAAGGGTCTCTTGCCCTGCTTTTTCAGCATCTTTGCAAGCTTACCCGTGTGAGTGGTCTTACCCGAGCCTTGAAGACCCACCATCATTATAACTGTGGGAGGCTTTGGATTTACAAGAAGCTTTTCGTTTTTCTCGCCCATAATGGCGATGAGCTCCTCGTGAACTATCTTAACTATCTGCTGAGCGGGCACAAGACTTTCAAGCACCTGCTCGCCGACGGCTTTTTCGGTGACGGCACTGACAAATTCCTTGACGACCTTAAAGTTTACGTCAGCCTCAAGAAGTGCCAGCTTTATCTCTCTCATTCCCGCCTTGACGTCTGCGGCAGTGAGCTTACCCTTGTTTTTAAATTTTTTGAACGCCTCGTTCATCTTTTCTGCAAGACTGCCGAACACTCTATCACCTCACTGACCGAAAAGAGAAAGTATGCTTGAAGAGATCCTTTCAAGCTCGCGCTTTTTTTCGCCTTCGCAATCCTCGAAAAGCTCTCTTAATTCCGATATCCGAACGCCCACGGCTTTTCTTTTTTCCCTGAGCTTCAACAGACTTTCGTATTCCTCAAGCTCCTTGGCGGTACGGCTTATCAGATCCCTTGCCCCCTGTCTTGAGATCCCCGTTTCCTGAGCGACCTCAAAAAGGGACAGATCCTCACTGTAGTACAATTCGAAGACCCTGCGCTTTTTGGGTGAGAGTAATTCCGCATAAAGATCGTAAAGCTCGTTGAGAGCAAGATTTTTTTCAAACATTTCTTCACCCGCTTGCTGTAAAGTTTTTTTCTTTACACCGACATATTATAACCATTCAGACTGCGTTTGTCAATAGGAGGCGAAAGAATTAACACATTATTCACATTTCGATTTATAAAAAATACAAAATCATAAAAAAATCCATAATTTTCGGGTGTAATATTTTTTCGCTAAAAAAATAATTGGAAGGCTATATGCATCACACTTATCTTGTACCCGACTATTTTGAGAACTTTAAATGTAAAATGGGCGCCTGCCGCCACGCCTGCTGCGAGGGCTGGAGAGTCTCTGTGGATATGGCAAAGTATTTTGAGCTTATAGGAGCCGATTGCTCTCCCGAGCTTCGCAGGAGGATCGACTGCTCTCTCAGGCTCAGCGACTGCCCCTCCGAGGACTCCTACGCCTACATAGAGCACGGCTACGACGGCAACTGCCGCCTGAGATCCGAGGACGGAAGCTGCAGTCTGCAAAACGCCCTGGGCGAAGGTGCTATCCCCGACGTTTGCCGTCTTTACCCCAGAGGCATAAGAAAGGACGACTACGGCTTGGAGTGCTCCCTATCAAACAGCTGCGAGGCAACTCTGGAGCTCCTCCTTCACCGATCCGAGCCCATAAGCTTCTCCGAAAAAGCCTCAGAGCTTCAGCCGCCGAAAAAGCTCCGTCCCGTCCATACCATAGATTCCTTTGGTATCCAGCTCCCCTTAAGGCTGTTTTTCATTTCGATTTTACAGGAAAGAGAGCTGAGTCTGCCTCAAAGGCTCACAAAGCTGAAAAACGTCTTTCTTCGTCTGGAGAAATGCTCCGAGGAAAACGACCGCATCACTCCCCAAAAGATAGTATCCGGGAGCCTTTTTTTCCTTCCGGATCCCGGGCTTGAGCCTGACCCCCAAAGCGCGGCAACCGTGCTTGAGCTTATGAAGCTCCTCTGCTCTCACAGCGACTCCCTCTCCGAAGCCGCCTTGCCCATCATTGAAGGTCTGGAAAAAGCGTCGGAGCCCGAAAGGCTCTATCTTTGCCTTAAGGAGCGCTTTGAAAACGGTCTTAAGGATTGGCAGATCTTTTTCGAGCATATGCTGGTAAACCACGTATTTTTCTCCCGCTTCCCCTTTCAGGACAGACCTCACAGTGCAATGGAGGAGCATCTCGCCCTTTGTACCGTGTATCTGATATTGCGATTTATATGCATCGGAGGATGCCTCGACGGCTTTGACGAAGCAAAAACCGTAGACCTTTGCGCCGACGCCTTCAGACTTATCGATCACACCGACTTTGAGAGCTTTGCCATCAGAGCAGTCAAAAGCCTTTTAGATAAAAATACCCAAGCCCTCGAAGCTCTTATCACTCTTTAAAGGACACTGTATGCTGCTGTACGCCCCTGCTTACTACAAGGATTTTCACTGTATCGCCGACAAATGCCGTCATAACTGCTGTATCGGCTGGGAAATAGACGTCGACGGTGCTTCTCTGAAAAAATACCAAAGCCTCACCCAAGGCTACTCAACAACGATAAAGGAATCGGTCGAGACCGATCCCACCCCTCATTTTCGTTTGGATGCCAAAAAAAGATGTCCCCATCTTGACGAAAACGGACTGTGCAGGATAATTTCAGAGCTGGGAGAGGACTATCTTTGCGAGATCTGCCGTGAGCACCCCAGGTTTTACAATTTCACTCCAAGAGGTGCGGAGCTGGGAATAGGTTTAGCTTGCGAGGAGGCTTGCAGGATAATACTTTCGTCGGATCATTTCAAGCTTGAGGCGATCGGCGAAATCGACGGCGATGGGGAAGATTATTATTTCGATCCCCTTATAAAAAGACAAGAAATATTTAACGTCCTTTCAGATCCCGATCTCTCCCATTCAAAAAAGCTTCAAAGCATTGCAGGGCATTTTGATCCTGAAGCCTTGCAGATCGAGGAAGAAGCCTTAAAAAAGCTGCTGGGATCACTTGAATATCTCAACGAAGAAGACAAGGCCATTATCTGCGACTACAGCAGCGACGTCCCCCTGAAAGAAGCTCTTGAAAAGCCCCTTGAAAGAGCTTTAGGCTATTTTGTGTACAGACATTGCAGTAATTCTCAAAGCTCTGAGGAATTCCAAAGCACACTTTGGTTTTCACTTTTGTGCTACAGCATTTTGCGTTCTGTTTGCCACAAAAACAAAGTAAAAACCAAAGAGGAGCTGATCCCCTACGCAAGAATGTTTTCCGAGGAAATCGAATATTCCGAAGATAATACCGACACCTTAACAAGCTTTATTTTTTAAAAAAAACGAGGTTGACTCAACACTTATGATCGAGTCAACCTTTTTTCATAGATCTATCCTGAACATTTCAAATATATCAAGAATCGGAGTTTCAAATTCAAGATAGCCGTTACTGTAATTAAAATCAAGCTTTTCTCCCGTTCCTAAAGCAAGAACCTCACGGGGGGCTTTATCAAGCTTCACCCTCACTGTAAAGGGACAAAGCTTAAACGCCTTTTCAACGTCCGAAACAAGAGATGCATTAAGTGTATAAAAGCTCTCGTTCTTAAAAAGGGTAAGCTCAACCACCGACGGAGCATCCAAGCTTTCAAAGGAAAAGCTAAGTTCTCTCAGGGATTTAAAAAGCCTTAACAAAAGATCCGTATATTCACAGTAAGCTTCTCCCTCTATCGGAAGCGCAGCCCAAATTACAATTCCCTTTCCGTAGGAATTAACGGTTATTGCAGGAATATCGGTCAAAATTCCGGGAGGATCGGAATGAATAGAAGCAAAATCAAAATCCTGCGGTTTAGTGTACGGAAGCTTCAAAACCGAAAGCACACGGGCTCCCTCAGCCGCTTCCACCACAGGAGAGGAATATCCCATCGGGAGAGGATACTTCTCGTTAAAACCGCCGAATATCTCCTCTGCCCCCTCTTTCGGTGCAAAATACACCTTGTTTTCCTCCGTTTGTCCCAAAAGCTTATGTCCGGTAAGCTCTCCTATTAATTCCTTTGCTTCAAAGCCGCTAATATACAAAACTCCGCCGTCTCTAACGTAGCTCTTCAATCTCTCGGCATCCTTGTCGTCAACAACGGAAAGCATTGGCGCCGCAACAAAGCTATGCTTTTCAAGCTCGCTGTAGGGACTAACCACAGAAACGGGAATATGCCTTTGGACAAGCCCCGAACAAAATTTCACACTGCAATCGCGGCTATCGGGCAAAAGCATCTTGATCTTACTTTTCAGACTTACAAAGATTCCTATATCCTCGGCCATTTCACCGCAAAAATACTTCTCATACGGCTTTTGAAGGCTAAACATTTGTCCCAATTTTTCATAAAGCCTTGCGTCCATAGTTCCAACAGGATCTATTGCATCTATCACCAAGCTTGCACCGTGATGAGCCATGGTAGAAGCAAGGCTGATTTTCATTTGATCAAGAGTCTTTGTCAATGTATGACTCCCCAACGAAGGCTTACAGCGGGAAAACATCTGTTCAAAGGGTTGATTTCGAGAATATGCTCTGAAAAATTTACACGAGAAGGAATGGTTGAATATATCTCCGTAAAGATCTCCGCCGACAAAATCACAAGCCTCCCCCACTTCCTCGGCACATCCGCTATATGCCAAAGCAGCTACAGCCTGGGCGAAATTATGCTCAACGGGCATATCTTTTCTCTTTGACTTAACGTAAGCGCTTATTTTGCTTACGTATTTACCCATAGCTTCACTTTTGAAGCGAATAAGCCTGCGATATTCTTCCTTTTTCTCTTCGCTCAGCAAATGATATACAGGTTTTTCAACACCAAAACGGGGAACCGCTCTGCCGTAGATCCTTTGATACTCCCTTTCACAATGCTCGCAATGGCAAGTGTCCGGCCAGAAGGGCATATCAAAAAACATTGCATCCACTTCAAAAGCATCAAGGATCTCATCTATCTGACCCAAAACAAATTTCATCTGATCAGGGTTATTGGGACAAATATGACCGTACCTCGCCTCCCTTGAGGACGAGCATTGAAGCGCCGCCTCTTGTTTTTTCTTTCTGCGGATGCTGAAACCGTTTTCGTCCACAATCTGCCACTGTGGGTGCTTATCATGCTCGCGAGTGTTAAAGATCAAACTGTAATAACCGCATACCTTTATACCCTCTTTATGGCAAGCATCCACAAGCCTTTTCATTTTCCACGGATCTTTTTCAAAAGCCTTGTGCATTGAACCGAGCTTCGTCGGATAATAGCAAAGACCGACGTGACTTTGAAGATATACCATGGCATAATTAATATCTGCTTTTTTCAGGTTATCCACATATTTATTTTCGTCAAGCTCCGACAAAAAAGCCTCGTCCCAATCCTCGATGTGCATATCGAGAAGATGTCTTCTGTAGAGATTTGAATACCACATTTTAAACCTCTATATCCATACCGTCGGTGGCAAGCGTGATCTTTGTTTCGGGCACCGCCTTTTGCAGAGGTCTGAGGTTATGGCTGTTCATAATGCCGATATAGTTGCCGTAATGGTTTATATAGACCGCCTTGATGCTTCTCGCCTTGAAGGGCTCCTCGTAATCGGTAATGCTAAAATGAGCGCCCTCAACAATAGCCGCGTCAAGATCGTCAACGGGAGGAAAATCGATCTTGGGATTCTTCATATCTCCGCCGAAAAGCACTCTCTTTCCCTCTGCCTCCACCAAAAAGCAATGGGAGTCGTGACAATGCTCGGTTTTATAAGCGGTCACCTTTATCACTCCGTCATCATACACCTCTCCCGCCGAATACCAGCGAAGATTATCCTTGTCTCTCACTCCCGCCTGAGCATAGGGAAGAACGTGCTCAAGGTAAGAATTTCTCATTCCCTCATTGGGGAAATAGACCTTGGGATCACAGGAGGTGTAATACCAGCCGGCAATGGCAAGCAAAGGAACGATACCGTTGGTGTGATCGGAATGGGAATGGGTTATAAAAAGCGCCTTGAGGCTGTCAAACTTAACCCTTTTCTCTGCCATTTCATAGGCAACGTCGCAGCCTGCATCAATAAGATAGCTGTTCTCTCCCACCTGCAAAAGTGTGGCAGTGCATTTTTTATGAGCCTCGGGAACTCCGTGTCCCGTACCGAAAAAGCATATTTTCATCGTTTTCTCCTCTTTGACCTTTTTGTATGGCTGTATTATACTATATTGCACTTTGTTTTTCAATACTTATTTTCCAATATTTCAACACTGTTATTCAAAAAGGGCAAAAGCAAAAAGAGGAGGTACATCCTCCTCTTCAAAGTGCTATATCTTTACTCTGAATTCCCGTCTGCAGCAGGGACAGATGACCCCGTGATCGCCCTTTTTCTTTGGAAGTCTTACCACAGACTTGCAGAAGGGGCAATATCTGTAAACGTGAGTCCTTCTGTCTCTCCAACGGTTTTTCATAAGCTTGAATTTGGCTTTTACCTTGCTCTCCAGCTTTAAATACCTTTGGTTTTCGGCATATCTCTTGGGATAATTTCTGCTGAAGGCACGGAAGAAATAATATACGGCAAGAACCAGCGCAATCCCACTCAGCCACAAGCTTCTGAAAAAGAGATTCAATATAATAGCGGCGATATAACATATCATCAAAAGCCTTCCCAGCTTGTCGTTCCCGCCGTATCTTCCCGACATAAATCTTATAAAGGCTTCCTTAAGCTTATTCATTCCAACCATCCTTTTTCTTGATGTTGGATATGTTACACCATAATTGTTAATTGGGTTTTAACCACAAATAAATTTTTTATTTTGTTTTTCCCAAAGCCTTGTTTTTTTCGCAGCTTCTTTTCACGGCGTTTATCATAGCGGCTCTCACTCCGCCCGCCTCCATTGCCTCGACACCCTCTATGGTGCTTCCCGCGGGACTGCAGACCTCATCCTTAAGCTGCTCAAAATGCTTGCCGCTTTCAAGAGCAAGCTTTGCAGAGCCCATCATCGTCATTGCCGCAAGCCTTGCAGCCGTCCTTCTGTCAACTCCGCAAGCTACCGCGCCGTCAGCCAATGCCTGCATAACAACAAAGGCAAAGGCGGGTCCGCAGCCGGACAGTGCTCCCGCGGAATCAATGAGCTTCTCCTCCACCCTTTGCTCCATTCCGCAAGCCGAGGCAAGCTCCTTAAACTTTTCCTCCGATTCTGCGCTCACCTTGGAGTTCGGGCACCAAAGCATTACCGCCGCACCCACCGTAGCGCAGATATTGGGCATCACTCGAACAATTGCCGTATCACCGCCCAAAAGCTCTTGAAGAGTTTCAAGGCTGACTCCCGCCGCTATGCTGATGACCGTAAAATCGTCCTTTCTCGCCTTCAAAACAGGTGCTATCCCGCGGCAGACCTCCGCAATGATCTGAGGCTTCACCGCAAGAAAGATATATTTACAGTCATTGGCAACACTGAAATTGTCGCCCCAATCGCAGTTTAGCTCCGAGGCAAGCTCCTTTGCCGCAAGCTCGGGGATATTTGCCAAAAGCATGCTCTGACAGCTTTCCCTCACGCTCCTTGCGATGGCACTGCCCATAACGCCCGTTCCGATAAATCCAACCTCGTACTTCATTTTGTTATCCTCTTATCTGTCCGTTTCCTTTTATAACGTATTTGTAGCTTACCAGCTCGCAAAGCCCCATAGGACCTCTGGCGTGAAGCTTCTGAGTGGCGATCCCCATCTCACAGCCAAGCCCGAATTCTCCGCCGTCGGTAAATCTCGTGGATGCGTTTACGTACACCGCCGCGGAATCGATTCCGCCGACAAAGGCGTTTATCGCCGCCTCGTCCCGGGAAAGGATAGCCTCACTGTGTCCCGTGGAATGCTCTGCAATGTGCTCCACAGCCTCAGCCACTCCCGACACAGCCTTGACCGCCAGGATATAATCTAAAAATTCGGTGTCAAAGTCACCCTCTCCCGCCGCCTCGCAGGAAATGACCCTTCTTACCTCATCATCTCCCAAAAGCTTAACGGGGCAAAGTCCCTTTGCCTCTCTGTCACTGCAGATACGCTTTTTCACAAGGGGCATAAGCTCCTTTAAAATATCTCTGTGCACCAGCAAAACCTCCGCGGCGTTGCACACCGAGGGGCGCTGACACTTGGCGTTATCTATTATATCCAGCGCCATACCGATATCGGCGCTCTTGTCTACGTAGATATGGCATATTCCCGTACCGGTCCTTATGCAGGGCACCGTGGCGTTTTCCACGCAGCTTTTAATAAGCCCGGCACCGCCTCTCGGGATCAAAAGATCCACCAGCCCCTCCGCCTTCATAAGCTCCGCAGCACTCTCTCTGGAGGGGTCGGGAACAAGATTGATAAGCTCCCTTTTCAAGCCCACGGCCTCAAGGCCCTCTCTCATGGCGTCCACTATAGCCTTGGCACTTAAAAAGCTGTCTCTTCCGCATCTGAGCACGCAAACGTTACTGCTCTTAAAGCAAAGCACGGCCGCATCGGCGGTAACGTTGGGGCGGCTTTCGTAGATTATCGCCACCACTCCCATAGGAACCGTGATCTTTTCTATCAAAAGCCCGTTGGGCCTTTTTTCACTGCTTAGGGTCCTTCCCACGGGATCGGGAAGCTCCATCACCTTTCGCATTCCCGCGGTAACGGAATATATTCTCTTCTCATCAAGCTTCAATCTGTCAAGCATCGAAGCACTGAGCTTTCCTTTGGCCTTTTCCATATCCTGCGCGTTTGCACAAAGTATGGTCTTTATATTATCCTCTATCGCCCTCGCCATTGCTTCTATGGCGGCGTTTTTTGTATCGGTATCCAAAAGCATCGCACTTGCGGCTGCCTTCTTAGCCCCGATAAGCATTTGCCTTGTTGTCACTGTTATGCCCTTCTTCCCAAAAATTTACTTCCTACGCTCTCGCCCTCAACTATACGGTAAAGGCTTTCGGGATCGCTTCCGTTGGCGATTATCATATCTATCCCCTTTTCGGTGCAAAGCCTTGCCGCGTGGATCTTGGTCTTCATTCCGCCCGTTCCCAGCTTCGTGGAGGAATCACCGCCCAGGGCGATGATACCGTCGTCCACCCTTTCTACGATCTCTATAAGCTTGGCGTCGGGATCCTTATGGGGATCGGCGGTATAAAGTCCGTCAATGTCGCTTAAGAGCACCAAAAGATCCGCCCTTGCACCGATGGCGACCAATGCGGAAAGAGTGTCGTTATCGCCGATAACTATCTCCTCCGTGGCAATGGAGTCGTTTTCGTTGATGATCGGCAGGGCATCAAGCTCCAGCAATCTCTGAAGCGTGGTAGAAAAGTTTTCATAGCGCTTTTCCACCTCAAAATCCTCGCCCGTGAGAAGTATCTGCGCCACAGTGTGGTGGTATTCACTGAAAAGCTTATCGTAGGTATACATAAGCTCGCACTGTCCCACGGCGGCGGCCGCCTGCTTTGTGGCGATGTCGTCGGGGCGTTTTTTCAGGGAAAGCTTTCCCGAGCCCATACCGATGGCACCCGAGGAGACCATAATGATCTCATGTCCAGTGTTTTTCAGATCACTCAGCACCTTCGTGAGCTTTTCCACCTGTCTAATATTTAACCTGCCCGTGCTGTGTGCAAGGGTGGAGGTGCCTACCTTTACTACTATTCGCATTTTTTGCTCCTCTTCATTAAGTAACGAGATGAAAAATAAATATTTCTCTTGTTTTTTTCACCAAAACTATTGATTATCAAAATAAAAAATTGTATAATATATATGCAAGCATAATTTAAGATAATATGCTGACAAATCATTTTCAGGAGGTTAATATGTCTGACAATTTGGTTATAACGATCGGAAGAGAACACGGAAGCGGCGGAAGATACGTAGGAGAAAAGCTTGCCGAAAAGCTCGGTATAAAGTGCTACAATTCCGAGCTCGTAACGGAAACGGCATTAAAAAGCGGCTTCAGCGAAAACTTTATTGCCGACAACGAAGAGAAAAAGCCCGAAAGCCTTCTGTTTTCAATCGCCATGGCGTACTCCGTATCCGGCTCTCAGCCCGTGACCATGCGCCTTTTCAACGAGCAAACAAAGGTGATCAAGGAGCTCGCCCAAAGAGAGTCCTGCATAATTATCGGCAGAGCGGCGGATTACATCCTCAGAGAACACAAAAATCTTTTAAGAGTATTCCTTTGCGCTCCCTTGGAGGATAGGATATCCAGGATCTGCAAAACGGACAAGCTCAGCCCCAACGAGGCTGAAAAGATCATCCGCAAAAAGGATAAACAGCGCGCCGCCTTTATTTCCTTCTATTCCGACAGAAAATGGGGTCTGGCATCAAATTACGATCTTTGCATCAACACCGCGCTTTTCGGTATAGACGGCTCAGTGGAGCTTTTGGAAAAGTGCGCCCAAAGCAAAATGAAATAAGAGTCAAAGGGGCTTTTCAAAGCCCCTTTTTTATACCTTACTGCTGCTTAAAATATTAAGACTGCTCACCGCCGCAAAGCAATTCACGTTGCCCTCAAGACGGTTCAGAAGCTCACACACTCTGTCAAGCATGGCGCAGGCCTTCTTTCTGGAAATTCCCATAGCCACCGACGAAAGCTCGTCGAAGGATGAAAAGAGCTCGGGAGAAAAATCCTCTCCCACCGCCTGATAGAGCATCACGTCCCTTAGAGCCTGCTTAAGAATGGGCAATAATTCCCCAAGCTCCGCTCTGGTACAGCTTGCGGGCGAAAGCCTTACCGACAAAGCGGAAAGCCCCAGCCCCGAGCTTACGTCCTCAAGATAACCAAGCACCCTCTTGCAGTGATCGAAAAGCTTGGAGCCCGACAAAAAACGTCTTGCCGTTCCGATACTTCCCGAGCTTATCCTTACCGCAAGATCTATATCGGAGTCCGATCTTTTCCCGAACTCCGCCTTAAGCATAGCTCTCATCTCGCCGCTTTCCATAGGAGGCACCTTAAGCAGCACGCTTCTGCTTCTCACCGTTCCCAGCAGGGAAAGAGCATCGTCGGTAAGCAGAAAGAACACCACTCCCGCTCCCGGCTCCTCGAGGCTTTTAAGCAAGGCGTTCTGCCCCGAATCGTTTAAAAGCTCACTGTTTCTTATTATGAAAATGCGCCACTGTGCCTGAGAAGGAAGCAAATACACCTTTTTGAGAAGCTCTCTGACGCTTTCTACCTTTATCTGCTTGCCCTCCTCCTCGGGACCAAGCTCGGTCACGTCCGCAAACTCCCCCTTAAGGATACTGTCACAAATTACGCACTCAAGGCAAGGAATACCGTTATTGCCGTTCTCACAGCAAAGTGCGCAGGAAAAATACCTTGCGGTATCAAGCTTGCCAACGCCCCGCGCGCCCTCGATTATGTACGACGAGGCTACCTTCTTCTCTCTTACTGCCTCGATAAATCGATCTACCGTTTTTCCCGAGGGAGTCCTCATGCTCTTTCGTAGCGCTCTACGTCAAGAACGAATATGGTGGCTCCGCCCACGGTTATCTGATTGTTGCCGAAGCTCTCGCCCGCAAGTCCCAGCTCAGCGGGAGAGATCTGACCTCTTCTCTGGCTGTACTTTTTAATTATCTCTATAGCTTCATCAACTCTGTCGTCCTCCACACCGGAAATAAAGGTGGAGTTACCTCTCATAAGAAAGCCTCCGGTGGAAGCCATTTTGGTAACGTTAAGACCGGCTCTGGTAAGCTGATTTGCCACCACGGGCGCATCGTCGTTGTTGATTATTGCAAAGATTATCTTCATATTCTGTGTCCCCCAAAAGTGTTTTTATCTGAATATACACTTTAAGTATACCATATTATTTTTATTTTGTAAAGAAAAATAACAGTATTTAAGCCTCAAAATTATGATTATTAAAAAACACCTTTTCCCTTTGATCCTTTTGGCTTTGGGCATTGCCTCCCTTATAACGGGAGCCGCCGCAAGGCTAATTATATTCCAAGCTCTGACGGTAGCTCTTTTGGCATTTTCGGCGGATGCGGAGCTTATTTATCTTTCAAGGCAAAAAGCAAGATATTCCTTTATATTCTCCGTTGCCGCAGTGATCCTTTCGGCGGCGATACTGCTTGCGGCATCGAGCTTTATTGCGATCCAGATAAAAATATCAAGCTTTTCCTCTACGCAAGAGGGTCAAGGCGCGGATTGTATGATCCTTCTCGGCGCCGAGACCACCCCAAGCGGTCAGGCGGGAGAGCTTCTGGCTCCCAGGATAGAGACGGCAGCAGACTATCTTTTAAGGCATCCCAACGTTTACGTCATAGCTTGCGGAGGTATGACCAACACCGATGCACCAAGCGAGGCAAGTGTCATAAAGGAGCAGCTCACTCTTGCGGGCGTCTCCCCCTCGCGGATAATTGAGGAGGCCGACTCCCTTTCCACCGAGGAAAATCTGATAAACGCAAAGGCTGTGATCCAAAGACTCTTTCCCGATACAACGCCGAGAGTCCTTGCAGTGTCAAGCGATTTTCATCTTTACAGAATAAGCCTTTATGCAAAAGAGCTGGGGCTTGACTGCAGCCTTCTCGGCGCTCCCACAGACACTTCACCCCTTTTCCTTCTGAACTGCCTGACCAGAGAATACGCCGCAATAGTGCATTTTTACCTTGGGCTTTAACCTTTTTCCCTTTTTTGAATATACTTATTCCTGTAAGCTTTTCAAGAGATGGGGATTTTTAAAACAAATTACAAAAAAACCCTTTTCAAAATGAGAATTATATGATATAATTATGTGATAATAAATATAATTCCCATATTGTTTATATAAATACTTCAGCATTGAAAGGACCGCCGAATATATGGAAAAGATCATTATTTCGGGAGGAAGACCTCTCAACGGCGAGATACCCGTTTCGGGCTTTAAAAACGCCGCTGTCGCCATCGTCCTTGCGACCATACTTACCGAAGACAAATGTATCATAGAAAACCTGCCCCAGATCAGTGACGTGACCATCTCTCTGGAGATCCTGCGTTCAATGGGCGTAAGAATAAAGTACATCAACAAAACCACCGCCGAGATAGATTCCACCTTTGTAAAGCCCGATCTTGCTCCCTATGAGCTGGTCAGAAAAATGAGAGCGAGCTACTACCTTGTGGGCTCTCTTTTGGGCAGATTCAAAAAAGCAGTGGTCGGCTTGCCGGGCGGCTGTGATTTCGGTGTAAGACCCATCGATCAGCACATAAAGGGCTTTGAGGCTCTCGGCTCAAAGGTCACTGTGGAAAGCGGCTGTATAGAAGCCGATGCCACAAAGGGTCTTGTCGGCACAAATATCTATATGGACGTGGTCAGTGTGGGCGCTACCATCAACGTAATGCTTGCCGCAGTTAAGGCGGATGGCGTCACGGTCATCGAAAACGCCGCTCATGAGCCCCACGTTGTTGATACCGCAAACTTTCTTAATGCCTGCGGAGCCGATATCAGCGGCGCAGGAACGGATACCATAAAGATCCGCGGAGTTAAAAACCTTCACGGAGCTACATACGCCATCATTCCCGATATGATCGAGGCGGGAACCTACCTTATCGCAGGTGCAGCAACCGGAGGAAAGCTGAGAGTTACAAATCTCATCCCCAAGCACCTTGATTCCCTCACCGCAAAGCTGGAGGAAATGGGCGTGACCCTCATAGAGGAGGATGAAGCCATCACCGTCATCAGCGACGGCAAGCTCAACCGCGCCAACATCAAGACTCAGCCCTATCCGGGCTTCCCCACCGATCTTAATCCCCAGATGGGCGTGCTTCTCTGCCTTGCTCAGGGCACCAGCATCCTCACCGAGGGCGTATGGGAAAACCGCTTCCGCTACGTCGAGGAGCTGAAGAGAATGGGCGCAAAGATCAAGGTAGACGGTCGTACCGCAGTAGTGGAGGGAGTCGGTGCCCTCAGCGGAGCAGGCGTCAGAGCTCTCGACCTCAGGGCGGGCGCGGCAATGATAGTTGCGGGCTTAGCCGCAACGGGCAGAACCACCATTGAAGAAATATTCCACATCCAGAGAGGCTATGAGGACATAATAGAAAAGCTCCAAGCCGTTGGTGCGGATATTCGTATGGTGACCATCCCCGACAATATATACGAAAAAGCAAACTGATCATTTTGGAGATTTAAATGTCAAACGAAGAAAAAAAGCCTGCGGCATTTTCAAAAAACCGCTTCAATCATAAAAGACACAGACGAAGCTTTGCCCCTCCCAAGGGAATAGTGCCTACCGTTCAGGAGGCCGCCCCCACTGAAGAAAAAGCCGCAAGCGTTGTCGCCGTTCCCGAGCAAACAAAGGAGAACCAAGCTCCCAACGCCGAGCGTCGCTTCAATAAACACAACCACAAGCATAAAAATAAGCATCATACTAAAAACCCGCACAAGGGACCGGGCGCAGAGCCAAGGGAAGATCTTAATCCCATCCCCGATCCCGAAGAGATCCAAGAGCCGGAGAAGCTTGACAGCGGATGCACAGGATCCTGTGAAAGCTGCCCCGGATGTCCAAGCACCAAGTCTGGGGATATTGATCCCGATGCCGTCACGGAGGAAGCCTGCAACACCAAGCCTGTGAATCTTGTAAGCATCGTAGGCATCCGATTCAAGGAGGCAGGAAAGATATACTATTTTGATCCGGGCAGATTCATTCTCAAAAAGGATCAAAGCGTTATCGTCGAGACCAGCCGCGGCATAGAATGCGGCAAGATAGCCATCCCCAATAAGGAAGTAAGCGAGGCTTCCCTAACGTCTCCCTTGAAAAAGATCCTTCGCATCGCCACCGAGGAGGATCTGCAAAAGCAGGCAAAGCTCCGCGAGCAGGAGGCTCAGGCAAAGCTGACTTGGGAGGAAAAGCTGAAAAACCACGGTCTTGAAATGACCCTGGTGGACGTGGAATATACCTTCGACGCACAAAAGCTCATATTCTACTTCACCGCGGAGGGAAGAGTGGATTTCAGAGATTTCGTTAAGGATCTTGCCACCGTTTTCAAAACAAGGATCGAGCTCAGGCAGATCGGTGTCAGAGACGAGGCAAAGCAGCTTGGCGGCTTGGGTGTATGCGGCAGACCCTTCTGCTGCAAGACCTTCCTTGACGATTTCCAGCAGGTCTCCATCAAGATGGCAAAGGAGCAGAACCTTTCACTGAACTCGGTAAAGATATCGGGAACCTGCGGAAGGCTTATGTGCTGCTTAAGATACGAAAACGACGTATACGAGGAGGAAGCCAAGAAAACTCCCCGCGTGGATCATATAGTTCTGACCCCCGAGGGAAAGGGCGTGGTGGTTGAAAATAACGTCCTGAAGGGAACCTGCAAGGTACGCCTTGATGACAAGGGTGACCTTGCACCAATGGAATTTCATAGGGATCAGCTCAAAATTTTGGGCAAAGCCAACAAAAACCACAACAGAAATTTAGACGAAAGCAACGAAGAAGAAATTAATGATTGATTTTTCCGACATACTGTGATATAATGATCGGAGTATAGAAGATAAACCTATCAACAACCCCACAAAGGAGGTGTTTCGAATGGCATACATTATCACCGATGATTGCATCGCTTGTCAGGCTTGTATTGACGAGTGCCCCGTTGGCTGCATCACTCTCGATGGCGACAAGGTCGTTATCGACAAGGATCAGTGTCTGGAGTGCGGTGCATGCGCAGGCGTTTGCCCTGTTGATGCTCCCAAGCCCGAATAATTAATGGAAGCGACAGCCGACCGAAAACGGTCGGCTGTTTCTTTTTTTACAGCTCGTTTTTAAATCCCACCAGATTCAGTACAGCCCCCAATATCAGCTGAGCGGGTATGACCGCCAGAGCAATGAGGATTCCAAGCCCCAGCTCACCTGCACTGAGAGCCACCGTCCTTGCCATTTCTCCGCCGTAGTATACAAGTAATAGCTGAACCGTCGCCACGGCTCCCATTACGGGAATAAACAGACGGTTTTTGCAAACGCCGTCAAGCATCCTCAACCGCGGAGAACGCATATAAAAGCAATTGAAGATCCCCGCAAAGATAAAGAACACAAAAAAGGCGGTCAAGAATCTTGTGTTGTCAAGCTCAAAGCCGTAAAAGCTCCTTAAAAAGCCGCTTTGCAAAAACCAAAGGCTTATCCCCAAAGTAGCAACGGCACCGAGAGCTATTCTGAGTGCCATAGATGCATTTACAATAGGCTCGTCAAGGCGCTTTGGCGCTTCGTTCATATACCGCTCGCGGGCGCACTCTCCCGAAAAGGCGATACCTCCTACCGTATCCATTATCAGATTCACCCAAAGCATCTGTAAAACGGTTATGGGCTGATTTATCCCCACCGTCGGCCCCAGCACTCCTATCGCCACCGCACAAAGATTCATCGTAAGCTGGAACATAATAAACTTTCTTATGCTCTTGAAAATGTTTCTTCCGTGGAGCACCGCCTTTACAATGCTTTCAAAGCGGTCGTCGCTGATTATTATATCTCCCGCATCCTTGGCGATGTCACTTCCGCTCCCCATAGCAAAGCCGACGTGAGCCGCCTTCAGTGCCGCCGCATCGTTTATTCCGTCTCCCGTCATTCCCGTAACCAGCCCCATCTCCCTTGCAAGGCTCACCAGCCTGGTCTTATGGGACGGCAGTGCTCTTGCCACAAGCCTGAGCCTCGAAAGCAGCTTTTTTATATCCCCGTCGCTCATACCGTCCAGCTCCTTTGCCTCAATAGCAAGGTCGTCCTTTGATATAATACCGCACTTTTTTGCAACGCTTTTGGCGGTGTAGAGATTATCTCCCGTCACCATTACCACCTTTACTCCCGCATTTTGCATAGTCCTTACCGCTTCTGCGGCGTTTTTCCTCACTCCGTCGGATATCACCGCAGCTCCAACAAGAACCGACTCCCGAGGAATACCTGCTGATAGTCCTCCCTTCCCCTGGCAGATAACAACTATCCTTGCTCCGCTTTTTTCAAGCTCCGTGCAACGGCTCAGAAAGGCACTGTGATCCGACGCAGCCTCCACAGTGCCGTCGGAAAGCATCCTTTTTTTGCAAAGGGGCAGCAGTACCTCCCTTGCGCCCTTAAAGTATACCGCCCCCTCCCTGCCGTTTATCTCAGCCGCACTGTATTTTCTCGAGCTGTCAAAGCTTATCCTTCTTACCACCTTGCCATCGGGCGGCTCCTTCAGCGGCAGCACCGCCTCAAGTAAAGCTCTGTCCGTCGCCGTGGATCCGCTGACCCTGCCTTGACTATCCACCTCCGCAAGGGTATCGTACACACAGTTTTTTGCTATTGCATCAAAAACACACTCTTTTTTTGCTTCCGATAGAGCCATAAGCCTTCCATCGGAAATAAGTATATCCGTTACAGACATCTTCCCCTCGGTCAGCGTACCCGTCTTGTCGCAAAACAGAATGTTCAGACTGCCCGCAGTCTCTATTCCCACCGCCTTTCTCACTATGACCTTGTCCTTTAGCATACGCTTCATATTTCCCGAAAGCACCACCGTTATCATCATCGGAAGTCCCTCGGGAACAGCTACCACAAGCACAGTGACCGCCACCGTCAATGCCTCCAACAGAGCCGAAGTCAAGGCGTGACCTGAGCTGAGGATCGTCGGATCGGCTCTTGCGGCAGTGCAAAAATACACCGTCGCCACAAGTGCTGCGGCAACGTAGCCCACACTGCTCACGTTGGACGCCAGCTTTTTAAGACGAAGCCTCATCGGACTTTCGGGGCTTTCCTCCTGCACCTGAGATGCCACCCTTCCGTATAAGGCATCATCTCCCACGCTTGTAACCCTCATAAGCCCCTTTCCCTCGGCAACAACAGTTCCCTTGAAGATGCCGTTGGTGCTGTCAAGCCCCGTGACAGGGGCATTAAGGGGAGCTTTTCCCACAATGGCGCTTTCTCCGTTCAACGCACTTTGATCTACCTTCACCTCTCCGCTTAAGAGTATTCCGTCAGCGGGGATCCTTTCACCCGATCTTATAACCGCAATATCTCCGACCACCAGCTCCTCACAAGGGAGACTGACAAGCTTGCCCTCTCTTTTTACAAGACATCTTGCCTTTTGCCAGGAGCTCTTCAGCCTCTCAAAGCCCTTTTCGCTTCTGTATTCACTGAATGCGGTAACGGTGCAGGAAATCAGCACCGCGGCAACTATCCCCAAGGTCTCCGCCGCATCAAAGCCACGCTGTGATATAAGCACGTTCACCGCCACCGCACCCAAAAGAATGCGTATTATCGGATCGGAAAAGGCTGATAAAAACACCTTAAAAAAACTCTTTTTCTTCTTTTGCTTCAATGCGTTCGAGCCGTGTATTCGTCTGGATTCCTCCACCTGGGCGGCGTTCAATCCGCTATCCAGATACTTTTCTTCAAAGCCTGCCATTTCTTCCCTCCCGGTTTTCTTTACAAAATGTATATTCCCGCCCCTCTTTAAAGATACCCCGCACAAGGCTTTTTTGACAAAAGGTGAAAATTCCTCTTGAAATGTTTACTGCTTTATGATAGAATATTACGAATAGTTTATTTGGAGGACGGATTTTTGGTCTATCAGAACATTCTTGAAGCCATCGGCAACACTCCCATGATAAAGCTCAACAGAATAGTTGACAAAGACAGTGCCGACGTTTTTGTAAAATTTGAAGGAATCAACGTTGGCGGATCTCTTAAGACCCGCACCGCATACAATATGATCTGCGAGGCTGTAAAGCGCGGAGATATCAACGAGAATACCATCATCGTAGAGCCCACCAGCGGAAACCAAGGTATAGGTCTGGCACTTATCGGAGCGGTAAGAGGCTATAAGGTGCGCATTATTATGCCCGATTCGGTCAGCGTGGAAAGAAGAAAGCTGGTAAAGGCATACGGCGCCGAGCTGGTGCTTGTCCACGATGCGGGGGATATCGGAGAATGTATAGATCAGTGCCTTAAGCTGGCTCTGAAAATGAAGGAGGAGGATCCCAACGTTTGGGTCCCCCAACAGTTTGAAAACCCCGACAACCCCATGGTTCACAGAAACTGCACCGCTATGGAGATCCTCAGGGACGTTGAAGGCCCCATTGACGGCTTCTGCAGCGGAGTAGGCACCGGCGGTACTCTGTCGGGAATCGGAAACACCCTTAAAGAAGCAAATCCTCAAATAATGATCTGGGCAGTAGAGCCCGAGAATGCGGCTATCCTCTCGGGAGGCGCGGTGGGCACCCACCTGCAGATGGGCATCGGAGACGGCCTTATCCCCGGCAATCTGGATCAATCCGTATATGAAAGCGTCGCCATAGTAACTGACGATCAAGCGCTGAAAATGACCCGCCGCCTTATGCGCGAGGAAGGCATTCTTTGCGGCATATCCTCGGGAACCAACGTCGAGGCAGCCGTAAGAATGGCAAAGCTCCTGGGTAAGGGCAAGACGGTCGTCACCGTATTACCCGATACGGGAGAAAGATATTTTTCCACAGAGCTTTTCGAAAACTGAACGGTTTCAGGGCACTTCCAAATGGAAGTGCCCTGCTTTTTTCTTTAATCCAAAAAGCCGCCGATCCTTGCGTAAAGCCTTATGGCTGCCTTGTATTCATCGTCGAGACTGCTGTCGCTTAATACCTTTTCAAGCTTTTCCTTCACCTTTTTTTCATAAGCGTCACTGTCGGGCTCTCCCCACAGATCAACACCCTCCTTGCTTTCATCAAGTATTCTGCCGTAAAGCTCCATTGCAGATGAATCGGGCTTGTACACCGCATCGTAGTCCAGAGCCTCCTTGCCCTCGTATATGGATATGGAATCCTCCAAAGCGGCAATATCGTCCTCGTATTGCTCTATTATCTTTTTAAGGCGCTCGGCTTCGGTGCTTTTATCCACGTCGAGCTTCTCCCTCTCCAGCTCAAGCTCCTTATCCTTTAATTCCTTTTGCAGCTCAAGCTTGTCCCTTTCAATACGGTTCTTTTCCTCGCTGTTGTTTTTCTCAAGCTCCAGCCTTTCTCTTTCCAGCTCCGCCTCTCTTTCGTCTTCTGCGGCCTTGAGGATCCTGTCGTTAGCCCGGGAAAGCTCCTCTCTCAGCTCCTCTTCGGCATTGAGCTGATCCTGCGTATGCTCGTCCTCCAGCTTTTTCACCTCGCTTCGGTACTGAGTGTTGGCATTGGAAAGGGCGCTTTTTGTACTCATATCGTTTAAAAGCTTTGCTTGAACGCTTTCACCCGATCTGCTCAAGCCCTTGGATGCAAGATCGGATTTGGAGTTAAGCTCCTGAAGCTTGGAGCTTGCACTGATAGAATTGGTCATATCCTCATAATTCTGTCTCGCTTCCTCCTTCTTCCCCTCCAGCAGCTCCCTTTTTTGGGCCTTTCTGTTGTTATATGCCGCAATTATAGCTCCGGGAGCATCGCCAAGCTCCTTTAACACGGCTGTTATCTTATCCTTGATCATCATTTCCTCCCAAATATTCGATCGTTATCATTCCGTCCGCCCCCTTCGACGCAAGCCTTTTTATTATAACACTTCCATCGGAATCAATATACAGGCTTCCGCCCGCACCTCCGCCGCCCGCACCGGGCTCCAGATCACCGGTCCCTCCGTTGCCCACGGCACTGTCCGCACCGCAGCTGAGGATCCGATCACCCTCCCATTCGTGACGGTGTCCGCTTAGGGAAATGCCCTTTTCAACACCCGTAAACTCAACCCCGCTTCTTTCCCTTCTGCAGTCGCCGCCATAGCATATCACCGCCCTGGAATTTCCAAATGAAATCTGGGTATATCCACCGGAGGTGTATGTTTCATTCAAGGCGAAATGCTCCAAATACTGCTGGCGGCTCATTACCTGATCGAGCCTGAAGCCATCCACGGAGGAGGATCCGTCACCGACTACGAGATCAACCTGATCTCCCTTTGAAAGCCACATATCAAAGCGGCAAAAGCCCCCCGATGCTCCGCCTCTTGCCTCTATAAAGCCAAAGGAATCGGGCAGATCGGCGTAATGAGTTCCCGCACTTCCCGCACCCACCGCCATAAATCGGTACAGACCGTCTGCGGGAGCGATAAATCGGTACTCCCCCGCAGTGCTGTAGCACTTTGATCTGAAGCTGAGAGCACTGAGTCTGTCAAGCTCTCCTAAAAGCGCGGGGGAAAGCTTCTCTCTCGAAAGTACTCCATCGGGGATCGCTGCGTTGGCGGCAAGTGCAAGATTATCCCTCAGTGAGCAAAGCTGCCGATGCACCGTGCTACCGCTTAAGCCGTCTATTTTTGCAGAACCGATAAGCTCCGCGCCACTTGTCCCCTCTACACTTCCCTCGAGCTGACAAAGCAGTATCTCGTTTATGTATCTTTGCAGCGTAAGCGCAGCCTTGTCAAACTCCGCTTTTATAACCGACGGAGTGTATCCGTCTATAGCCTTCGGCGTATCGGGAAGAGCGGATACGTTGTCAAGCTTATCTCTTATTCTTGTAAATTCCATTTTTTTCTCCTTTTTATATCCTTCTGTCGCCGATCCTTGCACCAACGGAAAGGGAATCTATCCTGAGCGCTCCGTCCCCGCAAGCATTTATTTTAAAGGCAATTCGGGAAAAGCGCTTGACTCTCGCCCTTTTCTTGATCGCACTGCAGGCTTCGTTTGTTATAAAGCTCAACTCCGAAAGATCAAGGCGATCAAAGCTAAAGCCACCCAATTTCTTCAAAAAGCTTTCGCTCCAACAGTTTGTCAGCTCTTCGCCCTTTACGTCGGCAGAAAGACTGAGCTTTATCCTTCCCTTTGCGTCCGACGCCGTTTTCAGACTTATCCAGCTTGTGTCCTTGGAGCAGTTGGGGTATCCCAGTGCATTTTCAAAACTGCTCCAGTAAGCGCTTATCTCTTTTTCGTCGTCACTGCTGCCTCCGCATATGCAAAGATCTCCGCCCTTACTTAAAAAGTAAAGCTCTCCGTCATCGCTTTCAAAAAACGTCTCGGCGTTCAAGCCCTTGTAGCACCAATATTCCTTCAAGGCGGGACTGTAGATAAAGATATCGCCGTCTCCGCAGTTTACGTACAGCCACGCCCTTGCCTTTCTGTAAAAAAGGCTTATGCGGCTTATATCCTTTTCTTTTAAAAGCTCGTCTATGGCATCCGAGATCACAGTCACGCTTTTCTCGTCCCTTACCGCGGTGGAGCTCCAAAGGCATATCCCGCTTCGGCTTACGGTAACGGGAAGCTCCTCCATCATTGCCGCCGCCCAAGAGCTCTCACAGCCCTCCGCGGCACTGAGCCCGAATATGGGATACCTGACTCTCCTTCTTCCCAAAACGTCGGTGTAGCTTTCGGGATATGAAACGTATGCCTGCTCGGCGGTAAACATTATCAGGCGGTCGTAAAGCCTTACCATTTCCGTCAGCTCCTCGCCCTTGGCAACCGAATCGCGGTTAAGCTCGGGGAAGTATTCCATTCCGGGCTGACCGTCACAAAGCCCCGAATAGCACCTTACGTCGGGATAATCCTCGTTGCTCCAAAGGAATACCGCAGTGTCGCTGCCCGCACCGTAAACGCAGGCACGGCGGCAATTTACCACCTTGGTTTCATTCTCCACCAGATATTTGGTAAAGCCTATCACAACACTGTCGGGCAAAAGCACCGAAGGAGCCAACTTAAAGCTTACACTGCCCCCAAGCCTGTCCACAGTGTATTCGCTTTCGGGAACAAGGCTTCCGTTTATCTTAACAAAATCCAAGCTGTCTATATTGTCCAGCGCCAGCTTGAATTCTGTGCTTTTGCCGTCGGGAGAAAAGCTTTGCTGCGCCATCCCTCCCAGCAGATTTACTTCCTCGTAGGGCGTACCCACCCCCTCGGGCGTGGTGGCAACACTGAGAGTCGGGCGGTATGGTTCCATTCTTCCGTAGCCCTTTTGGGGATCGTACACTCTTATTCCCGCTCCGCCCAGAAAATATAATTTCTGCCCGAAACGCAGTAGCTGCACCCTCCCCGAGCCGGGAAGAGTTCCTATCCTCTCCACCTTGTCAAAGCCCTCGGTGCTGTGATATACCACCACGGAGCACACCGCAAAATAATGCATTTGCCCTGCAAGTGCTCCGCACCAAAGCCCTCTGGGCCTTCCCAGGCTTTTTTTCAGACTGCGGTATCCCTCTCTTTTTTCAAGACCGCGCTCCTTTGTCAGGGCAAAGTTTGCCATATCACGACAAGCGGAAAAGTCCGAGCCGTTT
Organism: Oscillospiraceae bacterium; assembly: GCA_015063985.1. GTDB lineage: Bacteria > Bacillota > Clostridia > Oscillospirales > SIG627 > SIG685. The sequence goes on along the minus strand of SVTC01000013.1, from coordinate 13,915 downwards.
TTTCTTCGGTCTATCCCGCCAAATCCGTTAAATGTAAAAATAAAATCCTTTGCCATATCATCCTCCAAAAGACCGCCGCGGAAACTGAAGGAGAAAGACGTAGTTTTTTAATTTCCTCGGCGGTCTGTATTTATTGTTTATCGGTAAACGTCCACGATGCCGTGCCGTCTGGCTCTGCTTCGGGTAGAGCTTAATCTTTCCTTGTTTTCAAGATACTTCTTTTTAAATATCTCGGCTCTTTGCAGATCCTCGTTTATCAAAAACAGATAGCAAAGCCCGTAGGGCAACACAGACTTGACTATAGCCTCGTGCATGGGGATCTCATCCTCAAGTCCCGTTACCTCTCTTGCTCCGTGAACGAAGCTGTCGGGCTCAAGCCCCTTGACGGTACAGTCAAGCTCGAAGCACTCCTGGCAAAGCACGTTAATCAGTCTCGGAGCATTGGCTTCAAAAAGCTCAAGATCGTATCCGTCCTCGCCCTTGCTCCTCTCTCCCATCAACGCCGCCGATACCTCCAAAAGCTCCCTCAGCTTCATCAGTTGTTGGGTTCCGCCCCGGGAGTAATGTTAAGATAGATCATCTCCTTGGGATAGATTATTTTGGCACCGTAGAGATGAAGGCCCTTTACCGCATCGCCGTGACGAAGCTCGGGCTCGTACGCCTTTACGGAATTGATCTGCTCCGCAAAGGCAATGGCTCTGGGAGTTCTTGCAATGCATCTGAAGCAGCCGTCGTCATCGGCGACGATGTTATTGGTAACGTAGATATCAAAGCCCATAAACTTGCCGATATAGCCTCTTCCCAGATCCTCGGCGTTGTCGGTGGATCTCAAGACCTTTGCAAGCACCAGCTTCTGCTCAACTGCGGGAGATACCTCCAGAGAGAGCTTTGCGGAATTGGGAACGTTGTTTTCCATCAGAAGCTTTCTCGCCTCGCTGATGGTGTCGAGAATGTTCACACTGTTTGCGGAGGCGTTGGTGACGGTCTTTACCGAGGAGTCGGTAAGAGAGTAAACGTACTTGTCGGCAACGTCGCTCAATGCATCTGCAGCCTCCTTCATCGCACCCTGCATAAGGCCCTTTTTGGACTGTGCAAGGTCAATATCATCAATGAAAAAGTTGAAGCCCTTTGCCTGATCTATAATCAGGGTACGCTCGTTGTCGCTGAGCACCTCGGCGGCGGGCATATCGGCGTTTTTGGTGTAATCGAAAACGGTTACCGGACCGATACCGCAGATCTTAACGCGGTCGCCCTCCCCCTTGATAACGCCCTCAAACTCTCTGTTGGAAAGCTTAACGCCTACGTAGTTGTTTTTCAGCTCGCTGTAAAGAGTCTCACTCCACAGCGCGGGAATAAAATTAGAAATAGCCATAGTTATAATATCCTTTCTTTTTTATTACTTCCAGGAATCCATGGAACGCAAAATGGCGTCCAGATTGTCCCTGATCTGAGCGGAGCTCATTTTCTTTACCGTATCGGCGGAAAAATAATCCTCCTTGCCCTTATGCACCGTCACCTTAGGCGGTGCGCTTCTTTTGTTTTTGTCGTTAACCGTGTCTATACGGCTCTTTTCCTTAAGGCTCTTCACAAGCCACAGACAGTATGCCGCACAGATACTGTCACCCTCGATAACTCTGTCCCACACCTCGGCGGGGATAGCTTCGGCCTTGAGCTTGGGAAACATCTCCAAAAGCTCGTTTACCTGAAGCTTGAGCCTGTCTGCGGCTTCATCCTCCGCGTGCACGGGAGCGTTTCCCTCTGCGGCAGCCTCCTGCTTTTCGGGAAGGGGCTTAGTGAACATATCAAGAAATTTCTTTTGCATCTTCTTCTCCTTTTTCTTCTTCAACACGTTTTATTCTGCTTCGCTCAATGAGCTTGGCCTTTTCCGGGATAAATCCGTCGGGGATCCTTTCCAGGTATTCCTCAAAGCTGATATGACCTGCGGAAAGAAGCTTATCAAGAGTATTGACCGAGGTGACCTCGCTCCAATACGCCGAAGCTCCCGCGCGCACCTTGCAGGTAAACAGGGCGTTTTTCATATTGTCCAGATCAAGACTCTTGCAATTGGTTCCCGACTGATCGCTGTAGACCACAAGCCTTGAAGAATCGTAGTAGTTCAGAATGAAATCCAACCATATCATTCCAAGCTGCTCCGCTGCCTTGAAAAGAGCCATTTTCTGATTCTCCAAGGGAATGGCAGAGGATTGCTGAAGGGCAATAATGGCAGAGGTATTCTCGGGCTTCACGTTACCCAGAGCCGCATCGGTCGCACCCATAAGATCCTTGGTCATGGACACCGTCATCCTTATCACCTCAAGAAAACCGCTTTGCATGCTTCCGGGCTCGATACGAAGAGCGGCAGTATCTACCGGCCCGTTTACCGCAATGGCTTCGCCGATCTCGTTGGTCCACTGATCGATTATCATGGAATTGTACATCACCTTCGAGAAGCTCAGATCCATCATATGCTTCATCACCATTGCAAAGGCCTTGTTGATATAGATCTGGTTGTCGATAAGTCCCGTTGCGGCAGCTTGACCGTGATATGAATTCTTCACCCTTTCCCAATTCATAAGCACGATGGGGTACCTCTTAAGACCGGTGTCTCTTTCCGGACAGATCCTCGCACCGGCGCAGCTTTTGGAATATCTTACCGTGCCGTTTTTCTTGTAGAGCTTTATTATGCTGGTGCATTTTGTTCCGTCAAGCTCTCTGGATCCGAAATCACCCGCCTGCTCAAAGCTGTCACTGTCGGGAAGGATCTTAGCTATCTCGTCACGGGATATCCCGTTAAGAGCGGCCTCCTCCCTGAGCCTTTCCACCTGCTCTCTTCCGGAAATGATCACGTAGGGCTGAGCTTCCACGTCGCAGGTGTTTACGTCTCCGAAGAAAACGTTGGCAGAATCTATAAGGCTTGTGACAAAATCCCCGTGATAGCCCTGCATATTACGTTTTTCCTGATCCCACCAAACGTAAAGCACCATATCCCCGGTGACCGCGGCATCCAATAAGCCGTCCGAAAGTATCTGCCTGATGCCGTCCCTCTCCCAACGGTAGTTCAGATACTCGCTAAGCACCCTGCAGGCTCTGTCAAGCTTTTCCTTCTGTCCGTCTCCGAAAAAATACTCCATTCCCTCCGCAGAGTAATCCAACGATATCTTCTGCGCCATAATGGTGGAAATAAAGTAATTGATGATCCTTCGGAACAGATTGAATACGGGCGTCGGCAGATCCTTTGACTCCACTCCGTTCCATTGATCTCCTCGGTAAAATCTTTCGTTACGGTTGATATTTTCATACAAGCCTATGCTTCGGTTGTACTCCCTGCCCTTTTCGTAAAGAGCAAAATCATCCGTAATAAAGTCGCGTTTACCTTTCAAAAGCAAAACCTCCTCGGTGTTATTCTTAAAGGACCTTCCTTGTCCTTCCAAGGTGGATATTATCATTTCAAAGCACTGACAGTCAATGACATTTAGTATTATTTTCTTGACATATTACTAAATTTCGTAATATCAAAGGGAATGAAGCTCTTGAAAAATTCACAAAATAATGGTACAATGGTAAAAACGGAGGTGCAAAATGAACACAGAACTGAGTATGTCAAGGCGTAAAAAAACGCCCTTTATAAGGCGTCATATCCCGATGACCGTAATAACGGTGCTGTTTATTATCACTTTGGGCTTTTCCTTTGTCTTAAGATCCTCCCCCGAGCTTTCCTGCTTTTTTGCCTTCCGAGTCTTTGACAAGGTCAGAATAGCTTTGGGATTTGTAAGCTCCCTTTTACCCTTTTGCTTAAGCGAGCTTTTAATAATTCTTTTCGTTGCCTACCTTATCTTCTGGCTTGTATTTTCAATGATCTGCCTGATAAAACGTCTCGTAAAAAAAGAGCCTCTCTCCAAGCTTTCCAAAAATCTTTTGCTGATACCCGTAGCCATACTCCTCACCGTAGGCATTATCTTTAACCTCAGCTTTTGCGCAGGCTATTTTGCTCCGCCCGTTTCGGAAATGATGGGCATTGATACAGAGCTTACCGAGGATGAGCTCTTCTTTACCCTGGACTATCTTGTAGCGGTCATAAACGATTCCTGCTCCAAGCTCAGCTTTGAAAACGGCTCAGCCAAGCTGACAAAAAGCTTCTCACAAGTGGCAGATGAGCTTGTGGATTGCTACGATTCCCTGGCATTGAGATATCCCATTCTCAGCCAGAAAAGCTTCAAGGCAAAGCCAATACTTCTTTCTCCTTTAATGACCTACACCCACGTTTCGGGAATATACACCTTTTTTACCGGCGAAAGCACCGTAAACACCAACTATCCCGACTATATCCTTCCCTATACCGTCAGCCACGAGTATTCCCACCAAAGAGGCATAGCGCCTGAGAACGAATCGAATTTTCTCGCCTTTGCCGCCTGTATGGAGTCCGACGATCCCTTTATCAGGTATTCGGGCGCGGCAAACGCCTTTAGTTATATAGCCGACGACGCTTATGCTCTTAACGAGGCAAGATACTTTGAAGCCATCGCAAGCCTCGATAAGCGTCTTTTTGAGGAATACTCGGCATACAGAGAGTTTTTTAAAAAGTACGAGAATAACCCCGCGGCAGATCTTTCCTCTGCGGCAAACGATGCCTATCTAAAGGCAAACGGCCAGGAGGAGGGGATCGTAAGCTACTCCCTGGTAAGCTCACTTATTTCCAATTACGTCTGCAAGGAAGCAAAATAAAAAAAGACAGAGGACCAAAGATCCTCTGTCTTAAATTTTTTACTTATGCCTTGTCGCCTGCAGCGATGATAACGCCGAAGTCAGCGGGCTTAAGGGATGCGCCGCCGATGAGACCGCCGTCGATGTTGGGCATTGCCAACAGATCTGCAGCGTTCTTTGCGTTCATGGATCCGCCGTACTGGATGGTGGTGCTGTCAGCAACACAGTCGCAGTAAAGATCCTTCAGAAGAGCTCTGATGAAGGCGCAAACCTCTTCAGCCTGCTCGTTGGTAGCGGTAAGACCGGTACCGATCGCCCAAACGGGCTCGTATGCGATAACAACGTTTGCCATCTGCTCTGCGCTGATATCCTTAAGACCTTCGATAACCTGGCGCTTAACGACCTCCTCGGTCTTGCCGGTCTCTCTCTCCTCCTTGAGCTCGCCTACACAGAGGATGACCTTCAGGCCCGCATTAAGAGCAGCCTTGGTTCTCTTGTTAACAGTCTCGTCGGTCTCGCCGAAGTACTGTCTTCTTTCGCTGTGACCGATGATAACGTACTCGCAGCCACACTCAACCAGCATGGGAGCGCTGATCTCGCCGGTGAAAGCGCCGCTGGCTTCCCAGTGAACGTTCTCTGCACCAAGCTTTACCTTGCTGCCTGCGATAGCCTGCTTTGCGGCAAAGATATCAACGTAAGGTACGCAGATAACTACCTCTGCCTTATTGTTCTCAAGAGCCGCGATCTGGGTTGCAAGCTCTGCAGCCTCAGAGGGAGTCTTGTTCATTTTCCAGTTTCCTGCAATAACGATCTTTCTCATTTTCTCTATCCTCGCTGTAAATTATTTGTTGTTGAGACAAGCAATACCGGGAAGCTCCTTGCCCTCAAGGAATTCGAGGGAAGCACCGCCGCCGGTGGAAATGTGAGTGATTCTGTCAGCGTAGCCGAGCTTCTCAACCGCTGCAGCACTGTCGCCGCCGCCGATGATGGAGATAGCGCCGCTCTGTGCAACTGCTTCCGCAACTGCCTTGGTACCGATAGCATAGTTATCGAACTCGCAAACACCCATAGGTCCGTTCCAAACAACGGTCTTTGCATCCTTGATAGCGTTGGTATAGATCTCTATGGTCTTGGGACCGATGTCCAGACCCATAAAGCCCTCGGGGATATCCTTTGCATCGCAGAAGAGGTTCTCAGCCTCGTTGGAGAATTCCTTTGCCGCACGGTTGTCAATGGGGAGAAGGAACTTAACGCCCTTTTCTTCAGCCTTCTTAAGAAGCTCCAAAGCAAGCTCCAGCTTATCCTCCTCAAAGAGAGAGGTGCCGATCTTGCCGCCCTGAGCCTTCACGAAGGTGTATGCCATTGCGCCGCCGATGATGATAGTGTCAACCTTGTCGAGAAGGTTGTTGATAACGCCGATCTTGTCGGAAACCTTTGCGCCGCCGAGAATGGAAACGAAGGGATGCTTGGGATTGTCAAGAGCACCGCCCATGATCTCCAGCTCCTTCTGGATCAAAAAGCCGCAAACTGCGGGGAGATAATCGGCAACGCCTGCGGTGGATGCGTGCGCACGGTGAGCTGTACCGAATGCGTCGTTTACAAAGATCTCAGCCATGGATGCAAGCTCCTTTGCGTAGCCTGCCTCGTTCTTGGTCTCCTCTGCGTGGAAACGAACGTTTTCGAGAAGAAGCACCTCGCCGCCCTTAAGAGCTGCTGCCTTTGCCTTTGCGTCTGCGCCTACAACGTCCTTTGCCAAAGCTACCTCAACGCCGAGAAGCTCGCTGAGACGTGCTGCTACGGGAGCAAGAGAAAACTTTTCTCTGTCGCCCTTTGCCTTTTCAAGATACTCTGCGGTTGCCGCAGCCTGCTCTGCCTCGGGAAGAGCCTCTACCTTAGCCTTTTCCTTCTTGTCAAGCTTAACCTTGTCGTTAAGAACGTTGTGAGGCTTGCCCATGTGGGAGCAGAGGATAACTGCCGCGCCGTTGTCTACCAAATACTTAACTGTGGGAAGAGCGCCCAGAATTCTCTTGTCGCTGGTGATAACGCCGTCCTTCATGGGAACGTTGAAGTCACATCTGACAAGACACTTCTTGCCCTTCACATCGATATCGGTGATTGATTTTTTGTTGTACATTTTTTGGGTTCCTTTCCTTTTTGAAATTGAAATCCTTTAAATCACCCATTATTTTACCATAAGCTTTTGTCTTTTGCAATATGTTTTTTCAATTTTTGCCATTTTTTATCCGTCTGTTTTCAAATCCTTAAAAAATTACAAGCTATTTTTGCCAATAATCGCGTTTACTATTGAAAAAAACATAAAAATGTAGTATACTCTCCTTATCACCTTATAAGGAGGATCCCACCCTAAATGGCAGGTATATATATAATCAACATTACCATCGCACTGCTCTTCGTTCTGTGCAGTGCTTACCAGCTCGTATATCTGGTAATTCCCTTTATCATAAAGGAAAAGCCTCATAAAAGGGCAACGCCCCACAGCTTTACCATCCTTATCGCCGCCCGAAACGAGGAGGCGGTCATCGGTCAGCTTCTTGACAGCATCGCCGCGCAGGATTACCCCTCCGAGCTTATACGCGTGTGCGTAACCGCAGACAACTGCAGCGATTCCACCGCTGACATAGCTCTTTCAAAGGGTGCGGTGGTATTTGAAAGAAGCAACAAGGAAAAGGTCGGCAAGGGCTACGTTTTGCAGTTTATGCTGGACAAGCTTAAGGAAAACAATATAGAGAGCGACGTTTATCTGGTTCTGGATGCGGATAACGTTATCGAGACCGACTACGTAAAGGAAATGAACCAAAGCATCAGCGACGGCTTTAGTATAGTCACAGGCTACCGAAACACAAAAAACTTCGGCGATAACTGGATCAGCGCAGGCTACGGCCTTTGGTTTCTCAGAGAAAGCCAGTTCGTAAACCGTGCCCGCCATCGTCTGCAGACCGCCTGTATGGTAATGGGAACCGGCTTTTGCTTCACCCACGAGATCGCCCAAAGTCTTGGCGGCTGGGGCTATTTCTCAATGACAGAGGACACCGATTTTTCCATGGATATGATCTGCAAGGGCGAAAGAATAGGCTACTGCGAAAGGGCTATACTTTACGACGAGCAGCCCGTTAAATTTTCCCAGTCCTGGCGTCAGAGGCTTCGTTGGATAAGGGGAAGCTTCGAGAACTTCACCAAGCACGGAAAGGGCCTTCTCTGCGGCATCTTCAAAGGAAGCTGGAGCTGCTACGACGCGCTGGCGGCAAATCTTTCCGCCTTCGTGGTCATAATGGTGGCAAGCTTTGCAAACGTTGTCAATTCCGCCCTGCGCCTTATCAACGGCGACAGTCTTCTCCCCGTTCTTCAGTGTATAGTACCCTCCATCATAAGCGGATATCTGTGCCTGTTTTTGATGGGCGCCGTTACCGCCTTCAGTGAATGGAAGAATATCCGCGCCTCCTTTGCGCGAAAGCTTTTTTCAATATTCACCTACCCCATCTACATATTCACGAACCTCCCCATCGCAATTTGCGCCCTCTTTACAAAGGCGGAATGGAAGCCCATAATCCACACGAGAAGTATGGATCTGGACGACGTTAAAAAGGGGAAAAGAAAATGAAAATGAATAACACCGCCCCCGTAGATCTGGGAGACGGCTTAGAGATACTTCAGTACAGCGACGGCTTCGGCTTCGGGACCGACGCAGTGCTGCTTTCCCAATTCGTCAGCTCTCCCGGGTCCGATGCCTTCGGAGTTGAATTCGGCACGGGCACCGGAGCGATCCCGATCCTGCTCAGCCAAAGATGTCGCTTCGGCTCCATAACCGCCTTTGAGATCCAGGAGGAATACGCTCTTTTGGCAGAAGAAAACGTAAAACGTAACTCTCTTTCCCATAAGATAAGCATCATAAATGCAGATCTGAAAAACGCCCGCAAGCTTATCCCCCGTGAGGCGGATTTTGTCTTCACCAACCCTCCTTATATGAAAGCGGACAGCGGAAGGCTCAACCCCGACAAGAAAAAGCTCATTGCCCGCCACGAGATATGCTGCACCGTTGACGACGTGTGCCAAAGCGCATACAAGGTATTAAAAAGCGGCGGCGACTTTTTTGCCGTATACCGCACGGACAGACTCAGCGATATGATTTGCGCTATGAGAAATGCCCGTATAGAGCCTAAGGAGCTGGTTACCGTAGACACGAAAAGGGATAATTCCCCCACCCTTTTCCTTGTAAGAGGAAAAAAGGACGGCAAAAGCTCCCTTTCCCTTCGTACCCTCCCCTTTGAGAAGAATATGCAGTTCTGAGACCGTTTTTGGCGGTCTCTTTTTTATTGAAAAAACAGACTCCCGCAATGCGAAAGTCTGTTATCTGCTTACATTTTTTTGAAATTCTCCTTGCCCACCTTGCAAAGAGGACATATCTCCGGCGGCTCTTCTCCGTTATGGGTATATCCGCAGACCTGGCAGACCCATACGCTCTTTCCCGCCTCTGCCTTGGGCTTTGGCTTGATATCACTGTGATAATAGCTGTAGGTGCAGGGCACCTCGTCACTGAGGACCTCGCCCTTTTCAAGCCTTGCAACGAAAAGATAGTGACTGTCAAGATCCAGGCGGTAAAGCACCCTTGCGCTAAAATATGCACAAGCCCTTTTGTCAAGACGCAAAATGCCGTTTTCCGCTCTTACCGCGCCTTCAAAACCCTCAAACTTGTCCACGTCGGCTCCCGTCTGAAAGCCGAAGCGCTTTATCAGATCAAAATCCACCTCCTTGGAGAGCACGCTTAAATTAAACTCTCCTCTTTCCAGAAGAAGCTTGCAGGTGTGGTGAGTCTTGGTCACCGATACTGCGATCATCTCCTTGGCGCACTGGAATGCGGTGTTGATAATGCAGGCATTGTCCTTTCCGTTATGGTTGGTACTGATAAGATACAGTCCGTAGCCGATTTTTTGTAAAGCCTTTTCCACTTTTTTCTCCTTGATTTAAGGGCATTAGCCCGGATTTTTTTATTTCGATCATTCAAAACTATTCTTACCGCTCCCTTTTACGGAGCTATATTCCTCGTTCAGTCCTCGATAAGCTTTTCTGTTTTTCCGCCGCCCGTTATCCTTTCGCAGTCCCTTGTGACCACGTCGGTCATATGCAGATATTTTATCAAGCCGTCGTTTTTAATAAAGCTCATCGGCTGACCGGTATAGTTCTCGTTAATAAAGTTTTCGATTATAAAGCGCTCCACAACGGCATTTTCGCCTATCCTTACAGTGTCTATGGGAAGCGTCCTTTCCTTTCTCTCTATATCCCTCAGCACAAGGTTTCTTACAAGGGTATTCCTCTGGATATATACGAAGGGCAGATTGTATCTTGCCTCCTCTGCGGGCGGCCACACAAAATCACCCTTTGTCACGGGCATTGCCTTCGTCGCATAGACCTTATCCATAAATATTCCGTCAAATACCCCCGTCACCTCCCCGGGATAGTGCTTCGTCAAACCCAAAACGTACTGATAGAAGCTTCCGTATACGTTGGTGATATGAATGTTCTCCACTCTTTCGTTAACGGCCAGAAGTCTTACCGCACTGTGGCAGTATTGGGCAAATATGCCGTCTATAAGAATGTCGGTGATATCTCCTCTGCTGCCCTCATGGGCGTTTATGGCAACCATATCGTCATAGCAGGTGCCCTTTAAATTTCTTATCACGCCGTAATGACAGTTTCCGTCCAGATGTATTCCGTCCATATTTATGGGATAGGGATTTCCGTCGTTAAAATCAAAGGTTATATCCTCCACGGTAAACTGATAGGCTCCGTCTATGGCGATGGCATATTGGCTGGGATCCTTCACCGTAAGGGAGGAAAGCTTGAAATTCTTCACGTTGTAGAAAAGCATTCCGCAGCCGTAATGCTCTCTTACGGGATGCTCCTTGGTGCGCTCGGGATTGGGAAGCTGATTGAGATTGTTGCAATCCCAGATGCCGCCGCAAAGCTCCACGTTCTCGCAGGGAGCATCGGGGGAATAATCGTCCACGTATCCCCAGATATGAGCTTGCAGCTCGCTTTGATATACCTCGGGGCTGAGTCTCTTTTTCGGATCGGGCACCATCTTGTTTCTTACCATAACGCAGTTTGCCCCATCCATCAGCCTTATATGGGCAAATCTGGGCAGAACGAGCCTGAAGTTGGATGGAAGAATAAGGGGCTTTGAAATAAGATAATTCTTTTCCGGCGCGGGAAGCACGATCTCGCTTTTTCCGCTATCTATCAGTTCCTGAATGGCAGCCCAATCGTCGTGGATGCCATCACCGTACAGCTTTAACATAAAAGCCTCCTTTTATGTTTTGTTTTGTTAAAGATAACATAAAATCACCGCTTTGTCAATACGCTCACAAAAAAAGACCGACAAAAATACCAAAGCAGCCCCCTCGCTCAAAGGACTCCTTTATCCGACGCTTTTGAATAATAATACTATTGACTCTTCCCGTTCTCTGCCCTTTTTGGGGATCACTCTCCCACGTTCCTCAAATATTGCCACCTCTTTTTGCAATAAAAGCAATATATTATGCAAACATAAGGATGTACATTTCTTTTATTTGGTGTTATAATTATGACATACAGTATGGAAAGGCAGGCTATCAAATGCTCCAAAAACCACTTCGGATAGGAAATATAAAGGTCGCCAACCCCGTAGTCCTGCAGCCTATGGAGGGCTGTGACTGCAACACAGACGGAGCTCCAAGCGAGCTGACCGCAGCAAAATATATCAAAGCGGCAAAAAGCGGTGCGGGAACGGTTTGGTTTGAAGCCAACGCCGTTTGCCCCGAGGGAAGAACAAATCCTCGGCAAATGATGTTGACAAAGGAAAATCTTTCCCGATTCAAGTCTCTTTTGACCCAAATGCGCAGTATCGCAAAGCAAGAATTCGGGATCGAGCCTATATTTATTCTTCAGCTTACCCATTCGGGCAGACAGAGCATCACTCCGATGATAGCCTATCACAATCCCATATACGAGCAAAGGCGCCCCGTATCGGACGAAAACACGGTAACAGACGCTTATCTGGACAGCCTTCCCCAAAAATACGTTGCTTCGGCGCGTCTTGCACTGGAAGCGGGCTTTGACGGCGTAGACGTAAAATCCTGCCACGGGTATCTTTTCCAGGAGCTTTTGTCGGCGTTTCAGCGCAAGGGGCGCTACGGCGGCAGCTTTGAAAACCGCTCACGCTTGTATCTTGACTGCGTAGAGGCGGTAAAAAGCTCCATTCCCGACGGCTTTATTCTCTCCACCCGCCTGAGCGTATCGGATATGGTCCCAAGACCATACGGCTTCGGCACCACCGAGGAAAACGAGCTTGATCTGACCGAGCCCGATATGCTGATAGAAAGGCTGATCGCCAAGGGAGTGCAAATACTGAACGTAACGGTGGGAAACCCCTACTACAATCCCCACGTCAATCGCCCGTACAGAAGGGGCGGCTATCCGCCTCCCGAATCGGCGCAGGCAGGGCTTGCCCGATTTGAAGCCATAGAAAAGCATATCAAAGAAAGGTTTCCGACTCTTACCGTGGTCGGCTCGGGGCTTTCGTATTACCGAGATGATCTGATCCTGCAATCGGAGCGTCAGCTTCGCGAGGAAGTGTGCGATATGATCGGCTTCGGCAGAATGTGGCTGGCATATCCCGATTTTTATAAGGACCACCTCAACGGCGCCTTCGATCCAAAGAAATGCTGTCTCGCCTGTTCAAAATGCACCGAACTGATGCGAGCGGGTCAGGTCTCGGGCTGCGCGGTATTCAATGAATATTACAGAGAGCTATATAAAACTATAAAAAAATAATTTGGAGGTAGCTATGTTTCTTTCATTTCTGAAAAATCACGATCTCGCCGAATACAACTTTTCATCCGAGCTGTTTCCTACGATAGAGGACAGAAGATTCTGGGATGAGTTTCAAAACGATACCTGTGTCAGCACCGCGGAAAAAGAGATAGAATACTCCTGGCCCATCATCAAGGCTACCGATTTTATGGAATTTAAAAAAAGCGGCAATCGCGTTATTATGGAGAACATACACTTTGACCGTCGCAATCATCTGATTCTTTTTGCTCTCGCCGAACTGAAGGAGAACAAGGGGCGCTTTCTCCCCGCCCTCGTCAACGGGCTTTTCACGATTTGCGAAGAAAGCTTTTGGGGGCTTTCCGCCCATTATTTGATGAAGCCCGAAAATATCCCTTCCCCTGAGCATCCTTATATCGATCTGTTCGCCGCCGAAACCGCCGAGCATCTCGCCATGACCATCACTCTGCTTCGCGATCCGCTTCTCAGCTTTTGCCCCGAGATCATCGATCGCGTGGAATATGAGCTTGACCGTCGCATCAAGATCCCCTACGAGAGCAGGTACGATTTCTGGTGGATGGGACACCGTGGCAAACAAGTAAACAACTGGAATCCGTGGATATTATCAAATATTCTTACCGTATTTTTGCTTACCGAGCGCAATATGCGCAAAAAGCAAAAGGCGATCGGGAAAATGTTTTCCGAGATACAGTATTATTATGACTCTCTCCCTGCGGACGGTGGATGTGATGAGGGGCCCGGATACTGGGGTCGCGCAGGTGCTTCTTTGTTTGAATTTCTTTATCAGCTTAAAACCGCTACGGGCGGTGAGCTTGATCTTTTCGGTGATACCAAGATCTGCCGCATTGCCGATTACCTCAAAAAGGTACATATTACTGCCGATATTTTCGTAAACGTAGCAGACGCCCACGCCGATGGCAAGGGCTCTCTTATGGTGCTTCTCTACGGTTTTGCAAAAGAGACAAAGCAAAAAGCGCTGATGAATTTCAGCGTGGCGGCATATCGCGAAAGGACTGTTACGGCAAGTCCTCTCCATCACACCAACCGCACGTTCAGAAGATTGATATACAGCTCATATTTTCTCCGAGAAATGGATGCTTTTGAACCAACTTATCCACTGCACGGAGCTCTTGAGTATATGCCCGATCTTGAGCTTGCGGTAATGCGTAAGGGGGATCTTATCCTTTCGGCAAAGGGAGGTTTTAACGCTGAACACCACAACCACAATGACGTGGGAAGCTTTACTCTCTATGACGGTAACATCCCCGTTCTTGTTGATATAGGAATTTCCACCTACACGCGGTTCACCTTTGACGGTGCGACAAGATACGTTATGATACCCTGGACGAGAGGCTCGTATCACAATATC
>SVTC01000012.1 GCA_015063985.1 Oscillospiraceae bacterium | reverse complement strand
TTAATATTTTCAAAGAAAATATATCATAGGCAAAGCCTATATCATACATCTTTAGATGTATATCATAGATTTGCTCTGCAAATCTATATCATTGTAGGTTGGCTTATCCCTAAGCCCAACCTACTAACGGAAGCGGTTTTTTTGTTGACTTTTGCCTTGCGTTATGTTAAAATGAATCCGTCCAAGAAGGAATTGCTTGGCATATTACGGATCGGAGAGAGCGTCTTTGGAGAATAAATATATCAACGATCAGATGAGTGAGACCATAATCCAATGCACCAAGGAATTGGCGCTAAAGCACGGTGCGGCGGCGTTGAACGTCAGAAGTGTCCTTCACTCTCTTAAAATCACAAACAGAGTCTTTTATAACCGTTTTTCCAATATCAACGAGGTGCTGGATATAGTATACAACCGCATGGTGGTGGCTATGCGAGAGGGATTGAGCCTGGAGTTAGACCCGAAAAAGGATTTCTTCGAGCAGGTAAAGGAGCTTGTGGTATCGACGCTTATAAGCAGCTATCAGCTGAAAATGAAGTTTAGCAGTTATATTTTCGAGTCAGATTCACAATCCGAGGAAAATTACCTATGGTGGACGAAGCGTATAGCGGGTCTTATACGTTGCGGCAAGGAGAGAGGCATTCTCGGCGACGTTGATGAAAACAGGACCGCCTATGCGGTGTGGTGCTTTATCAGGGGCTATAACGCCGATGCACTGACCAGAGGTATTCCTCTTGAGCAGGCTATCGACGATTTTAAATACAGCTTCGGAATATTCCTTAACGGAATGAGAAAGGAAGATTGACGATGGAAAAAAGTAAAGTAGTGATCCCCGAAAGATTTAAGGATCATCCCTTATTTAATGAGATCATTTGCGGAACGAACTTCGGATTTATGGCAAAGAGAGGATATTATCTTAAGGATGATATAATATCCCAGCCCGAAAAAATGGCAAAGGCGGGAATAAACTGGACCACGCTCAACCTGAATTTCTGCCAGGATAAGTATACCTCCGAAAAGGTGTACCTTGATTTTGAATATTCTTCAAGCGACTATGAAATATCCGAGATGGTCAAGCGCCTGCACGATAACGGGATCAGGGTGCTTTTTAAGCCCTGTCTTACAAATCTTGACGGAGTGTGGATGGGAAAGGTAGCCTTTCCGTCGCCCAAGCATTCAAACCAGATAGCGGGAGTTAAAAATTCCTATGCGGAAAACTGGTTCAAGAGCTATATAGAGGCGTATAAATATTTTTGCGAGCTTGCCGAAAGAAACTCTATGGATGCGATGATGATAGGCTGCGAGTATTTCGGCATCGAGGGAGAGGATGAATATTGGGACAAGGTGATATCCTCTGTCAGAGGCGGATATTCCGCTCCCATAACCTATGAGTTTACCCCCGAATCCTTGAGAGAGTATTCTCTTGAGTGGTTTAAAAAGCTGGACTTTTTGTCCTATAGCTTCTATCCCGCCGCGGCAGATGAGAGGGTGGAGATATCAAAGGAGGCTCTTTTGCGCCTTGATCCCAGTGAAATGAAGGAAAAGACGGTGGAGGAAATGAAGGAGTATCTTACCCGAACTCAAAGAGATACCATTGCCGCCATAAGCCGTCGCTTTGGCAATATGCCCATTGCCTTTACCGAATACGGCACAAGATCCAACCACGGCAATATCCTCAGACCCTACACCACCCGTTTTGACAGCTATTACGACGGCAAGGAGCAGGCGGATTATATGGAAGCAAGCTTTTCCACCTTCTGGGACATTCCTCAGTGGATGGGCTTGTTCTGGTGGAAGTGGGATGAGACTCAGTACCGTCCCCATTATCATACCGATCCCAAGGGAGACAAGGGCTTTACCGTTCAGGGAAAGCCTGCCGAGGAGGTAATGCGCCGCTGGTGCACAAAGAAAAACTATTGATGGAGCTCTGCGATGAAGAATAAGCTGAAGGTTTTCTTTTACGGCGACGTAACGGACCTGGAAAAGGGAATAGGCGAATTGCAAAACGAGCTTGGCTTTGAGGCCTTTTTTCAGAGCTGCGCAAAATTCGATCTTAAGCTGAAAGCGGAAAAAACAAGGGACAACAGCCTTACGGTGAAGCTGGAAGGGGAAGATGCCCTTATATCATACAGCTCGCAGAGCAGCTTTTTCAGAGGCTTGGGGATTTTATTTTTCGAAATAAGCGAGAATAAAAAAAGCCTTGAAAGGCACGAGAGGGCAATGTTTGACCTTAATGGCCCGATGTTTGACGTTTCTCAGGGAAACGCCGTTATCAATATCCCAACGCTGAAATACATAATAAGAAAAATGGCGCTTATGGGTCTTAATATGCTTATGCTATACTGTGAGGATAGCTATGACGTTCCCACTCAGCCCTACTTTGGCTATATGCGCTCAAGGTATTCCGCTGAGGATATAAGAGAGCTTGATAGATATGCTATGCTTTTCGGAGTGGAAATGATCCCTTGCATCCAGACTCTTGCCCATCTTCAGTGCGTTCTGAAATGGAAGCCCTACAAGGAGTTTTCCGATGATATGGATACTTTGCTTGTGGGTGATGAAAGGACCTACGAATTCATTTCGCAAATGATCTTGTCGGCATCCGAGCCCTTTTCCTCAAATCGTATCCACATAGGAATGGACGAGGCTATGATGCTGGGGCAGGGAAAGTATCTTGAAAGAAACGGCTTGGTGCCCAAGGCACAGCTTCTGAAGGAGCACCTTGAAAGAGTAATGGAAATAGTTAGAGCCGAGGGTCTTAAGCCTATGATGTGGAGCGATATGTTTATGCGTGTCCTCAACGAAAAGGGCTCGGACTACTATTCCGATACCGTTGTTACCGAGGAGGTAAAAAATTCCGTTCCCTCAGACGTAAGCCTTGTTTACTGGGATTACTATCACGACGACGTTCAATTTTACGAGAAGATGATCGATAAGCACCGCATTTTCTCCGAGCCTGTTTTTGCGGGTGGAATCTGGACGTGGATGGGCTTTGGTCCCAATTATTCAAAGACCGTAAAAACCACCGATCCCGCCCTTATAGCCTGCAAGAATAAGGGAATAAAGGAGGTAATTGCCACAGTATGGGGTGATAACGGCACGGAATGCAGCATTTTTGCTACCTTCCCGATGCTTTGCCTCTTTGCGGAGCACGGATATACCTCGGGAGAGGTAGACAAAAATCGGCTTAAGGATTATTTTGGCTTTTTGTTTGGCTGCGATTACGATTCCTTTATGCTTTTGCAGGGGATAGACGAGGTTCCCGGGGTTTGTGAGGGCAACTGGAGGGATCATAATTGCTCCAAGCCTTTGTTGTGGCAGGACGTTCTATCGGGGCTTTGCGACTTTAATTTTTGCGATCTTCCCTTAAACGAGCATTACAGCGAGCTTTCATCACGACTTGAAGGGGTGAAGGGCTTTGAGGAGTTCTTTGATATATACAGAAAGCTTACCCGTGTGCTTTCCTTAAAGGCTGAGGCGGGGCTGAGATTGAGAAGGGCTTATCTTGATAAGGACAGAGAGCTTATGGCACGATATGCAGACGAGCTCCTGCCCGAGATATCAAGGCTTACAAGGGAGCTTCGGCTTTGCCATATGAAGCATTGGTTTAATATCTATAAGCCCTTGGGATGGGATATTTTCGATATGCGCTACGGTGCGCTTCTGGCAAGGCTTGACAGTGCCTCGCGGCAGATTAGAATGTACCTTGACGGTGAGCTTGAGTCTATACCCGAGCTTGACGAGCCAAGGATCCCCTATAACGGCGACGAGGGCATGGTGCATTACACAAACTATTACGGGAAATTGGTTTCGGCAAGCAGAATAGATCCGAAGCCCGTTTACCCCCATTATCTCGGATAAAAAGAGCGGCAAGGCTTATGCCTTTGCCGCTTTTTCATATTTATATGCATTTTTAGGCGCTTTTTTGTATTTTTTCATATATGCCTTGGAGAAATGGCTGGCATCGCAAAAGCCGCAGGAATATGCGATCTGTGTTACGGAGCCGCCGTGCTGCTGCAGTAATCTGTCCGCCTTTTCCAGCTTGAAATCTAAAAGTGCCTCTTGGGGGGATATTCCCAACGCCTTCTTGAATACTCTGTAAAGGTATGATCTGCTGACGTTGAGGTGCTTGGAAAGTGCTTCTACCGATAGCTCCAGGTGCAGATTGCTTTCCATAAAACGGTAGGACTTTTCCACGTAGCTGTCTGCGGTAAGTAGCTTTTCCTTGGGGCAGGAGACGGTATCGATCAGAAAATAAAAGTAGCCTGCGGCGATATCGCGGGAAACGTCAAGGTTTGAGCCGTTGGTGCATTTTGAGCTGATATCGTTAAAGATCCATGAATCGCAGGAAAAGTCGAAAACCGACGTGGCGGTATCCAGTCCGTGCCTTTTAAGTGCGCTTCTGTTTTCGGGAACGTCGTCTATGCCTACCCAAACGTATTCCCAGGGATCAAGACCGTCTGCGGTGTAGGTGTTTATCTGCCCGGGGCTTATGAGAAAGCCCTGACCCTTTTTTATTTCAAAGCTTCCGTGCTCGCAGACCAGCCTTCCCTTGCCGTTTATAACGAAGTGAAGGATAAAGTAGTCTCTTATTGCGGGGCCGTAGCTGTGGAGGCTTTTGCATTTTTCCCAGCCGATAAAGCCCTTGGTGCCGTTTAAGCGATGTAAATACATTTTCTTTTCCTCGGTTATCAAAATTTACTGTAATTATAGCATAAATATGGTAATTATGCAACATAAATACAAGAATATGCAACTAAAATAATATTATTATCCCTTGCTTGGTGATATAATGAAGCCAAGAAAGAATTCAGGAGGATAAAAAATGAAGATCACGTTTATGGGTGCAGGCAGCACCGTATTTGCAAAAAACGTCCTGGGTGACGTTATGCGTACTCCCTCTCTTTGTCAGGCCGACATCGCTCTTTACGATATCGACGCAGTCCGTCTTGAGGAAAGCAGAGCTCTTCTCGAGGCCATCAACGAGACCGTGAACGGCTCCAAGGCAAAAATAACCGCATATTGCGGCGTAGAGAACCGCAAGGCTGCTCTTAAGAATGCAAACTTTGTTGTTAATGCAATTCAGGTGGGCGGCTACGAGCCCTGCACCGTTATCGATTTTGAAATACCTAAAAAGTACGGCCTCAGACAGACCATTGCCGACACTTTGGGTATAGGCGGCATTATGCGCGCACTGAGAACCATTCCCGTTATGGAGGGCTTCGCAAGGGATATGGAGGAGGTCTGCCCCGACTGTATCTTCCTTAACTATACCAATCCCATGGCAATGCTCACGGGCTTTATGACCCGTTACACAGGCGTTAACACCGTCGGTCTTTGCCACAGTGTTCAGGTCTGCAGTAAGCACCTGCTCAAAAAGCTGGATATGGAGGACAAGCTGGAGGGCAGAGTCGATAAGATCGCCGGTATCAACCATATGGCTTGGCTTCTGGAGATCCGCGACAAGGACGGAAACGACCTCTATCCCGAGATCAGAAGGCGCGCTGCGGAAAAGAATGCCAAGGAAAAGCATTCCGATATGGTTAGATTTGAGTATATCAACAGACTTGGATACTATTGCACCGAGTCCAGCGAGCATAACGCTGAGTATAATCCCTTCTTTATCAAGAGCAGATATCCCGAGCTTATCGATAGATTCAACATTCCCTTGGATGAGTATCCCAGAAGATGCGTCAATCAGATCAACGGCTGGAAGGAGCAGCAGAAGAAGCTTCACGATCCCGAATTCCTTAACCATCAGCGCTCCCACGAGTACGCATCCTACATTATGGAGGCGGTAGTTACCAATACTCCCTACACCATCGGAGGAAACGTGGTAAACCGCGGTCTTATTGAAAACCTTGACAGTGAGGCTTGCGTTGAGGTTCCCTGCCTTGTTGACGGAAAGGGTATAAGCCCCTGCCGTATCGGACGTCTTCCCGTACAGCTTGCGGCAATGAATATGTCCAATATCGCTCCTCAGCTTCTCACCATCGAGGCTGCGGTAACAAAGAAAAAGGACTATATCTACCAGGCGGCTATGATGGATCCTCATACTCAGAGCGAGCTGAGCATCGATGATATCGTTAAAATGGTAGACGAGCTTATCGAAGCTCACGGAAGCTACCTTCCCAAATACAACTGATATTAAGCTTCGGCAGAGGGTTTTCCTCTGCCGAGCTTTTTCGTATATGCGTTTTTCTTGATTGAGGGTAAGGGAGAAAGCTCCTTTTGAAGCGGTTTTTTTAAGTTTTTATTGACTTTTGATTTTAATTTTGTTACAATGGAAAAAAATAATGATCGAGGTACAAGATGATGAAAATTCAGGCTTTTGATATTAATACCTGGCTTTTTCCTTCAACCAATTTTTCAGTTGAACAAAGAGATATATCCCTTGACAGTGTCCGTAATGCCGACGTATGCTTTCAGGTCCTGACCAATTTGAATCTTCCCGAAAACACTGATTTTTCTTATACCGCAGAGGGTCTTGAGGAGGGGATAAGTCTCAGCGTAAGCGAGATCCGCCCCGTTATGGTCAGCTATAACAGTGCTTTGGATCACCACGAGACAAAAAATTACGACGAGGTAAAGGATTTTGTTACCGCGAAGGCTCCCTTTGAGGTCTTCGATCTCGTCCGTCCCATAGATAACGGCAAGCTTCTCGGCGGAAGGACCGCCTTCATTGTCCGCATTGACGTTAAAAAGGATGCTCCCGTGGGCGAGCATTTTATAAGGATTACCTTTAAGTGCGGCGCGGTAAGCTCTTATGCCAACCTTACCCTTAAGGTATACAATACGGTTTTGAAGGATGCCGCTGATTCCGTTTACTCTATGACCCATTGGATATATCCCGATACCGTGGCTAAGATCCATAACGTCAACAGATTTTCCGAGGAGTATTACGCCTGGTTTGAAAAATATCTTGCAGATCAGCTGGATATGAGAAATAACTACTTCCAGCTTCCCACCGCCATTCCCGTTAAGGATGAGGAGGGAAGGATAATCGACTTTGACTTTTCCGAGTGCGACCGAATTGCGCAGATCTGCTTAAAGCTCGGCTTTAAGGTCATCTATGGCGGATTTGTTTCCCATTTCAAGCATTGGAACGAGCCCGATTACTACTTTGTCTGGGATATGGATCAGCTTATCGAGACCAACGAGGGCTACCGTCAGCTGAAGCTTTACTTTAACGGAGTCAAGAGCTTTATTGAAAGAAATGCTCTGGGTGACAGATATATGCAGGGTCTTGTGGATGAGCCTCAGGTTCCCAACAGCCTTGCATACAAGGCTCTTTGCTGTACCTTCAGAACCATAGTTCCCGGAGTAAAGATACTTGATCCCATCGAGACTCCCAACATCACCGGCTCCTGCGATATCTGGTGTGTCAAGCAGGCCGTTTACGATAAGTATAAGGAGCAGTTTGACGAGCTTATTGAGATGGGCGAGGAATTTTGGGTATATTCTTGCGGCTTCCCCGCATACAAGTGGATGAATCACGTTCTCGATCTTCCTCTGACGGCTACAAGGCTTATCACCTGGATGGGCGTTTATTACGGTATAGTGGGCTTTTTGCATTACGGCTACAACTCCTTCCACGACGGAATGGATACTATGTATGAAACCAACGGTCCTGTTAAATTCAGAGGCGAAACGAGATATTTCCCCGCAGGAAACCATGGCCTTATTTACGCAAGAGAGGATGCCTTCTTCTCCAGTGTCCGCTCCAACGTGCAGAGGCTGGCGGCGGCGGATGCGGAGCTTCTGCTCAGACTGAGAAGGCTTGATAAAAAGCAGTGCGACGATCTTATTTTGCTCTGTTGCAGTGACTTCAAGACCTACACTCCCGACGGCGCTCTTGTTGAAAGGGTACGAAAGCTTCTTTTCGAGGCTCTGGATAAGCTTGGAGCTTAAATTACACAAGCTTTGTAAGGCTTAAGTAAAGGAAAAGCCCAACCTACTAACGGTCGGGCTTTTTAAGTTATTTCATTATGATACCGAGACCCGAATAGAATTCTCTGCCTGCGGCGATTTCCTTTTGCACTGCTTTTGCAAGCCTTGTTTTGCAATTAAAGTCCGCAAGCCTCTCTCTTGTCATGCCCCACTGGACAACGTAGCTTAAAATTGCGTCGGAGGGATTTTTCGAGATAAGGTCAAAGAGCTTTCTGAAGGCGGTGATGTTGCTGCCCTCGCCCAGAATGTCGTCAATGGTGGGATCCAGAAGCCAGGAGTGGCAGTTGAAGAAGTTAAATTGGAGCTCGGGGTAATATTCCTTGTAGAAATCCTTTGCGGTCTCCAGAGATCTTCTGCACTGGATGTTGTTTAAGGGACCGCTGGCGGGAATGTGGATATCGAGGGTGGGGTCCCCCTTTTTTATTTTGTATTTAATAACGTCCTGACCGAATTTTGCGGGGCAGAACTGAAGTCTGCCAAGCTTTGTCAGCTTGCCGCTTAAGGAGAAGTGAAGCCACGAAAGCTCACCAAGGTAAAGCTCGTTTTTTATTTCGGAGTATATATCCGTCCAGCGGACAAGATCCTTTGCGGTGTCAATAAGGATGCTGTCGGGGATACCTCTTTTACGGTATTCCTGCTTCAAAGCTTCTGTAAAGTACAGAAAATGGAGAAGATTTGCCTTGCCGTCGGTGCATTTCAGGTCGTAGCCGTCAAGCCTTGCTTCTTCGTCGACGTAGATATTGTCAAGAGCGTCGTAAAACTCATCGTCGTATTTTCTGTTGAACTCAAGAATGGCGTACCAATTTGCTATAGTACTTTTTACTTTTGCTGTGGTTTTCATAGTTTCCTCCTTGAAGCTTATCTGATTTTATTATAGCCTCTTTATTTTATATGTCAAGAGATTTTTGCGTTAAAAATGAATTTTTATTATGTTCAATTATATTGACAAAGCGGTAATGTGATGATACAATTATACCAACCCATTGGTACAGGAGAAGATGCCATGAAGGTTTTTTCGACTTTTTGACTTATCGTGCGAAAAGGGACAGGTGACTGTTCTTTTTCGCTTTTTGTTTTTTTCGGAGGATATATGAAAAGCACTGTTTTACACCAAATGAAAAGCGCCGGGTACGTCAACGACGGTATGGGCTATATTATCGAATTTAAAAGCGGAGAGATAGTGGTCATAGACGGCGGTATGCTTGAGGATTCTCCTCTTGTTCTTGATAAGCTCAGAAGGATAACGGGAGAGAAGACTCCCACCGTGGATCTTTGGTTTATCACTCATCCTCATATGGATCACTTTTTTGCGCTGATCGGTATCGGCGAGGCTTACAGTGAAGAGATCAAGGTAAAAAAGATACTTTACGATTTCCCCTCGGAGGAGTTTTACAAGGCTACTCAGCCGGAGGTCATATCCGAGCTTATGAGATTTGAGGCGGCGATAGATCGGCTGGAGGGTGTTGAAAGAGTAAGCATAAAAAGCGGCGACAGATTTTTCTTCGGTGATGACTGTATAGAGGTCCTTTATACCGCAAGTGATCTTCCGCCCTTTGAAAATGCCCCCATTCCTCAGAGAGTAAACGATATTTCAGCGGTATTGAGGCTGGAGAGCGCAGGACAGAGGATCATCTTTCTGGGGGACGTTGAAAAGGCGGGAAACAGAGTTATGATAGATCGCTACAAGGACTATCTTAAAAGCGACGTTTGCCAGATAGCCCATCACGGCGGCGGCTCGTCCACGGAGGAGTTTTATTCCTACGTGGATCCGGAAATATTGCTATGGCCCTCAATGGAGCCGCTGTTCTGGCCTATTTACAATGCCGTGGAGGTAAACAGAAGGCTTTGCTCGGGAAATGTCAAGGATATAATTCTTTCGGGCCACGGAACAAGGAGCATGCCCCTTCCCATAAAGCCGTCGGTGGCGCCCTTTCTGCCCGATCCCGATCCCGCGCCCATCACGGCTACGGGAATAATAAAAAAGGCAAGCCGAGAGCCCTCCCTTGAGGATATGTTTTCCGAGATCTGGGATGAGGCTGAGGCGGTGGATCCCTTCTGCTCCTATGACGGAAAGCGAAACAAGACCGAAGCGGAGTATAAGCTTCTCTGGACGGACAGCGCTTTGTGGTTCAGAGCGGTGGTAAAGCCTATTGAGGTCTTTTCCGATCCCTCACGCCATTCCACCACAAATTGCAATAACGTCCGTTTGCATCTGAGCGAGGTGATTTGTGACGATATGAAGAAAAATTGGGCACTTTTCTCGGGTAGGGAGTATTTAAGGGATCTCAGACTCTATCCCGAGGGAAAGAATGCATACGGCGGCGGATATAATTCCATCCCCTCCAGATGCAGCTCTGTTGGAAAAACCGTTGACGGATGTATGATATTTCTTGCCTCGATCCCCTTTGCAAAGCCCCACGAAAAGGGGGAGGTGATCGCATTCCACGCCGAGCTTAATCTTTTAAGCGAGCCCGGCGGCTATACCACCTTAAGAGCTATGCTTGCATCGCCCTTGAACAGACAGATGTACAGATACACCCCTGCGGCGCTTCCTCAGTGGGAGCTTGATTGAAAATAGATTAAGATCTGTTTCACGTTACGGAGATTTATGGAACTAAAACTTACTTACGATACTTATCCTTCAACAGAAGAGCTTGGGCTTTACTATACCTGGGAGAATTACGGACTTATGACAGGCAACAGCGCCATCGGCGGTGCTGTTTTGGGCGGAGTTCAAAGAGAACGTATTCAGCTAAACGATAAATCCCTTTGGTCTGGCGGACCATCCCAAAAGAGAAGCGATTATATCGGCGGCAATATCATAGAATACGGCAACTACGGCGAAACGCTTGGGAGGGTACGGGAGCTGTTTTGCCAAAACAAGGTGGATGAAGCTGTTGAGATATGCGGTCGGCTTCTTTTGGGATCGGATATAGGCTACGGTATAAATCTGTCCTATGGCAATATGTACCTTGATTTTAACTATGGCAGTGATGCCGAGCTTAAAAACTACAAGCGTGAGCTTGATCTTCAAAGCGGAATTATCACAGTGGAGTACGATATTTCCAAAACCCATTATACCAGAACCACTTATACAAGCTATCCCGATAACGTTCTGATTACAAAGATCACTGCAGAGGGAAAGGACGGTTTAAATCTTTCTGTTGCGGTGTTGCCCGATAACTGCGTAGCCGAGGATTATAAATGGAATCGTGATTACAAAAGTGACGTTTGGTCCAGAAAATGGAAGACCTCGGTAAAAGACGGCTTGATATCCATTAGCGGAGCTGTGGACGATAACCAAATGCGCTTTGCCTCCCACACCAAGATCATTTCGGACGGCAAGGTAATCGACGGGGCTGACAAGGTCAGCGTTTGTGACGCCAAGGATATTCTTATCATCACCTCTATCGGCGACGATTATAAAAACGTGTATCCCAACTACCGCACAGGAGAAAATGACGAGCAAGTATCAAAAAAGGTACTTAAGTATGTAAATGATGCCTCAGCTAAAGGATACGAAGCTCTCACAAGGGATCATATTGCAGATTACAGAGCTCTTTTTGACAGAGTGGAGCTTTCCTTAGATGCCGATATGCCCCAAAAGACAACAATTGAGCTTCTTGATGCATATAGAACCGACAGTGCTTCGGCAAAGGAAAAAAGGTATTTGGAGACACTCTTTTTCCAGATGGGCAGATACCTTGTTATTCAAAGCTCAAGAGAAACTCCAAAGCTCGATCCCCAAAGACAGACTCTTCCCGCTAATCTCCAAGGACTTTGGGTGGCGACCAATAACACGATGTGGCACGCGGATTATCATTTGAACGTAAACCAACAAATGATCTATCTGCCAAATTACGTTGCAAACCTGGTGAACACCGCCGAGCCCCTTGTGGACTATATCGACAGCTTGCGCGAGCCGGGACGAGTGACGGCGCATATCTATGCGGGCATAGAGACTAACAGCGAAAATCCCGAAAACGGATTTATGGCTCACACTCAAAACACTCCCTTTGGTTGGACCTGCCCCGGATGGTGCTTTAATTGGGGGTGGGGACCCACGGGTCTTGCCTGGTTGATACATAATATCTGGGAATATTACGAATATACCGAGGATCTGCAATACCTTAAAAACAGGATCTATCCTATCATGCGTGAGTGTGCCGTTTTCTTTGATCAATATTTAATGCGGGATAAAGACGGCTATCTTGTGGCATCACCCTCCTTTTCTCCCGAGCACGGCCCTTACACCAACGGTAATACCTATGAGCAGAGCATTTTGTGGCAGCTTTATGAGGATACTGTTGCTGCTGCAAGCGTCTTGGGTGTTGATGATGAGAAGATAAGGCTTTGGAAAGCTAATCAGGCAGAGCTTAAAGGCCCGGTTGAAATAGGCGACAGCGGACAGATAAAGGAATGGTACGAGGAAGGCGAGCTGGGAAAATATAAAGACGGCACGCCAATTGAGAGATATGACGACGATCATTTTCATATATCCCATCTGGTGGGGCTGTTTCCGGGCAACTTTATTACCCCCGATACTCCCGAGCTTTTAAAAGCGGCGCTTTGTTCCATCAACGGAAGAAGCGACAACGCTCAGGTGAACTGGGCGAGAGCTTGGCGTTCCCTTTGCTATTCAAGAGCTCTTGACGGAGAAAATGCTTACAAGTTTTTGAAGATGGTGATCTGCGACGAAATGCCTGAAAGATGGACGATCGGCAAGCGTTACAACGGGCTTACCTCCTGCAGAATATTCCAGATTGAAGGAAGCTTGGCATATACAAGCGCAGTTTGCGAGGCTCTTATGCAGAGTAATGCGGGATATATCAGTATTCTTCCCGCGCTCAGCGAAAAATGGCAAAAGGGTTCGGTTTACGGCTTGCTTGCCAGAGGTAATTTTGAGCTCGGAATAGCTTGGAGTAATTGCAAGCCCGATAAAGTTACCCTTCTTTCAAAAAAAGGCAACACGGCAATTCTTTCCTATAAGGATATTGCTCTTGCAAGCGTTACCGACAGCAATGGAAACAAAATAGATTTTACTGCGATCCAAAGGGATAAGATTTCCTTTGAAACCAAGATTGGCGAATGCTACACCGTGATTTTTGGAGATAAATAAAATGACAAGATCCACACTTTATCAATTACAGACCGATTCACCGGGAATGAGCTTCGTTATCCGTTGCTCCGACGGCAGGATAATAGTAATAGACGGCGGAATGTACTGCGAGGGAGAGAGGCTTTACTCCTTTCTGACCGAGCTTTGCGGCACTGACTGTCCCGAGGTGGATTCCTGGTTTTTTACCCACGCCCATCCCGATCACACCTTCTGTGCCAAAAGAGCAGCCGAGCTTTACGGCGATAAGCTGAAGGTGAAAAGATTCTTATACAGCTTCCCATCGGATAGCTATATGGCGGTAAGAGAGGGCGCCTGCATCGGGCAGGTAATTGCCTTTAAGGAAGCGATCAAGGTCTTTTCCGATGCCAAGACCGTGACCCCTCGCAGCGGTGACAGATTCTCTTACGGCGACCTTGAAATAGAGATACTTCTGACCTGCGACGATCTTCCGGATCACAGCCAAATGCCCCTTTTGGGAATAAACGACAGCTCCATGATCATGCGTATCTATTGCGGCGGTCAGAGTATTCTCATTCTGGGAGATGCTATGGAATCCGAGGATAAGGTGCTTATGGAGCGCTACGGAAATAAGCTTAAGAGCGACGTATGCCAGGTGGCTCACCACGGCTCAAGAGCATCTACCTCCGCCTTTTACGACCTGATCGATCCCGAGATATTGATTTGGCCCGTCGGCGAAAGAGAGGGCTTTTATAATAATATAGACGTTGTGGCCGCGGACCGCCATTTGATAGGGGAGATGAGGGTCAAGGATCACTATGCCCCCTTGGATTCTCACCTCGAGATCCCTCTGCCCATAAAGGTAAGAGAGGAGCCTTATATCCCTCCCATGAAGCATTACCCCGACAGAGAATTGAAGCCGGACGTGTTTATTACACACGCCGACAAGATACCCGAGGTCAGCGATCCCAAGCATCCCTCCTGGGAGCAGGCTGAGCTTATTCCCGTTGACGGCTCCGTTATTCCCGAAAATGCCGTGCATAAGGCGTATTTACGTATGCTTTGGCGTGACGATACTCTTTATTTCAACGTAAGAGTGGATAAAAAATACGTATCCGACCCCAAAAGAAGCAGCTCCCTTAACAGTGATTGCGTAAGGCTCTATATCACACCCGAGCCTGTTAGTGAGTATGGCAGGGATTGGTTTGATCTTGATGGCGTCGAGGGCTGTTACCCCAACGTAAAGCTCTACGGCGAGAAAAAGCGATGCATCGACAAGCTTTTATATCATAGCGGTGCCTCCGACGATAAGCTCAGCTCATCAAGGCTTTTGGAGGATGACAGATATTATATAACCGCATCCGTGAAAATGGAAAAGGCTAAGAAAAAGGGTGATATGATAGGACTTAACGTTGAGGTCGCCTGCGTTGACAGTGATAACGGACAAAGGACGGCGGATCTTAATCTTGCGATGCCTCATAAGCTTCGTATGCTTTATAACCCGGTGACTCTGGCATATGCCGAGCTTGCATAAATAAAGGAGAATTACTATGAAGAACGTAATACATCAGCTTAAAACGGACGGAAGACCTCTTGACGGAATGAGCTACGTGATCGTATGCGATGACGGCTCTGTGATAGTTGTGGACGGAGGAATGAATAACGATATCGAGTATCTTTACAGCTATCTAAAAAAGCTCTTCAAGGGTGAAAAGCCCGTGGTCAACGATTGGATACTCACTCATCCCCACGCCGATCACACCTTTGCCTTTATCGGCATGGCAAAAAATCACGGCGATGATATTGAGGTCAGGAGAGTTCTGTACCGAGTCCCCGAGGAGGAGTTTTTCCTGAAGCATCAGCCCGAGGTCATTCCCGAGCACAAGGCTACCTTAAAGGCGATAGAGACCTTCGGTGCAGAGTGGTACGAGCCCTCTGCGGGAGACGTAATAAAATACGGCACTCTCAGCCTGGAGATACTTTATACCTGCGCGGATCTGCCCAAGGACGAGCCCATACCTCAGTGTACCAACGATCTGAGCATAGTGTTCAGGATCAATGCCAACGGTCAGAGCATCATCTTCCTCGGCGACGTTCAGGCGGCGGGAAACAGAGTTATGATAGATCGATACGGCAAGAGCTTGAAGAGTGACGTTTGTCAGCTGGCTCATCACGGAGAGCTCAGCTCCACTGCTGAATTCTACACATACATCGATCCCGATATCGTGCTTTGGCCCGTTACCAGCGCATACGTGGACTATCTTTGGATGTTTTATGAAGCAAACAGAGTTCTCTTCATGGGCTTGAACGTTAAGGACGTTATCGTTTCCGGTGACGGTACAAGAGCCTTGGAGCTTCCCATAAAGCCTTCGGTTGCTCCCAATACCTATTATATTCATCCCACGGGAATGCTGGAAACTGTTCCCGAGGTCGAGATCGTTCACGCAGAAAAAGCTCCCGATCTTTCAGATCCCGACGATCCGACTTGGGAAAAGGCGAATTCCCTGCCTATTCTCGGAAAGGTTATCGGCGATGAAGGGGCGGCAAAGGCGAGCGTGAAGCTTTTGTGGGATGAGAAGGCGTTTTGGGTAAGAGCTGAGGTAGAGAAAAGAGAGCCTCTTACCTTCAATAAAAACGGAACCTTGGCAGAAAGAAGTGATAATGTAAGGATTCATTTGTCTGAGATTGTCACGGGGAATCTTTTTGAAGGCTGGAATGACAAGGAGAATTTGAGAAACGTCTGCCTTTATTCAGAAAAGAAGGCAGTTGAAGGCGGAGAATATTTTAATAACGTTCCATCCCGTTGCACTTCATTTGGTCACGTCAAGGAAAACGGCTTTGTTGTATGCGCTAAAATAGATTTTGTAAATGAACACCAAAAGAGCGACGTTATAGGTTTCCATGCGGAGCTTAACGTTTGCGACGAGAACAGCGTGAGAACTCTCAGACGTACCTGGAGAAACGGAGTCGCTTTCCAGTATTTCAGATTTTCTCCCGCGGGGTGCGTTTTTGCCAAATTGATTTGATCGTTTTGGATCTTACTTTAAAAAAGAGGTTATTATTATGAAGAATTATTTGACGCAGCTTTTAACAAACGATAAAAGCATGGACGGAATGGGTTACATCATCCATTGCGACGACGGCAGTACTCTGGCTATAGACGGAGGCTTGCCCGGTGAGGAAAAGGCGTTCTTTGAGGCGCTGGAAAGATTCAGTCCCACCGAAAGGATAGTGGTGGATGCATGGTTCTTTTCCCACGCCCATCCCGATCACACCAACGTTGCTTTGCAGGTGGCCAATAAATACAGCGACAAACTTAGCGTTAAGAAATTTATTTATAATTTCCCCGATGATGAATACTGCCGTCAAAGAGAGCCCGATGCCGTACAGCAGATAAAGGATCTGGAAAAAGCAATATCAGTATATAATCCCGAGATCGTTAAGGCAAAAACCGGCGACGTTTTCAACTTCGGTAGTGTAAAGATAGAGGTGATCTTCACCTGCGAGGATCT
Source organism: Oscillospiraceae bacterium (assembly GCA_015063985.1). Lineage (GTDB taxonomy): Bacteria > Bacillota > Clostridia > Oscillospirales > SIG627 > SIG685. The sequence goes on along the minus strand of SVTC01000012.1, from coordinate 46,185 downwards.
TCCTTCTCTGGAAGAAGAGCCGGATCAGTATTTTAACGATACTTCAATGGTGTTGAGAATGACCGTCGGAGGTCAAAAAACGCTGTTCTTGGGTGACGTTCAGGCGGCGGCTGACAGAGTTATGATAGACCGCTACGGAAAAGAATTGAAGAGTGACGTTTGCCAGATGGCTCATCACGCTCTCGCTTCTTCCACAAGCGAGTTCTATTCCTACGTTGATCCCGAAATCGTTCTTTGCCCCGCTTCCGAAGCGCATTTCGACGACGGAATGTACTACGTTAAGGTAAACAGAGATCTCATCAGAGATCAGAGAGTAAAGGAAGTTATCGTTGCGGGCCACGGCACGAGAAGAATGGAGCTTCCCATAAAAATAAGCGCCGCTCCCTATATGCCATATATTCCCGATGAAAAGTGCGATCTGTTTTGGGGTGAGAATATCCTCCGTCTTGAAAAAGCTCCCGACGACGAGGCTTGGGAAAAGATCCCCTATCGCCGTCCCAAGGGTGAGATAATTTCAAAAAAGAATACCTACGGCGAATATAAGCTTTGCTGTGCGGGAACTAAGCTCTACCTGAAGGCTCGTCTTTTCAAGGATGATCTTTATCCTATGTGCGACGTGACTTCCTATGCCGCTTGCACCAATATAAGAATCCATCTGACAAAGAGGATCTTCGATGATCTTTCTGAGCTTTGGCCCATAGATAACGACGAAGCTATCAGAAACATAATGCTTTATCCGGAGATCAAAAACGGTCTTGAAGGCTTTAACAATATGCCCGAAATTGTAAAAAGCGAGGGCAGATACACAGACTTCGGTTGGGAGACCGAGGCTTGCATAGAGCTTGGTAAGGAGCTTGACGTCATAGGACTTAATCTTGAATTTAATTCCGTTGATGCAGAGGGCAAGAAAAACACAATGCTCTCTATTCACGGCGGAGCTGAGCAGCGCGCTTACAGAACCAATCCTTGCCGTGTGACTTATTTCAAAATGGAGGGATAAAATGAAAAACGTAATTCATCAGCTTAACACGGTGGGCATAAACGGACTTGACGGAATGAGCTACGTCATTGAATGTGATGACGGCAGTATCGTGGTCGTTGACGGCGGAATGCACGTTGATGCTGCTTCTCTTGTGGAGCATCTGAAAAAATACACGGGTAAGGAAAGGCCGAGAGTGGATCTTTGGATCTTTACCCATCCCCACGCAGACCATACCTTTTGCTTTATAGAGGCCTCGAAAAGCTTTAAAGACGACCTGGAGGTAAAAAGGGTATATTGCAACTTTGCCGAGGATGAGTTTTTTGAGAGGATCCAGCCCTCTGTCGTGGGTGAAAACAAAGCCTTTTTCGAGGGCGTGAGGGCATTCGGAGCGGAGCACACGGTGGCTCAAAGAGGAGACAGATTTAAATTCGGCTCCGTTGAGATAGAGGTGCTTTATACCTACAGCGACCTTCCTCCCATCGAGCAGTGCCCCCATATAAACACCAACAACACCTCCACCGTGTTCAGGCTTTATTGCAAGGGACAGAGCGTTCTGTTTTTGGGAGACGTTGAAAGAGAAGGAAACAACGTTATGATAGGGCTTTACGGCGATAAGCTCAAAAGCGACGTTTGCCAGGTCGCCCATCACGGCTGCTATTCCTCCACCTGCGAATTCTACGATCTTGTTAAGCCCGAGATCCTTCTGTGGCCCGTTGCCGTGGAAAGATTTGATTACTACGTAAGGACAGTAAAGGCAAGCTATTACCTTGCAAGGGAAATGGGAGTTAAGGATATCTATCTTGAGGGACACGGCGACTTCGACCTGGAGCTTCCCATAAAGCCAAGAGAGAATCCCTTTGTTCCCGAGATCCCGAAGATCGAGGAGAGAAAGCACGGAGTGCGCTTTGGTATTAAAAGGGCGCCTGCGGATTTCGTTTGTGGGCTTGACGATCCTTGCTGGGAGAGCGCGGATGCCATTGACGTAGACGGAAAGCTTGTGGGCAGAGCGGGAGTCAGCGCATATTGCAGATTCCTTTGGGACGAAAAGCATTTTTATATGTATGCCAAGGTCAATAAGCCCGCAGTAAGCGATCCCGACAGTATAAGCTGCCTTAATACCGACGTTGTTCGCCTTGATCTTGCGGAGGTCATTTCCGTTGATCCCTTTGTAAGATGGGACGAGCTCAGCGAAGACAAGAACTACGTTTACAATCTTAAATGCTACCCGGAGGAAAAGAACATCCTCGGTGCAAAATATAACACCAATATGCCCGACAGATGCAGTTGCCAAAGCAGACAGAACCCGGATAGCTACGAGCTTGCTATGGCGTTTAGCTTCAACACCGAGCACAAAAAGGGCGATAAGATATCCTTTAACGTGGAGATAGACGGCATTGACCAATATCGTACAAGCAGAGCCTTCAGCCTTAATCTTGTGAGAGATTCGGACGGACTTGAGCATCTGAATCTTCCCGCGGATACCGTGCTTGTGAAATTGGATTAAGAGGGTATCGATATGAAAAACATACTTCATCAGATAAAAACAAGCGGTACCTTGCTTGACGGAATGTGCTACGTGCTTCAGTGCAGCGACGGGAGCACCGTAGTCATTGACGGCGGTATGAACGAGGATGCCGAAATACTTCTTGATTATCTGAAGAAAATAACCGGCGAAAGTGTTCCTGTTATAGATATGTGGTTTCTTACCCATGCTCACCCCGATCATACCTTCTGCTGCAAGGGAATGGGAGAGCGGCATTCAAGGGAGGTCAAGGTAAAGAAGATCTACTACGAATTCCCCTCCTTGGACTTCAAAAAGAAAAGAGACCCCGGAACAGTTGGAGAATGTGAGAGATTTCACGAGGCAGTGGCAAACTTTGAGGGCGTTGAGCTTATCACCTCCAAAAGAGGGGACAGCTTTAAGTTCGGCGACGTCCTTATCGACGTTCTCTTCTCTTACTCCGATCTTCCCTCGCTGGACGAGGATCCCACCCAGGGAACCAACGATACCTCCACCGTACTGAGAGTCACGTGCCGTGGGCAGACCATCCTCTTTTTGGGAGACGTTCAGGTAGCGGCGGATAAGGTGCTTATAGATCTCTACGGTGATAAGCTTAAGAGTGACGTTTGTCAGGTTGCCCATCACGGCTCCTTTTCATCCACCGCGGAGTTTTATGATTACGTAGATCCCTCCATACTTCTTTGGCCCGTGAGGGATGACCGTATGGCGACCCAGCTTACAAGGGTACGTGCCAGCCGCCATTTGGTGGGTGAGATGAAGGTCGAGGATATTTATCTTGCAGGCCACGGCACGGTTGCACTTGAACTGCCGATAAAGGCAAGAGAGGATCCCTTCTTGCCCGAGCTGCCTCCCGTGAAGAACAAGGAGCTCAAGGCAAGAATGAGCATTAAAAAGGCGGAAAATCCCCCGGAAAAGCTTGGGATCGATTCCGAGCTCTGGAATGAAGCAGAGCTTTTGCCCTTTGGCGATGCGGGCAGGATAATAGGTGAGCGTCCCGATGCGGGCTTTAAGCTTCTTTGGGATGACAAGGGGCTTTACGTTATGGCTAAGGTCAACAGACCCTTTTATTCCAATCCCGACCAGACCAGCAGCGGCTTTACCGATTCCGTGAGGGTATATATTACCGAAAAGCCTTATACCGACTATCTTAAATTCTGGAACGATGTCCGCGGTATACCCGGACATTGCGATAACGTGAAGTTCTATCCCGAGGATAAAAACTTCCCCGAGGGCAAGAGAAACACCAACCTTCCCGAAAAGTGCACCGCATTCAGCACCTCCGATGAGAATGGATGGACGGCCTGTGCTTATATAAAATTCGATCTTCCTCACGCCGAGGGTGATATTATAGGCCTGAACGTTGAAATGAACGTAGTAAATAAGGAAGGCACAAGAGTTGCATATATGAATATGGGCGACAAGCGCGACGGAGACTGCTGGTTTACCTTGCGTATGTCGGATCTTGTGTTTGTGAGATTTGGAAAATGAGCAGAATACATCAGCTTAAAACCGAGGGCGTAGGCCTTGACGGTATGGCATACGTTATCGAAGCCGACGACGGCAGTGTGATTGCCATAGACGGAGGCTTTACTGCCAACGACGGAAGAAATATGTTTAACTACCTTTGCCGTATGCAAAACACCGAGCACCCCGTGGTGGATGCCTGGTTCATCAGTCATGCCCACCCCGATCATACAAGGGCGCTCAAGACCGTGGCAGATGAATTCAGCGACAGAATAACCGTGAAAAAGACGGTATACAGCTTTCCGGATATGGAATTGTGCCGTCGGATAGAGCCGGATTGTCTGTTTCAGATCCCCGAATTTGAAAAGAGCATTTCTTCTCTTTGTGCCGAGCACGTTGTTCCTAAAGCAGGCGACGTTTATCATTACGGCGAGGATCGCATCGAGATAATGCTTGATTGGACAGAGCTTCCTTCGTCCGATGAAGAACCGTTAATAAGGCTTAACGATACCACCACCGTGTTTCGCTATTACAGTCACGGTCAAAGCGTTATTTTTCTCGGTGACGTTATGGCAGTCGGTGATAAGGTGCTAATAGAAAAATACGGCAAAGATTTAAAAAGCGACGTTTGTCAGCTTGCTCATCACGGCTTTTTTGCTTCGACAAAGGAGTTCTATTCCTACGTTGATCCCGAGATAGTTCTTTGGCCCGTCGGTCTTTATCAAAGCCGCAGGACGTCGGTTGGAGTGCCTGCCACAAGATACGTTATCACCGAGCTTAACGTAAAGGACTTTTTCATTGCAGGTGCGGGAGACGCGGTGCTGGAGCTTCCCATCAGACCCCGTCCGGAGCCCTATATTCCCGAGGTCAGAGTCGGCTTAAGAGAATCTCAGCCGGAAACCTTCATCCCTTTTACAAAAAACGCTCCGTCTCTTGATGATTATTCGGATCCCCTTTGGGAGCTGGATGATGAGCGTGTTATGAATAACAAGAGCCACGCCTGCACAAACGTCAACGTTTCTTATCGCTTCCTTGCAACAGAAGAGGCATTGTATCTGAGATTCAAGGTGGAGAAAAACGAGCCATTCTCTTTTGCGGAAAATAACGTCAGCTGCAAAAATGCTGATTGCGTTCGTCTTGATCTTTGCGAAGAGCCTGTGTTCGATTACCTTATCACTTGGGACGATATTGCTTCCGAAAGAAATTTCAATAATCTTAAAATGTTTTTTGAAGAGAAGCGCTTCAAAGATAAAAAATGTTTTAATTCTATGCCCGAGATATGTCAAAGTAAGGCGTTTCTTGACGGTGAAAGCGGTATTATTCTCGCGAGGGTCGCATTTTCCGAGAGGAAAAAAAGCGGGGATATGATAGCCTTCCACAGTGAAGCAAATCTTGTTAATCCCTCGACTCTTCGCAGAAAGGGACAGCTTGTCGCCTTGGAGGATGAAAAGAGAAGCTCCTGGTATCTTACGATGCCTGCGGTGCTTATATATGCAGAATTGAAATGAATGGAGAAATAAATGAAACCAATATTGCATCAACTTGAAATTCAAAATAACAAAGACGGAATGAGCTATATTATTCAAGCGGAGGACGGTATAATTGTAATAGACGGAGCTTTGACCACCGATGCTGAATACTTAGTCAATTATCTTAAAAAGATCACGGGGCTTGAAAGGCCTTGTGTGGATCTGTGGTTTCTCAGCCACGCCCATCCCGATCACACCTTCTGTTTAATGGAAGTAGGCTCAAAATACTCTGATGAGATTATTGTAAAAAAGGTGGTTTATCATTTTCCTTATACGGAGCTTCTTTCCAAGCTTCAACCTGCCGCTGTGAAGGAAGTAGAGGAAATGGAACGGGCTATTGATAATCTTAATGGTGTCGAAAGAGTAATTCCGAGAAGGGGAGACGTTTTTGAGTTCGAGGGCTTGAAGCTGGAGGTCCTTTTCACTTGGGAGGATATGGGCGAATACTATGATAAAAAGTATAACATCAACGATACCTCCACCGTAATTCGCCTGACGGTTGACGGACAAAAGATAATCTTCTTGGGAGATGCATCTGCCGCCGCAGATAAATATATGGTGGATATTTACGGAGAAGAGGAACTGAAAAGTGACGTGGTTCAGGTCGCCCACCACGGTGGATTTGGCTCTACCGCTGAGTTTTATAAGATCCTTGATCCAAAATTCTTGCTCTGGCCGTTGAGAAGAGCGCGTTTTGATTTCTTTAACACCATAGTAAAGGCGAACCGAGTGCTTTTGGACGGTACTATCGGCATAAAGGATATATTTCTTTCCGGAAACGGTACAATGGCTATCCCCTTGCCCATACAAGAGCGAGAGGAGCCCTTTTTGCCGGGCTTGCCCGAGCCTGATCTGAACGCCGAGCCCGAAGGTTGGATAGCCTGCGCCGACCTTGCTCCCAATGTTGACGATCCCGATGATCCTGCCTGGCTTCAGGCAGAGGAGGAGAGCTTTTTCATACAGAAGAAACCGATCTACGGCGGATCTCCCACACGCAGAATGCTCTGGAAGGATGACAGGCTTTACCTAAAGGTAGGCTTTTACGAGGGTGCTCCGAGATATCACAGCTTAAAGACAAGCTCTCTTGATTCTACTTGCCTCAGTGTATTTTTGTCGGAAAGCTCAGTGACGGATCAGTATGCGGATTGGGCGGATATCTCCGAGGGAACAGCGCTTAACAGCCTTAAGCTTTATCCCGACGTGAAAATAACAGACGGCGAGCATACCAAAATGCTCCTCAGAGGAACGGACCGCGAGGAGCTTTTGAAGATATGCAAAATGAAAGCCGTAAGCTTTGACGGCGGCTTTTGCATTTGCGCCGAGCTTAAGCTCTCCGAGACAAAAAAATCGGGAGACTTTGTAATGCTTGATATGCACGTATCGATAGTTGAGGATGATAATCCCAAAAGAACGGGCTTTTTCACCCTTTGCGGCGGCGATTATTGGAAATACGTTCCCGTAAAGCCCGTCCTTATGAAAAAATGGGGCCTTAAATGAGCACGACTGTATACCAGCTTGAGCCAAGATCCGTAAGGGGAGACGGTATGAGCTACGTTATCCTTGCGGATGACGGCAGTGTTATCGTTATTGACGGCGGACACGATGATGAAAGCGACGGTCTTCTGGATCTTTTAAGGCTTCTCACCAAAAGCTCGGTACCTCACGTTGATATGTGGATAATAACCCACGCTCATCTTGACCACACCGCTTGCCTTACCGATATGGCAAAGCGTCATTTTAATGATTTTACCTTGGGAAGGCTTTGCTATAATTTTCCCGACGAAAGGTATTTTTCCCTTTCTCAGCCCGTGGCGCTCAAGGAGATAAATGAAATGCTCTGCGCCCTGCAAAAGGTTGATTACAGCTATTTTAAGCCCGTGAGGGGAGATAGCTTCAGCTTTGGCGATACAAGGCTTGACTTTTTGTTTTCCTGGGAGGAGCTTGGTGATCTCGGCTCGTCGCCCTTAAATATCAACGATACCAGCCTTGTTTTCACGGTTACGGATCCCGGTCAGAGGGTCATCTTTCTTGCCGATGCCGAGGAGAGGACGGCAAGGATACTTAACAGAAATTACGGTAAAGCTCTGAAGTGCGACGTTTGCCAGGTTGCACATCACGGCTGCACTCACGGCTGGGACAAGGACGTAGCCGAGCTTTACTGTAATATCGATCCCTTTATACTTCTCTGGCCCGTCAGCGAAAAAAATCTTGAAAGGTATCTTGATTTTTCCCTGATAAACCGCTATATACTTAAGCAGCTTAATATAAAGGATTGCTATATCTCGGGGAAGGGGACCGTGGGACTTTGCTTGCCCGTTGAGGTGAGAAAGGAGCCTTACGTTCCCTCGGTGCCTCAGTACGCGGTGAAGGATGAGGGTGATATAAGCCGCATCCCCCTTCTTGAAAGAGGCGCCGATATAAGCCGATGGGATGATCCTGTCTGGGATAAATGCCTTAGAATAGAGCTTTTTGCAGAGCTGAACGAAAGCGCGGACGAGGTGTCGGCAAATGCTCTTGTGGGGGCTTTTGGAAATAAGCTTTTCTTTAAGCTCCGTCTTTTTAAGGCGCATTTACCCTCGGCACCGCAGTTTAAAAGCAGTCTGGATACAAATTGCTTCAGGATCTATTTTACCGATGAACCGATCTTGGATTACGGCGTTTTCTGGGATCAGATCAAGGGGAAAAAGGGCAGCTTTAACGATCTTAAGCTTTACCTTGAGAGCAAGGATGGGGTTGGAGAAAATACAAGAAGGGATATATCCCAAAGCTGCATTCATCCCTTGGACGGCGGCTGCGGCGTTTGTATGAGTCTGGAATTTGACGGCGTGCTTCCCGCCAAAAAGCGCATTGCTATGGTGATCGAGGCAAATGCGGTTGATACCGTGGGCGGAAGAAGAGTCGTAAGCTTAAGAAACGTGGACGGGGAAGACCGAAAGGTCTTTTACATCAAGCCCGCGGGCTTAAAGCTTTTTGAAATAAGCTGATACTACGGCGTGCTGTATAAAAGCGCGCCGTTATTTTGCACAAAAACGGGCTTTTAAATATATATAATTTGACAAAATTGAAAAGGAAATGGTGAAAAATATTGACAATTATATGTTTTTAGAGTAAAATTACATAGAATATGGGAAAGAAATTTCCTGATCAAAAGGAGAAAAAAATGAAAGCCTATTCAACACCTAAAATGGAGTGCATCGGCTTTGATATCACCGACGTGATAACGGCAAGTGCGGTAAGCAGCTCTGCCGCTCCCACAACGGCTGCATTATCGAGCATCGCTCCATCTGTGACAACGAGCTCAGTTGCTCCCACATCCTCCGTTGCAGCGACCTCTTCTGTTGCGGCGACCTCTTCCGTTGCGGCATCATCCTCCGTTGCGCCTTCAAGCAGCACGGCGGCAAACCGCGATAACGACGTAAGCGCCGATAATTGGGAATTTTAAGGGGGGAATAAAATGAAAAGAATAATTGCATTTATGATGATGCTTATAATGGTAATAAGCATCGTTCCCGTATTTGCCGACAGCGCCGATACCTCCTGGTACAGCGACAGTAAGTCGGAATTCAAGCTTTCCACCGCGGCTCAGCTTCTGGGGCTTGACAAGCTTTCCAATGAGGGAAAGACCTTTAAGGGGATGACGGTCATCCTTGAGAAGGATATCACTCTCGGAGACGGCAAGACCGCTAACTGGGCAGGTCTTAAGAAGTTTGCCGGAACCATCGACGGTCAGGGTCATTCTATCAGCGGAATGAACTGCACCAATTCCAGCGAGGCAGGCTTTATCTCCACCGCAGACGGTTGTACGATAAAGAATCTTTCTATCGTAAACTCTCACTTTGAGACCACAAGCTCAAATAACGTTTCCGCCTTTGTGGCTCAGGGTGCCACCTCCGCAAAGATCACCATCGAAAAGTGCTATACCAACGCAGAGATCATTTCCAAGCAGTATAATGCAGGCGGCTTTGTCGCTTCTGTTGGAGCTGCTGCCGAGACTGTAGCAAGCGAGTGCTGGTTTGACGGCTCTATCGTTCTTAACGTTCGTTACGCCGCAGGTATCATCGCCAACGGTGAAGGCAAGAAGGTAACAGCTCAGCACTGCCTTAACACGGGAACTGTTCACACCAATTGGACAGACTCTGCCATGAGCCACATCGCTTCCATGATAGGAAGAAACGACGGCAACAGCAACGTTATCGACTGTCTCAATCTCGGAAAGATCAGCTCTGCTTTGACCGAGGCAGGCAAGGCGGACGCTATCGGCTCTCTCTTCGGACGTTGCTCCGGCTCCGGCACTGTTACCGTTAAAAACTCTGCCGCTCTCGTCGGTACGGCACCCAAGAATGATATAATCGGCACTTCCGCCGGAGCTTATGTTGTCAGCGATACTCCCGATTATCTCACTGAGGATGAGCTTACCGGCTTTAACGCAATGAGCAGCACCGTTCTTGATTTCGGAAACTATTGGACTGTCACCTTAGACGGTTATCCCCAGCTTATAGAATTTGCCGATACCACACTTCCCGTTTTCAAGGCTCCCGATTTTGAGGGAACTCAGCTCAGAGTTGAAAGCGATTATGCTCTCAGATACATCTTCAATTACGATTTTGTTGACGGCTACAAGCTTGAGGACGTTAAGCTTGGTGCGATAGTAATTCCCACTATGGCTATCGATCCCCAGGAAAATATCACACTGGACACCGAGGATAAGACCGTTAACGCCAAGACCTTCAAGGTGGTTGACGTTCCCGCAGTAAATATCTTCGAAGAAAGAGATGACGGCGTTCTTTACACCTGCTGTATCACCGATATCGATGCTGATATCGCAAGAAAGGCCTTCACCGTACGTCCTTACGTTATATATAACTTTGAGGGTGAGGAAATAGCGGTTTACGGCGAGCAGAAATCCGTCACCATCGCTTCAGTTGCTATCGATCATTACGAAAACGGCGATGAGAACGCTAAGAAGGAATTCGATGCGATCGCGGCTCTTAAGGATATCTACGATAAGTTCTCTGAGTATCCTTCCAGAGATGAATGGCCCGTTGACGGTGTTTGGGAATTCGTTCCCGCCTTCGTTGACGGTAAGTTCGAGAAGGAGTATACCGTAGGCGAAGCGCGCTACGATAAGGATTGCAACGCTATTTTGATTTCCGATACCACTCTTGAACAATTCAAGAAATACGTTGAATCACTTAAAAAGTACGGCTTTAAGCTTTACACCACCAACGGCGACAAGGGAATAGAAGAGGAGTGCTACCAGGCAACCCTTTACAGCGACGTTGAAATAGTCAACGTAACCTTCTATCCCGCAACAAAGAAGACCTATATCACCGTTGAAGAAAACACCGGACTTTCCCCCAACCAGCTTAAGGATGCTTACACCACCAACGCAAACGTATCCACTCAGCTTAAGATGCTGCCTCTTAAGGCCTTTGGCGAGAGTATGGTATTCCAGCTTTCCAACGGGCACTTTATCATAATCGACGGTGCTCAGAACCACAACTCTCAGCTTACCGTTGAATATCTTGAGGCAAACACTCCCAAGGGTCAGATCCCCGTTGTTGACGCGTGGTTCTTCACTCACGCTCATCCCGACCACATTTACTGTGCAATGGGTATCGGAAGCGATCCTAATCTTGTGAGCAGAGTCAAGGTAGAAGGTTTCTATTACACCTGGCCCAACGATGCGGGTGTAAGAAGAGAAAGTGCATATAACGATCTCTGCGGTCAGATAAAGAACACTGCCGAGGCAATGAAGAACTTCAAGACAAGCGCAGGCAAGACCACTCCTCAGTATAAGCTCCACGGCGGTCAGATATTCTACTTTGCGGATATGGAGGTTCAGGTCCTCCAGACACAGGATCAGCTCTTCCCCAATGAGTACATGTCCTTCAACTGCTCCAGCACAAGCTATATGTTCAAGACCAAGGGTCAGAAGATCCTTATTATGGGTGACGCTCACGCTCCCGTTTGTAACAGACTTATGGAGCATTACTCCAAGGAGACCATGAAGTGCGACTTCTTCCAGAGCTTGCACCACACCTACAATGACGTTCCCGCGTTCTTTAAGTACATCGCTCCCGAGTACTTTGTAGTTACCGGAAACTCCATTAGCGGCGGAAGCGGTCATAATTGGCTTAAAGAGAACGTGAAGAAGATCTTCTACGCAGGCGATCCCGAGATCGTATTCCCCTACAACGGTTAATAACACCTATAAAACCGTCCGTGCAATGCGCGGACGGTTTTTTTGACTGAAAATATTGACTTATTACAAAAAAAGGAATATAATATTTAAGTTATAAATCAAATGAAGGTGAAAACAGATGAAAGTTGAAAATATCAGAAATATTGCAATAATAGCCCACGTTGACCACGGCAAGACCACTCTTCTTGACGCTATGCTTCGTCAGAGCGGTATCTTTCGTGCAAACGAGCAGGTAGAGGAGCGAGTAATGGACTCCAACGATCTTGAAAGAGAGCGCGGAATCACCATTCTTGCAAAAAACACCTCTCTTCGCTACGGAGATATAAAGATCAACGTCGTTGACACCCCCGGTCACGTGGATTTCGGCGGCGAGGTGGAAAGAAGCCTTTCCATGGTAGACGGCGTTTTGCTTCTCGTTGACGCCTACGAGGGATGTATGCCTCAGACGGGCACCGTTTTAAAGAAGGCTCTGGCGCTCAACCTTGTTCCCATCATCGTTATCAATAAGATAGATAAGCCCGCAGCCCGTCCCCAGTGGGTCTTGGATCAGGTATACGATCTTCTCATCGACCTCGGTGCCGACGAGGATCAGCTTGACGTTCCCGTTATCTACGCATCGGGAAGGGATGGAATCGCAGGTCTTAGCCCCGATAAGATGGAAAAGGACCTCAAGTGTCTTTTCGAGGTTGTCAAGGAGCACATTCCCTGCCCCGAGGTAGAGGAGGATATGCCCTTCCAGATGGTGGTCAGCAACATAGACTTTAACGATTACACGGGAAGAATTGCCGTGGGCAGAATAAAGAGAGGCTTTATCACAGAGAAAATGCCCCTTTCAATATGCAAAAAGGACGGCAGCGTCACCAACGGAAAATCCGGCACCCTCTACGTTTACGACGGCTTGAAGAAGGACGTTGTTACCTCCGCGCAGGCAGGAGACATAGTTTGTATTACCGGTATTCCCGATATCAATATCGGCGATACTCTTTGTGAATTCGGTCATCCCGAGCCTCTGCCCTTCGTTGAAGTTGAGCAGCCCGTTTTGAGTATGATTTTCTCCGTTAACTCCAGCCCCTTTGCGGGAACAGAGGGAACCTTCGTCACCTCCCGCCATCTCAGAGAGCGCCTTTATAAGGAGCTTGAAAGCAATATAAGCTTGCGTGTTGAGGATACCGATACTACCGATGCTCTGAGGGTCTCGGGAAGGGGAGAGCTTCACCTTTCCGTTCTTATCGAGAATATGAGACGTCAGGGCTACGAGTTCCAGGTATCCAAGCCTACGGTCATTATGAAGGAGATCGACGGCGTTGAGTGCGAGCCCTTTGAGATACTTACCGTTGACGTTCCCGACGAGCACGTTGGCTCTGTAATTGATAACGTCAGCAAGCGTAAGGGCGAAATGATAAAGATGGATCCCGGTACAACGGGCTTTACCAGACTTGAGTTTGAGATAACCTCCCGCGGTCTCATCGGCTGCAGAAGCGAGCTTATGAACCTTACAAAGGGTTATGCGGTGGTAAACTCCTCCTTTGACGGCTACAAGCCCGCCAAGGGCAACCTCGCTCCCAGATCCCGCGGATCCTTGGTAGCGTGGGAAAACGGAACGACCACCTCTTACGGTCTTTTCAACTGCCAGGACAGAGGCGCGCTCTTTATCGGAGTGGGAACCGAGGTCTATGAGGGAATGATCATCGGAGAGGCAAACGACGTAAAGGATCTGGTCCTTAACGGCTGCAAGAAAAAGCACCTCACCGCTATCCGTTCAAAGGGTGCGGACGAAGCGCTCATCCTTGTTCCTCCCCGTCAGATGGGTCTTGAAAAGTGTCTGGAGTTCTTGGCTGACGACGAGCTTCTGGAGATAACTCCCACCTCCTTAAGACTGAGAAAGAAGATACTTTCCACCGAGCTCAGAGCAAAGGCAAAGGCGAAGGAAAAGCTGGGACAGTAAGCAAAAAAATAATTACCGACGGAATAAAAATCCGTCGGTTTTTTATTGCAATTTATTCCTTTCTGTGATAGAATGGAGCTATAATAACAGAGAAGGGGGGTCTTCTTAAATGTCGGGAAAAATTACAGTTGTGGGAAGCTACAACGTTGATATTACTGCATTTTGCAAGAGATTTCCTCAAAACGGAGAGACCGTGAAGGGTGATAGCTTGCGCTTTGGCTCGGGAGGAAAGGGCTTTAACCAGGCAGTAGCCGCCTCAAAGGCGGGAGCAGAGGTGCTGACGGTTGCCGCGGTGGGGGATGACAGTCTGTCACAAAGGCTTTTTGACCATCTTTCAAGAGAAAAAATGACTTCAAGGGGGATAATCACAAAGCAAGGCTTATCCACGGGAAGTGCGCTTATAGAGGTCAGCAGCGAGGGCGGAGAAAACCGCATTATAGTTATTGAGGGAGCAAACTCCGCTCTTGGCGGAGAGGACGTTGAGGGCTTTGAAGAGGATATTGCCTCAAGCGATATTGTGCTTTGTCAGCTTGAGGTGAATATAAACGCCACCGTCCGTGCTCTGGAGCTGGCAAAAAAGCACGGTGTGATCACCGTTCTCAATCCCGCACCCTTTTGTCCCTTGGATGAAGGCGTGCTTGAGCTTTGCGATTGGTTTACCCCAAACGAGACGGAAGCGGAGTTTTTCTCGGGGGTAAGGATAAACGGCTTGGACGATGCCAAAAAAGCCGCCGAGGCTCTATACGGTAAGGGAATCAAAAACGTTTTGATCACCTTGGGCAAGAACGGTGCTCTTTATTATAACGGCAAGGAGCTTATTCACTGCAGTGCGGTGGATGCCGTGCCCGTAGATACCACGGGTGCCGGGGATTCCTTTAACGGCGGACTTTGCGTTGCCCTTTCGGAGGGGATGGACGTAAGAAAGGCCTTGAATTTTGCAAGCTGTGTTTCGGGAATAGCTATAACCCGCCCCGGTGCGGCAGATGCGATGCCCGAAAGAGATGAGATAGAAAAGCTTTATGCTGATAGCTTTGGAGGGGAATATAATGAGAGCATTTAAGAGAGATATTGATGCCTTGGAGAAGCTTTACGAGGGACGAAGGGTGTTTTTCGGAGAGCTTCACGATCACGCAAGCACGGGAGGCACCAGTGACGGCGGAAGGACCTTGGATCAGTGGCTTGCCGCTATGGAGGTATTGGGGCTTGACTTTGCCGCTATCCTGGATCACCGCCAGGTAAGACATATGTATCTTCCTCAGTGGAAGGACGGCGTGTTTCTGGGCGGAACCGAGCCCGGCACAAAGATAGCAGACAGTACCGCAGACCATCCGTTTCTTCATTATAATATGATCTTTGAAGGTCCCAAGCCCTTGGAGGAGCTTTTGGAAAAATTTGAGGAATTTAAGTTCGAGGGTGGCAGTGAGGGTCATTTTACCTATCCTAAGTTTACCCGTGAGCGCTTTTGCGAGCTTATTTCCTACGTAAACGATCACGGCGGCTTTTTCGTTCATCCCCATCCCAAGCAGGTAATGGTATCCAATGATCCACTTGATTATTGGTTCTGCGATAATACGGGTATAGAGGTATTTTATAACCGTCCCGAGAGTAAATACAGCGAGGATGATTACAGGCTTTGGGTGGAGCTTTTGAGCTTGGGTAAGCGCGTTTGGGCGTGCGCCGGCGGAGATCTTCATTGCTGTGCATCCAATAAATGCCTGACCTCTGTTTTTGCCGCCGAAAAGAAAAACGGAGAGTATTTAAAGAGTCTCAGAGTGGGAGATTTTGTATGCGGCGGTGTTGCGATGAAGATGTGTATAGGCGATACTGCTATGGGCTCAAGCTGCTCCTTTGATGGCAAGCGCCTTGTGGTGGGTGTGGATAGCTTCCACGAAAGTCTTCGTGACCCCGTTCACAGATTTAAGCTTGTTATTTACGCCGACAAGGATATAGTCCTGGAAAAGAAGATATCCTGCACCGAGAAGAGCTATGTCGCCATTGACTGCGATGCGACGGTTAAATTCTACAGGGCAGAGGTAATTGATACCTCGAGAGATCTGAGAATAGCGGTGGGAAATCCCATCTGGAACGACTGAATCAAGGAGAAAAAATGAAGGATCAGTGGACAAAGGAGCAGGCTTGGCGGTGGTATAATACCAAGCCGTGGATAAGAGGCTGCAACTTTATCGGCAGTGACTGCGCCAACCGACGGGATCTTTGGCAAAGCTACGGCAGAAGAGAGCGTATGGCGGTGGCGGATAAGGAAATGGCCCTGGCTGAGTCGATAGGCTTTAACAGTATTCGCATGCTTGTGGATTTCGACGTATGGTATCAGGAGCCTGACAGCTTTATGAGTGTTTTTGAGGAATACCTTTCCATAGCGGCATCTCACAAGCTATCGGTGATGCCGGTTCTTGCCAATGAGGCAGAGCTTCCCAGAGGAGACGAGCCCTATTCTCCCAAAAGGCTGGGAGAGCAGGTATATGCAATCGGTATACATCAGGGCAGATTCCCGTTAAGCGACGAGGAGCGTGCCAAGCTTCCCTGGCATTTTCTCGAAAGGGAGCACTGGCGGGAAAAGTTTCTTGAAATGGTAAGAATGATAGTTTCAAGGTATAAGGACGATGACAGGATCCTTTGCTGGAACGTATATAACGAGCCCGGTAACAAGATCAGAGAAAGGGCTATCCCTCTTCTTGATATGCTCTTTGATACCGTTCGCTCCTGCGATCCGAAGCAGCCCCTTACCGCAGACGTATGGAATAAGTTTAAGGATGGCAGGGCAATGCGCTGCGAGGAGCAGCACGCACTGGAGCTTTCCGACGTGATAAGCTTCCATTATTACGGCTCCTACGTCCAGACCGTGGTACAGATAAATGAAATGAAAAAGATCGGCAGACCTCTTTTCTGCACTGAGTGGCTTAACAGAATAAATCATAATGACGTTAAAGAGATCTACCCCCTGTTCTACCTTGAAGGGATCGCCTGCTACTGTTGGGGCTTTGTGGTTGGAAAAACTCAGACCAACGAGCCCTGGGAGGCGCTTTGGAAGCAGTATTACGATCCGGAGAAGAACGTAGATTATGACTTTACCAAGTGGCAGCACGATCTTTTCAGAATAAGTCATCGCCCCTACGATCCCCACGAGATCGAGCTTATCGGGCAATTCAACTCTCTTGCCGATGAAAGAGCAAGGGATGAGGGCTTGATATGATCCGGACTTATTGACAAGACCTTGATGGTGTGATATCATAAGGTAAGACTGAGGAGTTGTATATGAAAAGAACGAGAGTTATCATTATGTCGGACATCCACTACTGCGAGAGCGGATGGTACGGCGTCTCAAGGGATGAAAAGGCAAACGAGCTTTGCGCTGACCTGAAGTGCGAGTATGAGCGTGATCCCTACAGCGCCCTTTTGCTTCTGGGGGATTATTCCCTGGATCACTGGGCTTGGAGCACCAAGGGAACCTACCTTACAAGGGGAGTCAGCGATACAAGGCTCTTCAGGGAAAGATATCTTGACCGCCTTGTTCCCGAGGGTGTGGAGATCCGTATGATAGCGGGCAATCACGAGCAGTACGGCAACGAGCTTTGGCAGGAGCTTACAGGCTTTAAGCGCAGGGATCATATTGTTTGCGGGGACGTGCTCTTTATTCTCAGCGATACCTACGGCGGTGATCTTGACCCCACTGAGCATAGTGACGGTACTTACTGCGGTGCGGACGTGGAGGATATAAAAAGGCTTATGGCGGAATACCCCGATAAGAGGGTCATCCTTTGCGCTCATTGGTTTGATATGAAGCTTGAGAGCGAGGAGTTTAAGGAGCTTTTGAGGACCGAGGATAGGATACTTTGCCTTTTCTGCGGACACAACCACATTTCAAGGGTGGCAACCACGGGCGAGGAAAACGGCAATAAGGCTATTTTGTATACGGGCAACTTCTCCTATTCGGGAGAGAAAAACATAGTTCGATGTCTTAGCGGCTTCAGAGAGCTTGTGATTACCGACGAGGGCATATCTTCAAGCTATATCGTTCCTTCCCACAGCTACAAGGTGTCCGAGGTCAGGTTTACAAACGAATACACAAGACAAGACGAATTTGAAATGGAATTTTAAATAGAGAGGGAGTGGATTATATGGAATACGGAATAAATCTTCTGTTTTTTTCAAACGCTCTGGGAGTTAAGGGAGCTGCGGAAAAGATCAGCAAGGCGGGCTTTACTCAGCTTGATTACACACCTCACCTCGGGCTTGACACTTGGGAAAGCCAAATGAAGGAGGAGCTTGAGATCTTTAAGGCGTACGGTCTAAGGGTACATCAGACTCACGCACCCTTTAACAGATACGGCAGCTGGGGAGATCGCTTCGGGGAATGCCTTGAGCGCTGCGCCTATGCCACGGAGTATCTCGGTGCCGATTTTATGGTGGCTCACGGAGATGAATTTGATTTTGCCAATATGGAATTTACTCCCGAGGCGGCTTTGGAGTATAACAGAAATATTTACCTTCCTTACGTTGAAAGAGCTGAGAAAAACGGATACAAGGTGGCTTTTGAAACGGTGTTTGACGATTGCGGAAAGCGCCGCTTTACCTCGAGGGGAGAGGAGCTTATCGCTTTGATAAGATCCTTTGAAAGTGAAAGCGCCGTATGCTGCTGGGATTTCGGTCATGCTCACGTGACCTTCAAAAGAAAGGCGCCCGAGGTTATAGAGGAGTTGGGAGGGCTTATCCAATGCACCCACCTTCACGATAATGCGGGAAACGATTCCCATCAGATCCCCATGAGCGGAGATATCCACTGGGGAAATACCATGGCCGCGCTGAAGAATGCGGGCTTTAAGGGTGTTTTAAGCATAGAATACGCCCACGGCTATATGCCCTCGCCCCTTGCGGAGGATTATATAGATCTCAGCTTCAAGGCGGCAAAGCATTTGGGCGATCTGCTTTAAAAAATAATAATTAAGGAGAATAAAAATGAAAACGGAAAACATTGTATTAGGTGTTATAGGAATGGGAATGGGCAAGCTTCACCTTAAGGGTGCCATTGCTTGCGGTGCTAAGGTTGGAGGCATCTGCGATACAAATCGCGAGTCAATGGAGAATGCCGCAAGGGAGCTCAAGATCGAAGGTGACAAGCTTTTTGAGGATTACAACGATCTTCTTGCGGTTAAAGAGATCAATACCGTTATTATCGCATCCCCCGATCAGCTCCACAGAGAGATGGCGGTCAAGGCCTTGGAAATGGGCAAGCACGTTATGTGCGAAAAGCCCCTTGCTCTTAACAGAGCGGATATAGATGCCATCATCTCCGCCGCAAACAAGAGCGATAAGAAGTTTATGGTCGGTCAGATCTGCCGCTTCACTCCCGGCTTTTTGAAGGCTAAGGAGATAGTCGACTCCGGTGCTATAGGTGAGGTGTACTTTATGGAATCCGAGTATGCTCACGACTATGTGAACATACTTAAGCCCGGCAACTGGAGATGCGACAATGAAAGAAACGGTGTTGTTGGCGGCGGTTGCCACGCGGTGGATCTTGTAAGATGGTTTATGGGCGATCCCTGCGAGGTATTCAGCTACGGCACTCACAAGGTGCTTCCCACCGTTACCTACGATGATGCCAATATTGCAATAATGAAGTTCCCCAACGGTACAATGGGTAAGGTATTCGTATCCACGGGATGCAAGAGAGACTATACCATGCGTACCGTCATCTACGGAACAAAGGGCACCATCATCTGCGATAACACCTCTCCCTATCTTCAGCTCTTCAAGCTGGAGGGCGACGAGGTAAAGGTTGCAAAATACCCCGAGCAGGTAAGAGTAAATATCAACAACCACAATGCTCAGGGCGAGTTTGAGGTGTTTGCAAAGCACATCACCGAGGATACTCCCGTTAAGATGAACGGCATTGAGGGTGCAAAGACCGTTGAGGTCTGCTTTGCAATAGTTGAGTCTGCAAAGTCCGGTAAGCCTGTTGCTCCCATTTACAGCTTTTGATATTTTTAAGTTGCAGTTTTGCGCCCTTGGGCGCAAAACTGCCCTTGGTTTTTTGCCGGAAAGGAGAAACAAATGAAGGCAGCAGTGCTTTTCGGTGCGGGAGATCTTCGGGTCACGGATTTTCCCGAGCCTGAGCTTAAGGATAATTGCGTTAAGGTGGCGGTGTCATACTGTGGCATTTGCGGCACCGATTTTCACAAGTTTGCGGGCAGGGCGGGCTCGAGACCTGTTGTATACCCCGTTTGCCTCGGTCACGAGATCTCCGGAGTTGTGGCGGAGGTGGGAAAGGACGTTACCTCCTTTAAAAAGGGTGACAGAGTTACAGTGGATCCCAATTGGAGCTGCGGATGCTGCGATATGTGCAAAAAGGGTAAAAGGCATCTTTGCACCGCATCCAAAGGTGTTGTAAAGGGAATGGCGGAGTACGTTTGCCCTCCCGTAGAGAATGTGTACCCCTTGCCCGATGCGCTTTCCCTGAGGGACGGAGCGTTGACGGAGCCCTTGAGCTGCTGCTTGCACGGAATGGATCTTTTGGGGCTGATCCCCGGGGAGACCGTTGCCGTTGTGGGCTGCGGTGCAATAGGAGCTATTATGATATCCCTTTTAAAAAGCTTTGGTGCCGGAAAGATAGTTGCCCTCGATGCCGATCCTTCCAAGAGGAATAACGCCTTGGATATGGGAGCGGACCTTTTTATAGATTCCGTAAGAGAGGACCCGAAAAAGGTGCTTGAAGAAAAGGGGATAACGTGCATAGATAAGGTCATAGAGTGCGTTGGTATCCCCGTTACCGCAGAGCTCAGCCTTGATATTGCAGGAAGAGGAGCGACTGTGGTCCTTTTCGGTGTCAGCGACAAGGATGCCGTTGTGGGCTTAAAGTGGTACGAGGCATTTACAAAGGAGCTTGTTATAAAGACCTCTTACATAAATCCTTGCACCACCTCAAGAGCGATAAGTCTGCTTGAAAACAAGATCATTGATGCCGATAAAGCAATAAGCGCGGTGATATCCCTTGAGGAAGCGGTGGATGAAATAAAGACAAGAAGGCTCTCAGCCAAGGGAAAGGTGCTTGTTTGCATAAAAGAGGAGAAGTGATGATGAGAGAACTTTGTACAAAGCTTTCCCAAATAGTAAAGGAGACCGGGGAAATGCTTCTGAGCGCCACAGACGTGGAGAATTTGGGTGGCGTTTCGGAAAAAGGAACTGCGGCAAACCTTGTCACCAAATATGACGTTGCCGTTCAGGAACAGCTTATCTCGGAAATTAAAAAAATCATTCCCCAAGCGGTATTTATTTCCGAGGAAAAGGAAAATGATTCAAGTCTTGTGAAAGCACCGTATCTGTTTATTATTGACCCTATCGACGGAACTGCGAATTTTGTTCACGATTACAGACATTCCTGCATCTCTCTTGCAATGTTCAATGAGGGAGAATGTGTTATCGGTGTGGTTTACGACCCCTTCCAAAATGAGCTTTTTTCTGCAGTGAGGGGAGGAGGAGCCTTTTTAAACGGAAAGCAGGTATCTGTGACCGAAAGAGACGTGGAATACGGTATCTATACCTTCGGAAGCTCGCCCTATTACAAGAATACTTTGGGAGCGAAAAGCTTCGAGATAGCAAAGTGCTTTTTTGATCTTTTCGGAGATCTGAGAAGAAGCGGAGCGGCGGCGCTGGATCTTGCATATCTTGCCGCAGGAAGGATAGATCTTTTCTTTGAGCTTAAGCTTTCTCCCTGGGATTACGCCGCGGGAATGCTCCTTGTTGAGGAAGCGGGCGGTGTTATCAGTAATATGAAAGGCGAGCCCTTGAGCTTTGTATCCACTGATTCTGTGATAGCCGCAACGAAAAAATCTTATGACGCGGCTATGAGGGAATTAAAAATGCTGAATTTCAGTTGAGCTTTTTGATGGAGTTTATTTATGAAAGTCGGTTTTTCAAAAGTTGATATTACCCTTCCCTTGGGAACGGGTCTTGCGGGAGATTTTAAGCCCAGACCTGCAGTGGGAGTTCTTGACGAGCTTTATCTTTGCTGTGTTGCGGCTTTGGATGGAGAAAACACTTTTTTACTCATCACCGTTGATTGCCTTGGAATGAGAAAAAGCTTTTGTGATGAGATAATTGAGCTTATAAGCAAAAAGACCTCTGTCAAGCCTGAGAATATTATAATCAACGCTTTGCACCAGCACACCTCCTTTGTTCTGCGTCCGAAAGGAGATACCTGTGCGCTGGAGGATAAGTGCTATATTGACGTTTTGTACAGAAAGTTCTGCGACGTTGCGGTTATGGCTATCGACGATGCCGCAGAGTCAAAGATGTTCTATGGAACAAGGCGCTTAAAAAAGGACATTTCCTTTGTCAGACGTTATTTTATGAAGGATGGCAGTATAAAGACCAATCCTATGGATCCCGTGGAATTGATCGATACCTACGTTTATAAAGCGGATAACGATCTGAGACTTGTCAGGTTCAGCAGAGATGGTAAAAAGGATATATTTTTAATAAGCTTTGCCACGCACGCAGACGTTATCGGAGGCACGGCAATCAGTGCCGATTGGCCCGGTCTGACAAGGCGTATGTGCTCTGAAAGCTTTGATTGTGAATGTATTGTCACAAACGGCTTTGAGGGGGATTGTAACCACATTGATTTTCTAAGCTCACCTTCAAAAATAAAGGGAAGTGAGCTGGTGTACGATATGGCAAAGACCATAACAGATACCGCCGAGGAGATGCTCGAAAAGCTTATGCTTTCAGAAAACAGTGATGTAAAATGCTCTCAAAGCGTGGTGTTTGTCAAAAACAGAACCGACGGAGTGGAGGATTATGAGATTTGCAGTAAAATCTATTCCGACTTCTTGAAAAATCTAAAGGTTCCAAAGGATGCACCGATAAGAGACCTGGCATACTTAAGGAGAGTATCTTCCATTTATTCCGATCCGATATACAGAGCTATCCCTGTAAGTATTGCAAAAATCGGTGACGTTTTATTCTTCGGATTGGGTGGGGAACCCTTTACAGGCTACGGAAAAGCTTTCAGAGCTCGCTTTGAAGGTAAGACTGTTCTTACACTATGCTGTGCCAATGGCTTTGAAGGTTATCTTCCGACTCTTGAAGCGTATCGCCAGGGCGGATACGAGGTTACGGCAAGTCCCTTTGAAAAGGAACTGGAAGAGATCTGCATTGAAAAAGCAGTGGAAATGACAAATAAATTGATATAATTAACAAGGCTTCGGGATTTCCCGAAGCCTTTGATTTTTTATATTTCTATGCTTATTGCGCTCATGGGAGCAAGCTTTAGCTGTCTTTCGCCTACCGTGCAGGTGACCTCATCATCGTAGGGGTTAACGAGAAGCTGGAGCTTTTTGTCGCCAAGATCCCAAGCGGTGCTGATAACGGAGGGGAGTCGGAGGCTTGCCGCCTGGTTGAAAACCGTAAAATCGGGGCAATCAACCTTGAGCGGGGCTATCATCCTTCCGTCGCTAAGGAAGCTCTTTCCCTCTGCCTTGTAGAAGCTTGTAAGATTTTTAACAAGCGTAAGCACCTTTTCCTTGTCCATTGTTATAAAGGCTCCTTTGCTTCCCCAGAAGCTGGATATCCCTCCGTCGTCCCTGAGAAGTATGGACATACTGTCTCCGATGGCAAAGGAATATGCCAATCTGTAGCGGAGAGTATCGTAGGGCTCGGTGAGGGGGCATCCGCACTGATTGCCCATAAAGTTTCTCAGATACTCGTGGTAGATGTATGAGTAAAGAGGTACGGGAACGCCTATACGGAAGTTGAGCTCGTATCTGTTGTCGCTGAACAGAAGCTCGCCGATAAAGGGCTCACCCGCCGCGGATTCACAACCGAAGAGCATGTTAGTGGCTTCCTTGTTCCAGCCGTGCAAAAGCTCCTGCATACGTTCGGTCATCCATTTTCCCGGAACCGGGGGATGTCCGTGCTTTTTGGAATAGCAAAGGTACTGTCCGCCGCCGTGGTTCTGATCAAGGATCTGAATGTAATCAACGGCTTCCTTGAAGAGGGGAGCGTATGCCTCATTGACTATTTCCTTGCCCTTGGCGGATGCGGGACAAAGATCGTAGCCGCTTCTTTGCATGGTGCAGATTATGCTTTTGGAAACGCTTTGATCGGGGGCGGCGCACACTGCATCCAAAATGCCCTCCTTTTCGATCCTCTCGGTGTTGTCGTATTCTTCAACAAGACAGCTCTTTTCAGTGTATCCGAAGCCCGAGCAGTAAAGGCCCAGAAGATCTCCCGAGCTGTGCAGATCGTCTCTGAATTTGTTGAAGTTATCCACGTCACCGAAGGGCGGCCAAACGTAGGGCGGAGCCCAGGGCGCGGTGGATTCCCAGTGCATGAGAAGTGCCATTATGCGGCTTTGGGTCTTTTCCTTGATCTCATTTAAGATCGGCTCGGCGTTGGTGTAGGGATAGAGCTTGTTGGGTGTCATCACGTCGCGGTCGAAGTGACCTCTGATGGGATATGCCACCACCAAAGGAGAATCCTTGTACCATTCGGGGAGAGCGGTGTTGTCCTTGATCTTCTTAACTCCTGCGGGAAGCTCGGATTCAAACCACTCTCTGTATACTTCAGCTGCAGACTCCCATTCCGAGCCCACTGCTTGAAGCACGGTGGGATAATCCATTTCCCAATCCTTGCCAAAGTCAGCACCGCAGTAGTGGCGTATTCTGAGGATTAGTCTGTTATCACAGCAGAAATAGTCGACGTTCTTAAGCCCTCTTTTGGGGTCGTGGGCTCCGTAATAAAGTCCGGCATCATCCCAAAGGTATGCGCACATCTGGCTTTGCATCATGTTGGGGAACATATAATAGCTTCCGTGGCTGGGGTAGGTGATCTCCCTGTATTTTGTCGCATCTCTGGCCTCTCTTAAGCTTGCATCGGAAATAAGAACACCTTCGTTGTAGGGCAAAAGGAGCTGTCCGCTGCCCTCTTGATTATCCTTAAGCAGAGGGAGGGAAAGTCTGGGAAAATCGGTGTATTCAAAGCAGAATTCTTCACTGATGCCACCAAATGAAATGGACCAATCGCTTTTATTATCGGTTTTGTTGATCTTGACCTTTACCCAAAGATCGCCGAGAGCTTCGTTTACTGAGGAAAAATCCGAATACGTGGTGCAGCGGCAGGCCGATCTTACCGTAGCCGCATCCCTTGCTCCGAGAAGTATGGCTTCTCCTTGGGAGTCTCTGAGCTGTAGCTGAAAAATATCCGCGGAGCCGAAAAGCCGTTCTCTTCCGTTCAGACAAAGAGAGGTCAATTCTCCCTTTGAAAATTTTAAATTCATTGTTGAAGGCATTTTTTTCTTCCTTTCTATTGTAAAGTTGAAAATTTGTGCTATAATCATTATACAATCAATTATGCTTAAAAAACATTGCAAGGAAGGGCGAATATTATGCAAAAAAGTTCACAACAAAGATTAGTTGGTCTTTTTTCTCCGATTCCCGCCCATACATCTCAGGCGGTTTATTTCGGATACGATGCTCCCTTGCCCTTTAAGGAGATAAGAAAGCTTCACTATCACGACCGTTACGAGGTGGGGATCTGCACCAAGGGAAAGGGGATATTTATTTGCCGCGGCGAGTCAAAATATATCTCTCGGGGAGATCTTATATTTATTCCGCCGACGGTGGCTCATTTTTCCCGTTCTCTTTTTTTTGATGAGCCGTGCTTTTGCAGGTTTGTTTTCGTGGCTTCGGATACGGTAGATCGTTTCATTCCTACGGAGGCTAAGGAGCAGATCATGCGTATCCCCTTTGTAATGCCCAAAGAGCTTTATCCGGAAAAATGCCGTGATATACAAAACCTCTTTGAGCTTGAGAATTCCGGGATCTGCCGAAGGGATCAGGCCGTTGCAATGCGTATCGCTCTTTTGGTTTTGGAGTCGCGGGAGAATCTTGAGTCCGCTGAGAGTGATGGCGGGGAATTTGTAAATGAAATGGATTCTGTTGCAAGATATCTTTCACTGAATTGCGATAAGGAGATAAGCTTAAAAGCGCTCAGCGAGAAATTTCACATCAGCGTAAGCCAGCTAAGGAGAAATTTTGTTTCGGCTTACGGCGTCAGTCCCATTGCCTACAAGAACCGTCTTAGGGGGAATATGGCGGCTCAGCTTTTGAGGCGGAGCGATATGACTGTGGGAGATATTGCCGTTCGTTTGGGATTTCCCTCGGGCGCTGAGCTTTACAGAAGCTTTAAAAAGCAATACGGCGTTTCTCCCTGCGAATACAGAAGATCAAAGGGCTTGTAAATAAAAAACGGCTGAGTGTTTGACTCAGCCGTTAGTGCGTTTTCAGTTCATACCAAGCTTTTCCAGGATCAGCTTAGCGCAGTCGATCTGGTTGGGGATGTTTCCGTTCTCGTCGCGGACTCTCCAGATGTCGGGAGTGATCTCGTCGGCAACGTAGATCTTGCCGTTTTCGTCGTAGCCTACCTCGATCTTGAAATCGATAAGAGTGAGGTTAAGGGTAGCCAGCTCTTTTCTGAGGACCTCGCCCACTCTGAGGGTGATATCCAGAGCCTCGTCGTACTGACCCTCGCTGAGAATACCCTTCATCAGACAGATCCTCTCGGAGATCAGAGGATCGCCCTGCTCGTCACTCTTTAAGGTGACCTCGGTGTAGGGGGGATCGAACACAAGACCCTCTTCAAGATCAAATCTGCGGCACATACTTCCTGCGGTGAAATATCTGCAAACAAATTCAAGTCTGGGAACGGTAAGGTTGCGTACCTTCATAAGACCCTGATCAACGTCGCCGCCGAGGTAGTGGGTGGGGATGCCGTTCTTCTCCATAAGCTCAAAGAAGTAATTTGATACCTTCAGACCGATCTTGCCCTTGCCCTCAACGCTTCCGCCGACGCTGTTGGAGCCCGGATCGAAAACACCGTTTTCTCCGGTGGCGCTATCCTTGAAAAGCAGATGTACGATGCCGGTTTCTTCATCAAGAAGAACGTTCTTTGTCTTGCCTTCGTAAAGTTTCTTCATACTGTTTTTATCTCCTTTTTCATCGCCGTCTGGCCGATTGGGTCAAGCGCACGATCAAACTAAAAAATTTTTACGAATACATTATAACACAAAAATCCCGAATTGGCAACAAAAATTTTCAACTTTTCAAAGTTGTTTTTTGTGAGTTGTAACTTTACACCATCGTTGACAAGTGTAAAGTTATGTGTTATAATAATTAAAATAATCAGAATTGTTATTACTGTTGTATGGAAGCTACCATGGAAAGGACGGCTATGATCAAAGCCTGCAAAGAATTAAAACGAAAAAAGAATGCGGTAATACTTGCTCATTACTATGCTCCCGCCGAGGCTCAGAAGCTTGCGGATCACGTTGGTGATTCCTTTTATCTTGCAAAAATGGCAAGGCAGTCGGATGCAGATATAATAGTATTTTGCGGTGTATCCTTTATGGGTGAAAGCGCCAAGCTTCTTTGCCCTGATAAGAAGGTGCTTATGCCCGATCTTGGGGCGGACTGTGCCATGGCACATATGGCAAGCGAGGAAAAAATATCCGAGCTGAGAAGGCAATACGACGATCTTGCGGTGGTGTGCTATATTAATTCCACTGCAAGGCTTAAGGCATTGAGCGACGTATGCGTGACCTCCTCCAATGCGGTTAAGATAGTCTCTGCCTTGCCCAATAAGAATATCTTTTTTATCCCCGATGCTCATTTGGGTGCCTACGTTAAGGAGCAGCTTGCGGGGAAGAAGAACATTATTCTTAACGACGGCTACTGTCCCGTTCATACAAAAATATCTAAGGAGTCCGTGTCGGAGCTGAAGCAGAAGCATCCTGAGGCAAGGGTGCTCGCCCATCCCGAATGCAAGGGAGAGGTATTGGAGCTTAGCGATTTCATAGGAAGCACCCTTGATATAATAAAATTCGCCAAGGCTGATACGGGAAAGGAATATATCGTATGCACCGAGGTAGGAGTGGAATATAAGCTTAAGATCGATAGCCCCGATAAGAGCTTTTTCTTCCCGTCGCCCTGTCCCTGCTGCGGCGATATGAAGCTGAACACCCCGGAGAATATCTATAAGGTTTTGGATCTGGAAATAAACGAGGTAGAGGTAGACGGGGACTTAGCCAAAAGGGCTATGCTCCCTTTGGAGAGAATGCTGGAGCTGGGAAAATGAGCGTAAAGACAGATGTTTTAATAGTAGGCTGCGGTGTTGCGGGGCTTTATTGTGCCTTGAATCTTCCCGAGGATAAGAGGATCGTTATCGTAACGAAAAACGCCGCACCCAAAAGTGATTCCTTTCTTGCGCAGGGCGGTATATGCGTTCTGAGAGACGAAAAGGATTACGATTCCTTTTACGAGGATACGATGCGTGCGGGTCATTTTGAAAACAATCCCGACAGTGTGGATATTATGATCCGTTCCTCCAGAGAGGTCATAGAGGATCTTGTGGATTGCGGAGTAAGATTCGAAAAGGACGGCTCGGAGTTTATCTACACCCGTGAGGGTGCTCACTCCAAGCCCAGGATACTTTTCCACGAGGATGAAACGGGCAAGGAGATAACGGGTCATCTTCTTGAGACGGTTTTGAAAAAGAAGAATATTACTCTTATCGAAAATTACACCATGGTGGATCTTATCTGCCGTGATAACGTCTGCTACGGAATTATCGGTCGGGACGGCGAGGGGAAGTATTCCTCCTATACCGCCGATTACACGGTGCTTGCAACGGGAGGCATCGGCGGACTTTTCAAGCATTCCACGAACTACAGACACCTTACCGGCGACGCTTTGGCGCTGAGTCTGAAATACGGTATCGAGCTTGAGCACATCGACTATATCCAGATCCACCCAACGACCCTCTATACGAAAAAGAACGGAAGAGAGTTTCTCATAAGCGAGTCGGTGAGGGGAGAGGGCGCTGTTCTTCTCAATTCCAAGGGAGAGCGCTTTGTTAATGAGCTTCTTCCCAGAGATGTTGTTGCCAACGCCATATTCGACGAAATGAAAAAGGAGGGCTCCGAGCACGTTTGGCTCTCTCTTGCACCCATTCCTAAAGAGGAGATAAAGAGCCACTTCCCCAATATCTATAATCACTGCCTTGAGGAGGGCTATGACGTTACGGTCGAGCCTATTCCCGTGGTGCCGTCTCAGCACTATTTTATGGGCGGAATAAAGGTCGACCGATACAGTCATACCTCTATGGCAAGGCTTTATGCCGTAGGTGAGACGGCTTGTAACGGAGTGCACGGAAAAAACCGCCTGGCAAGTAATTCCCTTTTGGAAAGCCTGGTCTTTGCAAAGAGAGCGGCAAGAAATATGCTTAGCGGCTACGAGGCGGTAAAGGAAGAGATAAAGGTGGAATTGGATGCCGATAAGTATTTAAACTACGAGCAGGAATATAAAAAGCTTGTTTTGGATGCAATAGAAAAGGAGAGAAAGAGTCATGAATGATATTACCATGAGAATGAACGCGGATAAGTATATTCTCAGTGCGCTTCAGGAGGATATTACCTCTGAGGACATTACCACAAATTCCGTTATGAGAGAGTCGAAGGCGGGAGCGGTGGAGCTTATCTGTAAGGAGGACGGCATCATATGCGGTCTTGAGGTGTTCGGAAGGGTTTTTGAGCTTCTTGATGAGTCTACACGGTTTGATTGCACTGTAAAGGACGGAGACGAGGTTAAAAAGGGGCAGAAGCTCGGAGTGATATACGGCGATATAAGAGTGCTTCTCTCGGGAGAGCGTACCGCTCTCAATTATCTGCAGCGAATGAGCGGTATCGCCACCTACACAAGAAGCGTCGTCGAGCTTTTAAAGGGCACTAAGACAAAGCTTCTGGATACCAGAAAGACTACTCCCAATATGAGGATCTTCGAAAAATATGCGGTCAAGGTCGGCGGCGGATGCAATCATCGCTATAATCTGAGCGACGGTATTCTTTTGAAGGATAATCACATAGGAGCCGCAGGCGGAGTCAAGCAGGCGGTGATGATGGCAAAGGAATATGCTCCCTTCGTAAGAAAGATAGAGATCGAGGTGGAGGATCTTGATATGCTCAAGGAGGCTCTGGAGGCGGGCGCCGATATAATTATGCTTGATAATATGTCCGTGGAGGATATGAAAAAGGCTGTTGAGCTTACGGCGGGAAGAGCTCAGACCGAATGCTCGGGTAACGTGACAAAGGAAAATATCGCAAGACTTACTGACATTGGCGTTGATTTCATATCCAGCGGTGCTTTGACCCATTCAGCACCTATTCTGGATCTGTCAATGAAGAATCTCCATGCGGTCTGATGCCGCCGCCGTCGCAAGAAGACGGGAATTGGTAAAGCTTTTGTCACGAAGCAAAACGGCATTGACGGGAAACGAGCTTGCTGAGCATTTCAAGGTATCAAGGCAGAGTATAATCAAGGATATTTCCTTTCTCAGAAAAGAAGGGAAGGCGATCGTAGCCACGGAAAAGGGCTATTATCTGGATGCTCCATCGGTCTACGAAAGAGTATTCAAGCTTTTTCATACCGCGGATCAGACTAAGGACGAGCTTAGACTTGTGGTCGGTATGGGCGGAGTGGTTAAGGACGTATTCGTGTGGCACAAGGTCTACGGCAGAGTTAAAGCAACGCTTAACATATCCTGCCAAGAGGACGTGGATCGCTTTATCGACGGTGTGAGAAGCGGCAAATCCTCCGAGCTTATGAATATAACCGGGGGATACCATTACCACACCGTTACCTCCGAGGAGGAAGAGGTGCTTGACAGAATAGCGGAGGCGTTGAATCAAAAGGGGTTCATTGCCGACGGAATATGAAATCTTGCCGTTTTTCAAAAGAAAAACGGCATATTTTATTTTTGCATTTACTTTTAAAGTGATCTGTGCTATAATTCCACTTGGTATTTTGGGATTTATCTTTGGGAGTATTATGAAAATCAAGCTATCCGATCATTTTACATATTCTAAGCTTATAAGGTTTACGTTACCCTCTGTGGCAATGATGATCTTTTCCTCGATATACGGAGTCGTAGACGGCTTTTTTGTGTCCAATTTTGCAGGAAAGACCCCCTTTGCGGCAGTAAATCTTATTATGCCCTTTCTTATGATCCTGGGCACGGTGGGATTTATGATAGGGACGGGCGGAAGTGCACTGGTTGCCAAGACCTTGGGAGAGGGAAATAGGGAAAAAGCGAATCGTTATTTCTCTCTTTTGGTATTGACGGGCTTGGTTTTGGGTGTTGTCTTCGGCGTATTGGGAATAGTGTTTCTTCGCCCCGTTTCGGTTCTTCTGGGAGCGCGGGGGGAGATACTTGAGCACTGTGTGGTATATGGGCGTATTATCCTTATCGCCTTGCCCTGCTTTGTTTTGCAAATGCTTTTTCAGAGCTTTTTTGTTGCCGCGGAAAAGCCGAAGCTGGGGCTTTGTGTCACCTTGTGCTCGGGTGTGATGAATATGCTTCTTGATGCCGTTCTGGTGATACTGTTCCCCGAGGAGCTTAAGCTTACCGCGGCTGCTCTTGCCACGGCGATAAGTCAGCTCGTGGGGGCATTGCTCCCTATTTTGTACTTCTTCTCGAATAATTCCTCACTGTTGAGATTTTGTCCTACGGAATTTGATATCAAAGCCTTGGTCAAGACCTTCACCAACGGCTCGTCGGAGTTTATGGCAAATATCTCTATGTCCTTGGTAGGGATACTTTATAACGTTCAGCTATTAAGGTTTTCGGGAGAGGACGGAGTGGCGGCTTACGGCGTTATGATGTACGTCAGTATGATATTTTCCTCGGTTTTTATCGGTTATTCCATAGGCTCGGCTCCCGTTGTCAGCTTCCATTACGGCGCAGGTAATCAGGGCGAGCTGAAAAGCCTTCTTAAAAAAAGCACGGCGATGATCCTTATTTGCAGTGTGGGGATGACTATCCTTGCACAGATAAGTGCGGGGATGCTTTCCCAAATTTTCGTGGGCTACGATGCAAAGCTTTTCAGCTTGACTCTGTCCGGATTTCGTATTTTTGCTTTTTGCTTTCTCTTTATGGGAATGGCTATCTTTACCTCGGGCTTCTTTACCGCTCTTAACGACGGTATGACATCGGCTTTGGTATCCTTTCTCAGAACTCTTGTATTTCAGCTTGCGGCGATATTGATACTTCCCGAGCTTTTTGCCGTAGACGGCGTGTGGAGCTCTGTGGTGGTTGCCGAGCTTATGGCGGCGGCTTTGTCGGTGTTGTTCCTCTTTATTAAGCGGAATAAGTATAAATACCTTTGAAAAATCGGGGGGGCCGACTATGAAGGTGAAGGAATATCTGGAGGGCTTTAAGGGCCTTTTTTCGGGAAAGACGGTTGCCGTGACAGGCTCTACGGGGGGCTTGGGAAAGCAGCTTTGTGATCATCTTGCCTTTTTGGGTGCAAGGCTTATTCTTGTTGACAGAAATCCCAAAAAGCAAAGGGCGCTGATAGACTCTCTTACGGAAAAATACCCCTTGTTGGAGATAAAATGCCTGACGGTACAGCTTGATGACCCCGTTACCGTGAAGGGGGCAGTGGATGAGCTTCTTATACTGAAGCCCGATTATTTAATAAACAACGCGGGAAGCTACGGAATAAAGCCCGAGAAGGGGTTTTTAGGCTTTAATAAGGTTTTTATAATCAACTTTCTTTCGCCTTACTGTCTGATCCGATCTCTTTTTGAGGGCTTGGACGGCAATAGCTTTAAGGCGGTATGTGTCGGCTCCATAGCCTACAGACTGTCAAGGATCGATATTTCGGATCCCGATCTTTCAAAAAGCCGCTTAGGCAGTGCTATCTACGGAAACGCCAAGCACTATTTGATGATAGCTCTCAGTGAAATGCTAAAGTACGAGCGACTCTCCCTTTGCCATCCGGGGATAACGCCGACGGGAATAACCTCCAATTACCCCGCATTTTTGAGAGCGTTGATAAAATATCCTATGAAGCTTTTATTTCAGTCTCCCAAAAGGGCATCCCTTTCGGTTATAGCGGCTTTGGCGGGGAGATGTGATAGATACAGCTGGATTGGCCCGTCCGTTTTCGGGATATGGGGGAGACCGAGGCTTCAAAAAATGAAAAAGCCTACGCAGGAGCAGATCGATGCGGTGTGCGATCTTGCGGAGAAAATATATTTTAAGTATGAGGAGATTTGAAATGTCTTGTAAAAACAATTGGATGATCGGTATGGCTTGTCATACACATTTTGACGAGGCCTTGATGGAGGAATATGCCAAGGCGGGCTTTGATTGCCTTGAGTTTTATTCCACAAAGTACGATGACAACTATGAAGCTGTGCGTCAGTGGAGCAAAAACACGGGAGTCAGAGCCTGGAGCAGGCATTTGAACTACACTGCCGAGCTCGGCGTTTGCAGGATCCATAAGGAGGACGTAAAGGAGAGCCTTGTTACCTACAAAAGAATGATAGATGAGGCGGCAATGGCGGGATGCAGTGCCGTTGTTGTGCATCCCAGCAACGAGGTTGTCAAGGATGAGCGCCGCGAGGAGCTGTTTTTGCAGGCTGCAGAGAGCTTTTGTGTTTTGGTGGATCACGCAAAGCAATATGATATCACAGTGTGCTGCGAAAACCTTCCCAGAAGCTGTCTTTGCAGAGAAAGCTCCGAAATGCTCAGAATGATATCTCTTGTGCCGGGGCTTAAGATCTGTCTTGATACCAATCACGTCTACAGTGAGGATATGTGCGATTTTATTTCCAAGGTGTCCGGGCATATATATACAACTCACGTCAGCGACTGCGGTGATGTGGCAGATTGTCATTGGTTGCCGGGAAAGGGCAGCTTAAATTGGAAGGGGATAATAGAAGCGCTTGAAAACGGCGGCTACGAGGGTCCCTTTCTCTATGAGGTCACCATGCCCGAGGGCGTTACCTCTCGGGACGTAAAGAAAAATCAGCTGGAGCTTTGGAAGCTTTGATGAAAAAAACTCAGCCGAAGCTTGAATATACTCTTATAAGATCATCCCGTAAGACCGTGGCATTGCAGATAAAGGACGGCAAGCTTTTGGTACGCGCGCCTATGCTTATGCCGCAGTCTTATATAGACGGCTTCGTTGAAAGGCACAGAGGATGGGTAGAAAAAAAGCTTTTCGAGCCGAAGGTGCGGATGCCCTTGCTTACCGCGGAGGAAAAGGATGAGCTTTTAAGAAAGGCAAGAGATTATTTTCCCCAAAGGGTCAGATATTACGCCTCTCTTATGGGAGTGGAATACCGCAACGTTACGGTGAGAATGCAAAAGACCCGTTGGGGAAGCTGCAGCGGTAAGAAGAACCTTAATTTCAACTGCCTTCTTATGCTTTTCGGGAGCGAGGTCATCGATTCCGTTATAGTCCACGAGCTTTGCCACCTTGTTTATATGGATCACTCGAGGGAGTTTTATGATCTTCTTTTGAAATATTATCCCGAGTACCGCTTTTATCACGGTATTTTAAAGAAAAAATCCTCCGAAATAATGAAGAGGGCGGGCTTTTAACGGCGTTTTATTCGCCGTTTTTCTTTTTTCTTGACATTTGCAATCGGTAATGGTAGAATTAGTATAGGAAAAAATAGGAATGTGTACGAATTGAGCATTATTTTATACGCATTTAGCGGGAAAATAATATATAATAGTATAAGTAAAGGTATTGCGATCCGTTGCGATCGCCTTTTAACGGGATGAATTCATACTTCGAGCATAAGGTAACCAAGCAGATAGATATAGATTCTATCGTTACTATTCATTATTTTGAGTTTGATGACAGCTATACCGACAGAGAAGAGGAGCACGGCTTTTGGGAGCTTGTGTTTGTTGACCGCGGTGAGTGCAATATAGTTGCGGATGACAGCTGCTTTCTCCTGAAGCAGGGTCAGCTTTATATCCACGCTCCTTACGAGCGTCATATGATAAAGCCCGTCAAGGGTATTCCCTCCAACGTTTTCATTATATCCTTTTATTGCGACAGTCTTCCGATGAGGTTTTTTGAGGGCAGGATACTGGAAGCCACAATGAGTATCCGCCAGCACATCTCCGCCATTATATACGAGGCGTTTCAGACCTTCGATCTTACCAACGATCCTCAGATGAGGGGGCTTTGTCTTAAGGATGATCCTCTTTGGGGCGGAGAGCAGTCCATACTTATCCGACTTGAGCTTATGCTTATCGAGCTTATAAGAAGGAATAAGAATCAGCCCGTTACGAGAAAAATGTTTTTCTCAAAGGATATCATAGATGATCAGCTTACCTTAAGGATAGTAATGTTTATGGAGGAAAGGCTCTACTCCAAGTTTACAATGGATGAGCTGAGTAAGGCGGTCAGTTTTTCAAAAAGCTACGTTTCCCGTCATTTTCTGAAGTCTGTGGGATATACTGTGGTTGATTATTTCCATATGATGAAGATAAACGAGGCAAAGCAGCTGATTCGCCAGGGCAAGAAGAATTTTTTTGAAATAAGCGAAATGCTTATGTTTTCAAATCCCCATTATTTTTCCACTATTTTTAAGAAATGTACGGGAATGACTCCCACTGAGTATAAAAGATCTTGCGTAAAGGCTTGAGCTTACGAAAGGAGAAAAAATGAAAGCAATAGTTAATACCACGTTGGTAATGCCGGAGTATTTTATTCCCGATGCCGCTCTTATCATAGACGGCGACAGAATAAGCGATTTCGGTCCCCAAAAGAATTTTGATCTTGCGGGAATGGAGATAATTGATGCGGGCGGCCATTTTACCGGTCCCGGTCTTATCGATATCCACACCCACGCCGACGGCGATCACTTCTTCTACGATGAGCCGGAGGTTGCGGCAAGGACACTTTTGGAGCACGGCGTAACAAGCGTGCTTTCCGCTCTTTACTTCAATCAGGACGCCAAGGGGCTTATTTCTCAGATGAAGACCGTCAAGGAAGCCGCTTTTTCCGGAAAGGCTCCCAATATTATGGGTCTTTATATGGAAGCACCCTACATGAACCCCAAGTTTGGCTGCGACAGAGAAAACAATCCCTGGAACGGTCCCATTGATAAAAGGGATTATATGCCCGTGCTTGAGGAAGCGGGCGACTTTGTAAAGGTTTGGTGCCTTGCACCCGAGAGGGAGGGCATCGAGGGCTTTGTGAAGGACGCAAAGAAAATGAATCCCAAGGCTATATACAGTGTTGCACACAGCGAGGCTACTCCTCAGCAGGTGGAGGCGCTGAAGAAATACGGTCTTAAGCTTGCCACTCACCATACCAATGCCACCGGCACTCTTGCAAAATATCCCGAGTGCAGAGGTGTTTGCGTCGACGAAGCGGCTCTTTATAACAGCGAGATATACACCGAGCTTATCTGCGATAACGTGGGTATCCACGTCGATCCCTATATGCTCAGGCTGGTAAGAAAGATAAAGGGCGACGACAGAGTTATCCTTATTGCCGATTCCTTTGTTGAGCACGGTCCCATTCCTCCCGGATACGATGGAGCGGATGACATTAATTTTGACAATATGGGCGAGATCGCGGGCACGAGACTTATTCTTGACCGCGCTTGCAGAAATATGATAAAGCACACCGGTGCGAGCCTTTGCCAGGCATTCAAGTTCGGCTCCACCAACCCCGCTACGCTTCTTTCTCTGGAGGATAGAGGCTCGATCGCTGTAGGCAATCTTGCCGACCTTGTGATCGTTGATTACGGTTTTAATGTTCGCAACGTGATATTCCGCGGCGAGCAGGTAAAATAAATATATTCGCAAAAAGCGAAGGAGGATATTAATTATGAAGGACATCATTTTCGATCCCCCCACATCATTTGATTTTAAACCCGGTGACTACGTTCCCTTTAAGGACAGAGAGCTTTGCGAAAAGCTCAGAAAGATCAGCGGCAAGGATCTTGAGAAGCATCCCAACCCCGATTTCAAGATCAAGGTAATGCAGAACCCCCATCCCGTTCTCATTGCCACCTTGTTCTCCCGTCTGAAGGCTGCTTCCGAAGCAGGCAAGAAGTACACAATGATCCTTGGCAACCCCGAGCCCGAGACCTACATTCCTCTTGCACAGCTCATCAACTACTTCCAGGTAGACTGCTCTAAGCTCCACATCTTCGCAATGGACGAGTGGGCTGACGATCAGGGACACATCGCTCCCGAGACCTACAAGGCGGGCTTTGCGCATTCCATGCTTAAGTATTTCGTATATCAGATCGATCCTAAGCTGAGAATGCCCATGGAGAACGTTCACTATCCCACCAACAAGAATATCGACCACTACTCCGATATGATCACCGAGATCGGCGAGGGCGGTGCTGATATCTGCTCTTCTTCTCCCGGATGGACAGGTCATATGGCGTTTATCGATCCCGTTGATGATTTCATCCTCGACAAGGACGGCAAGCTCTTTACCGAAGCAAACTACGATGAGTACCTCAACCAGAAGGCTCGCATCGTTAAGCTTCATCCCCTCACAGTTGCTCAGAACTCCCTGCACGGTGTATTCGGTCAGTCCGGTTATATCGCAGACGTTCCTCCCTATGCAGCTACCATCGGTCCCGTTGACGTTAAGAATGCAAGAGAGCGTATCGAGGTTCACGCACTCCAGACCAACTGTACCTTCTCCTCCTGGCAGAGAATGACCAGCCGTCTGGTTCTCCACGGACCCGTTACTCCCTTGATCCCCAGCTCCATGCTTCAGGTTATGAAGACTCAGGTTTACGTAAGTGAAGAGCTGGCTGCACCCTTTGAATGCTGGGAGCAGGTAGGGTATTAATGTGTTTTTTCCGAGAAGCCTTCGGGCTTCTCGGGAGACTTTGATTAAGGAGCAATAATATGTATAAGAATTACAAGATCCGTGCGCCTTATTTTGAGATAGGTCCCAAGTGTATTATGTGGGGCGAGCGTATGCTCAAGCTTGCAAAGGCTATCGATAAGATCGCATATAAGTACGATCTTGACGTTATCGTTACCCCTCAGTACACTGATATCCGTCTTCTTGCGGAGAATACTGAGTATATCCACGTATATGCACAGCATATGGATACCCTTGTTCCCGGCAGAGGCTTGGGAAGCGTGCTTCCCGAGGCTATCAAGGAAGCCGGCGCTGTGGGTGTTATGCTCAACCACGCCGAAAAGAAGCTTACCCTTGAGCAGGTAAAGGAATCCATAAAGCGTGCCGACGAGGTAGGTCTTGCAAGTATCGTTTGCGCCGACACCGTTGAGGAGATCCGTCAGGTAGCTCTTATGGGCCCCAACCTTATCGTTGCAGAGCCCACCGATCTTATCGGTACGGGTGTTGCCAGCGATATGGGCTACGTTCGTGATACCATTGAGGCGGTAAGGAAGATCAATCCCGACATTATGGTGCTTCAGGGCGCAGGCATATCCGGCCCCGAGGACGTTGCCAACGTTATCCGCGCAGGAGCTCAGGCAACGGGCTGTACCAGCGGTGTAATGAAGGCGGCAGATCCTGAAGCAGCTGCTGAGGAAATGCTTTACGCCCTCAGAAAGACCTGGGACGAGGTTCACGGAAAATGAGTGAGTATTCCTTTGATCTGAAAGTACCCTTTGCCATTGAGGCTGAGAGCATAATGAAGACCGCAGAGGCTATTGATCCCGCCGAGTTTGAAAAGGCGGTCAAGGCTCTTGCAAAAGCAGAGCGTATTGCGGCGTCCGGATGCGGTCATTCGGGAATTGCCTGCAGGCACTTTGCCCATCTTATGTGCTGCATTGAGCGCCCCGCAAGATTTATTTCACCTGCGGAGGCAGTTCACGGCGCATTGGGATATATGCAAAAGGGTGACGTTATTTTGCTTGTAAGCCGCGGCGGTAAGACCGATGAGCTTATGCCCATTGCCGATATCTGCAAGGGTAAGGGAGCAATAGTTATCGCAGTTACCGAGAACCTTGAAAGTCCTCTTGCCAAAAAGGCAGACATTACTCTTGCTATGGCAGTAACAAGAGAGTGCGATAAGTATAACTGCCAGGGAACCACCAGCTTTGCCGTTACAAATGCTATTTTCGATGCATTGCAGACTGCATTGGTGGAATATACTGACTACCGTAACGAAAAGTTCGCCGTTGTACATCCCGGCGGAGCGGTAGGAAAACGTTTAAACAGTAAATAATTTTTTAAAGGAGATAAAAACAATGGAATTCAAAGTTTACCAAAAAGAGCTTGAGCTCCAGTCCAGAGGCTGGATCCCCACCTTCCACGACGTATCCAAGGAGATCATTGAGATCGTTCAGGCAAGCGGTATCAAGAACGGCACCGTTACCATCGCATCTCACCACACCACTTGCTCCGTAATGGTTCAGGAGTGCAGCCACGATATCGACAGCTTCGATCTCGAGTTTTTGCAGCACGACCTTCTCGACATTATGAGAAAGATGATCCCCGACTTTGCTGAGGAGCATCAGTACCGTCATCCCGGTCCTATCCACGCTCAGTTCGGCAGATACGTAAACGAGCCCGGCGACTTCACCTCCATGAATACTGACGGTCACCTGAGAAGCGTATTCTTCGGCAGAAGCGAAGCTATGACCATCAAGGACGGCGTTCTTGACGGCGGTGAGTTTGCTCACGTTTACTTTGTTGACTGGGATCACGTTCGCGCTCGTCGCAGACAGCTTAACGTTACCGTTATGGGTACCACCGAGGACGTTGGTGACAGAAAGTGGAACAACGGCGAAGTTATCGACACTCTTCACAAGTTTACCGATGAGGAGAAGGCTTACGACGTTCACTACACTCTCCAGCAGCAGAGATAAGTTACTAAGCTTGAAAAAGACACGGAGCGATCCGTGTCTTTTTGCTTTATGGGAGAATATTGACAAATCCTTCTCTTTAAGCTATAATTATAGGGCTGAATAAATTGGAGATATTGTTATAATGATAGATTTTAATATGACGGTTGCGGGCTGCAAGGTCGCGGTAAAATGCAGACATAAGCTTTGCTTGGATTATTGCAGAGAGTATATAACCGAGGATGAGGGCTTTTCGCCTTCGGTAAGCGCCTTTGTCAGTGATGAGGAGCTTAAGAAAACTGTTGATACCGTGGAGGATATAAGTGAGGAATATGCTGAATTTACGGGTCTTTACCGTCCCCTTGCAGATCATCTCCCGCGGGAAGGCGGCTTTGTTATTCACGGTGCCTGCATCAGCTTTGATTCCAAGGCGTACCTTTTTACCGCTCCCAGCGGAACGGGAAAATCTACCCATATAAGGCTGTGGAAGCAGTATTTGGGCGATGGAGTGGGCATTGTCAACGGAGATAAGCCTGTTATTACCGCAAAAAACGATAAGATACTGATCCACGGCACACCATGGGCAGGTAAGGAGAGGTGGCAAAGGAACGTCAGCCTTCCCTTGGAGGCGATCTGTATTCTTACCCGAGGCAGGACCAACTCCATCCGTCAAGCCACGGCAGATGAATTCTTGCCCTTTCTTTTAAAGCAGACCTATCTTAACAGCGATCCCGTTCATACCGCACTGACT
The DNA here is from genome assembly GCA_015063985.1 of Oscillospiraceae bacterium. Classification (GTDB taxonomy): domain Bacteria; phylum Bacillota; class Clostridia; order Oscillospirales; family SIG627; genus SIG685. The sequence goes on along the minus strand of SVTC01000012.1, from coordinate 6,113 downwards.
CTGGAGCTTCTTGATGAGGTGTTAAAGATGGTGAAGGTCTATATCCTTGCCTGCAACATCTCCGAGGATGCGGTGAAGACCTCCTTTGAGGCTATGACGGGGAAAAAATACAAGTAAAAAATCGCCAAGCTTGGTTTTAACAGGCTTGGCGATGCTTTTTATAGACTTTTCAGATGCTCGCAGAAGGCGAGCTTATTTTCCAGAGCTGTGGTGGTGGGTCTTCCTAAGTCCTCTCTTGCACCGATCTGACACTTAACCTCGACAAAGCTGAGCTTTTTTTCCGATTTTGCCTTTTCCAAGGCTTTATCCAGTGAATCGGGGTCTTCAACGCACACCGCGCTTTCGTAGCCGCAGGCAAGAGCGACGGCGCAAAGATCGGTATTTGTTGCGGCGGTGGGCATACCTCCCACGGTTTCGTGAGCACAATTATTGATCACAACGTGGATCAGGTTCTTCACCTTGCTTTTTCCTATGACCGCCAATGCACCCATATGCATAAGGGCGGCGCCGTCACCGTCGATACACCAGATCCTTGTGTTGGGCTTATTCAGTGCAACTCCGAGTGCTATGCTGGAGGCGTGTCCCATAGATCCGACGGTGAGAAAATCGTATTTGTGGCTTTCTCCCTTTGCCTCTCGTATTTCAAAAAGCTCTCTTGATGCCTTTCCCGTTGTGGAAATAACGGGATCCTTACCGGAGGCATCGGTGATGTGGCGTATTATTTCCTCACGGGTGTATTTATATTCGTTCTTGTAGCTTGGCTTTTCGTCAAAGCTCAGCGCTCCCTTTCGTACCACTATTGCGGCACTGTCTCCGCGGTCAAAAAGCTCCTTGAAATGCTTGATGGCGGACTTCAGCTTGTGGGAGTCGGTGTCCTTTGAGAGGATAAAATACTCAATTCCCATATCCTCGAGAAGCTTTAAGGTGACCTCTCCCTGAAAGATGTGCTGAGGCTCGTCCTTCACTCCGGGCTCGCCTCTCCAGCCTATGATAAAGAGCATAGGGATCGAATACACCTTCTTGTTCAATAGGGAGCAAACGGGGTTTATTACGTTTCCTTCGCCGGAGTTTTGCATATATACCGCGGGGATCCTTCCCGTGGCAAGATTGTATCCCGCGGCAAGGGCAACACAGTTTCCCTCGTTTGCGGCGATCACGTGATGAGTGGGATCGTTGGGATATTTGAATTGGAGGTAGTTGCACAAGGCTTTTAGCTGACTGTCGGGTACTCCGGTGTAAAAATCGCAGTTTATAATTTCACTAAATACTTTAACGTCCATTTTGGCAAAGCATCCTTTTATACATTTTATAGATTGTGTCGTGATCAAAGCTGACGGGTGTGTTTTTCAGCCTTTGCAGATTCACGCTTTGGGTCAGCAATAATAGCTCGTCCTCTGTGGCCCTCGGAGCTTCAAGCTCGATGACTGAAAGCATATTGCAAAAAAACTCGTACCCCTCTTGAGCGCTTTCCTTTCCCAGCGCTCTTGCAAGCTCGAGAAGCGTGGAGGAGAGAGTGGCGTTGTCTCCTTGCTCCAGAAGCTCCTTCCATACCTCCCTTAAGCAGATCGCGGCGGCGTGGCCGTGGCTGATGCCGTACAGAGAGCTGAGCTTGTAGCTCATTGCGTGGGCGGCGGTGGTCTTTGCAAGATTTATTGCCTTGCCCGCAAGATTGGCTTTGAAAAGCATTTCTTCGTTTTTGTCGGGAAGATTGGAAAGATAGCCCGAAAGCGTGGCTTCTATATCCAAAAGCGCTTGTCTTGAGTATTCCTTGCTTTCTATGGTGGAATTTACCGACCAAAAGGCCTCGATGGCGTGGCATACGGCATCCATTGCGGTGGCTTTTCTTTGGTATAAGGGCAGAGAGTCCAGCACAGACGGATCTATTATTACCTTATCGGGCACAAGGCTTTTGTGGGCTACCGATATCTTTTCTCCCTTAAGATATATTACCGCAAAGTGGGTTGCCTCGCTTCCCGTGCCCGCCGTTGTAGGGACGGCAAAAAAAGGAAGGGGATTGAGATCCTGCGGCTTTTGGGAGATAAGCTCCTTTTTCTGATCCAATGGTGAAAAGCATTTTATGCACTTTGCAACGTCCATGGCGCTGCCGCCGCCGATGGCGATAATTGAATCGCATCCGGATTCAAGAAAAATCGCCGTTCCCGAAACAGCGCTTTCGTAGCTTGGATTGGGGGAATAATCGGAAAATAGTGCAAAGCTTTTTAGCTCGGAGGTGATAAGCTTAAATATTTCAAGCCTTTTTGCCGATCCTCCGCAGACGATCAGTGGCTTGGAAAGCCTTTTCAGCTCCTTGATCAAGGGAGCATATCCGTTTTTGCAATGGATGATATTTTCCATTTATCAGCCCTCTTCGGGAATGAGAGTGATAATATCCTTTATAGACATACACATGTCATCGCATTCCTTGGCGCGGTGATTCTTTAAAATGGTTTCGGCCGCTCTTTGCATTGCGGGAAAGCCCGTTCTTGTAAGCTGGTTTGCGTAGATAACTATATTTACCCCTTTTTGGGCAAATTCCTCTTCCGTTACAGTGTTAAAGCTTGTGGGCACCACAACAATGGGAGTCACGTCGTCCTTTTTGCGGAAGGCTTCAACAAAGGCAAATATCTCGTCGGGGGATCTCTTTCTGCTGTGGATCATTATTGCATCTGCCCCTGCCGAAACGTAGCTGAAGGCACGGTTTAATGCATCCTCCTGACCCTTTTCCAGAATAAGGCTTTCTATTCTCGCGCAGATCATAAAGTCCTTGGTCTTGAGCGCATTTTTGCCCGCGCGGATCTTTTCGCAGAAGTTTTCAATGCTGTCCTGAGTCTGCTCTACCTCTGTTCCGAAAAGGGAGTTCTTTTTAAGACCCGTTTTGTCCTCTATGATTACCATTGATACACCCATTCTTTCCAGGGTCTTTACGGTGTAAACAAAGTGCTCGGTCAATCCGCCGGTGTCGCCGTCAAAGATTATGGGCTTTGTTGTGACCTCCATAATATCGTCTATGGTGCGGAAGCGGCTTGTCATATCCACAAGCTCAATGTCGGGCTTGCCCTTGGCGGTGGAGTCGCAAAGGCTGGATAACCACATAGCGTCGAATTGGCGGGTGGAGCCGTTTTCGTGAACCGTGGTCTTTTCCGCGATAAGGCCCGTCAAGCCCGAGTGTGCCTCAATGGCGGTCACTGTTTTTTTCATTGAAAGGCACTTTTTCAGCCTTGCTCTCCTTATGTCGGGCAGGGAAAGATCCGCTCTTGCTCTGTCCTCCAAGGCCTTGTACTTGGGATCGTTGGAGTAGGGATATTCCACGAGTACTCCGCCGTAGCTTGCCAGGGTGGATACCACCTCGTCTCTTATGGGCTTCTGGAAGCCCGATACCCAGTCGTCACCGTGGACAACGTAATTGGGCTGATATTTTTCAAGGTTTTCCTTGTAGCTGAGCTTTTCCTGCTCCACTACCTTGTGGATGCCCGCAATATTTTCGAAAAGCGCCTTTCTTTCCGAAAAGGGGAGAAGAGGGAACCTTTTGTAGGATACCACAGCCTCATCGGACAAAACGCCGATGATAAGATGTCCCAGCCTTTGAGCCTTTCTGATTATTGATATATGGCCCGAATGAATTATATCGGTGGAAAAGCACATATAAACGGTTCTGTTCTCCACTTCGCTGACTCTTGCCGATACTACTGCCAGATCCTCGGGATTGTCTATTTCCGCACAGAGCATATTTTTTACGTCCAGAGGGTGTATGGGACAGTCTGCACTGATTTTGTTGAAGGCGTTCTCCGCATATACCTTGCGGTTGTCCTCCTCGCAGAACTTAATTATTTCGTTGAGCCATACTCTCCAATCCGCCTTTTTAAGCTTGTAAAGAGGCTGAGCCGCCATTGCATCGTTGAAGAAATCGATACCCACTGCGGTAATAAGTCCGTTTTTAATAACCGCCTTGAAATCCTTTTCGGGCAGAGGCAGGGTGGAGGAGACCGTCATACAGCTTTCCTCGGAGGCTACCACCTTGTCAAAGACCATATTCTCAAAAACAAGGTCGCCGTGCATCATTATGATATCATCGTCCAGAAGATCCTTTGCACAGTATATGGAATAGATGTAGTTTGTGGTCTTGTATACGGGGTTTTTAACAAAGGTTATATTAAGATCGAGGCCTAAGTGCTGGCAATAGTTTACCAGAACGCTGTCAAAAAGACCGGTGGTCATTACAACGTCCTTTATTCCCGCATTGGCTATTTGCTTTAACTGTCTTGATAAAATAGTGTCCTCCGAGGAGATCTCGGTCATACACTTGGGATGCTCGGAGGTAAGAACTCCCATTCTGCTTCCCATACCTGAATTCAAAATAAGTACTTTCATTTCTTTATCCTTTTTTAAAACAGATCTTTTATCCATTATACTACCTTTTCGGACTTTTGTCGAGGGCTTTTGTAAAAAATTAAATTTGAACAGTGTGAATTTACAAACGAATTGAGGACTTATCGTGAAGATATCCAAATTATTTGCAATCACATTGCAGTCGAAATCCGGCCTTATTTTCTTTTGAAACGTCAAATGCCGGTGACCGAAATTTTGGTCACCGGCATTGCTTAGTATATAGCTTACTTCTTTGTTAAACCCCTTACAAGATTGGCGATGCTGTCAAGCTGTTGGTCATCCAACTTTTTAAGATCGCTGATGATGTCGTTTAGCTTAGTAGGATTTTTGGTGTCGAGATCAAAGAACTCACAAACCGAAATGCCTAAATAGTCGCAGATGTAGAAAATTCCCGGCAAGGAGGGCAACGACTTTCCCGACTCAATGTTATTTATATAACCGGGATTCTGACCGATAGCCAAACTCATTTCCCGTGCAGATACATTTTTCTTTTCACGCAGTTGTGCCAACCGCAAAGCAAAATCCTTTTCGTCCATAATCTCACCACCCTTTATAATATTTTAACCCACACGGGCAGCAAAAATGTGGGTTTGTGGGCTGTAAAGATATTGCAATGTTGGTTTATATATGATATAATGGAGAAAATGCAGGAAATGAGCCTACAAACAATTCTAAATGACCGCTATACACACGCATAATGAGATAGCTGAGTCATTGGAATATCCCACCGGACACAAACGGTTCGGTGGGCGTTTTAATAAGGAGCAAGATATGAGAATTTATTCTGTGGCGTTTTTTGGTCACCGATACGTGGATAACATCATAAAGGTTGAGAAGCTTTTGGAAGAACAGATCCGAAAACTTATTGACGAAAATGAGTACGTGGATTTTCTGGTCGGGCGAAATGGAGACTTTGATCAGTGTGTGTCTTCCTCTGTGCTTCGCGTACGAAAAAAACACAGGGACGATAACAGTGCTCTTGTTTTGGTGCTGCCCTATCCCACGGCGGAGTATCTTAATAACGAAAAATACTTTCACGATTATTATACGGACATAGAAGTATCCCACGCCGCATCTGTCGCACATCCAAAATCTGCCATCCAAATTCGCAATCGGGAAATGGTTGATAGAGCCGATTTGATTATCTGCTATATTGAGCACGAAAAGGGCGGTGCTTGGCAGACGGTAGATTATGCAATCAAGCAAGGCAAGACGGTAATTAACCTTGCAGACGAGACAGATACATAGGAGAAGATGAAAATGAAGGAAAAGACAAAGAGAATTATAGCAACCATTGCCGCCGAGCAAGGCATTACCCCCGAAGAAGCGGAACACCAAATCTGTCCCGATGGAAAAGAACCTGACTTGGATACCTTTTTTTCATTTGTGGCAAATCGGGTGGATATGATGACGCAACAACAAGAGCCAAGACAGAAGAATACCCCCTTCCGCAGTAGAGCAAACCACTCTGCTGCGGATTTTTGTAGCTTTTTAGCGAAGAAGTTCGGAAAATATTTTAAAACCTCTTGCATCGTTCTTGGTATAGTGCTATAATTGCATTAGTGCAAAAACCAAAGCAGTGCTAAATGCTTTTGAGTACGGCAGGATCGAAGGAGGTAATCAAGTGGCTCGAAGAAGAGTTGTAACGACAAAATATGAGATCATTCAGGTTGCATCAGAATTTTTTATGAGTGTAGGGTATTCCAACACCTCACCAAAGATGATTG
>SVTC01000039.1 GCA_015063985.1 Oscillospiraceae bacterium | reverse complement strand
AAACGGAATATTGGATCGAAATAGCACAAAAAGCAGATATTATATCAATTGACTCTGCAAAAAGTGTTTTGCACGATTGTGGGTCAATCCGCCGTATTCTTATCTCCTCCATCAACACCGCAAAGGAAAATACGAAATGATAGGTCCGATAGTTACCGTTACTGTTGACAGACCTCTGGGTAGTTATCATCCTGAGCATCCGAACATATATTATCCAATAAACTATGGCTATATTGAAGGGACAATGGCTGCAGATGGTGAAGAAGAGGATGCTTATGTTTTAGGTATAACAGAGCCTGTTTCTGAGTTTACCGGAAGAATAATAGCCATTATCAATCGTGAGAATGATATAGAACATAAATGGGTAGTTGCACCGGATGGTATGACTTTTACGCAGGAAGAGATTGCGGAATTAACATATTTCCAAGAACGGTATTTTAAGTCGACAATCTCCTTGCTATATAAACATCTTTAACCCGGTATACTTTTGCTTACTTTTACCCCTACTTATACACCCTTTGGTTACCCTTTTGCAAGGAAAAGCCCTTTTGTCTACTGACAAAAGGGCTTTTTTTAATGCAAATATATCATATCGCTTCAGCAATACATCATTGAAAGCAACGACGGTCTGCTTCTTATCGGTGTATTTCTCATTCCCCGACTACTACGTCAAGAGTGTAGGTCCACACTATTACGTCGCCGTCCTTTGGGATATATCTTCCCGAGCCGACGGAGGGGCGGACGCCGTTTACAGTGTAGATCCAGCCCGATAGCTCGCCGTAGTCAAATTCGTACAGATTATTAAATCCGCGAAGGTAAGCATCCTTTTCGGAGCCTTCAAATTCAAACTGCATTTTTCTTTCTCTTGCGGCTGCTGAAAGAAGGGTGAATACACTGTCGCCTCGGTAAAGCTTCAGCTTGTCGATGGACAGCATTATACCGTCCTGCGGGATATGCTCTTCTTTTCCCGCCACGCTATCGCATCGTACGTATAAGGAGACCGTGCCGACGACTTCTTTTGTGTCAGTCTTATCCGATGGATAAAGGAGTATAATAAGGATGAGCACAGACACTGTGATGAGAATTACCGACAATGCAGCTTTCTTATTCTTGGATATCAATAAAATTGCAGTGACAAAAGCTCCTAAAACCGCGCATATTGCCATTACTGCGGATTTTGAAAGGGAGGAGCTATTCTCCTTTAAGGGGGTGCTTGACGACGTAGGCTCGGTGGAGGCTTCGGGTATGTCTTCCGACCCCTCCTTTAAGGAGTCGAGAATATAAAAGGGAGATCTATTCTCGCAAAATCTTAAATATGCCACCATTGCGGAAAACACCTGCTCTGTGGCAAAGGCGTTTTCCTCTCCCTTCTCTACGTGAGAAAAGGCTCCGTTAGGCAAGGCGAATTTTTCGATTCCGGAAAAAACATCCTTTTCCTTCTTGATAAATCTGCTGTCGGTTTTTGCGTCAATACCCAGTGAACAGAGGGCAATAAGCACCTGAGACGTGCTTTCGGCATTTGAGACGCCGTAATTTTTAAAGCTTCCGTCTTCAAGCTGGATACGGGATAAAAGCTCCAAGCCCCGATCTATGGCAGAGCCTACCTTTTCATTACTTTTGTAGTGGGGGCTCAGAGCTTGGATAGCCATTGCGGTGGAATCCACGTCGGAGCTTTTCCCGTTTACCCCCCAGCCGCCATCGGCGCATTGAAGGCTCAAAAGCTTTTCAATTATTTCAGCCTCAGCGGGGGAGGTGGCTATGCCGTTGTTACTAAGATGCAAGCCGAATATCCACGTCATAAGCCCTTGATTGCCGATCGCTCCGTCTATAAGCTCGGCGGGGACAGCTTCTCCTGCGGCGGCAAGGCTTAATGCCAGCTTTAGCCTGGTAGAGTGAGAGGATGGAGGATCATTGTTCAGGTGTTCCATCAGCGCTCGGCCGTAATTGGATAGGTCTATCTTTTTATATTGAGATAAGCTGATGGCGTACCATTCCGAGCCCATTCCCGCCTTTTCGCTGAGCACGTTGTCTGCCCAGTCCTGAGGATTCTCTGCGCCTTGTGAGAGTATTATACCGTCGATAATTGTCTGCGCCTTATCCTTGTCTGCAAAGACCGTGAGGGAAGAAAGCAGTATCGCAAGAGTGATGGCGACGATAAAAAATCTTATCAGGTTATTTTTCATTTTTCAATGCCCTTGCGGCAAGAAGTGATCCCAAAAGTGCAAATAAGGCAATGGCGGAAGGGTCAGCGGTGACGGGAGCGGAGAGCTCTTCCTTTTCGATCTCAAGGATAAGCGCGGGAGGCACAAGGGTCTCCTCGGCACTTGTTGCACTGATAAGGTATTTTCCCGCCTTGTCAAGCTTTATGGATGCCTTACCCTCGGAATCGGTTTCGATCTTGGTTGCTATGCCGTCAACGGTGATGAGTGCATCCTTCACAGGGAGGGTAACAAGGTTGAAATCGGCATCATAGCTCAGTGCGTTGAGAGTGATTTCAACGCTTTCGTTTTCCTTTACCGTAAGCTTGGTAACGTTAAAAAATGAGTATTTGTCACTGAAGGTGTTAAGATCGGTGTAAGCAAAGGCACAGATTCTGTCGTTTTCCTTTACCTCGTCGGTGAGACTCATTGCTGAGCCGTCGTTAAGATAATAACCAAAGGCGTTGCCTTGGTCGGCGCCCCAAAGCTTTGTCAGGGATAAGCCGTATTGAGTCATCTCAGTCTTGTAGCCTGCATCGGCACCACCGGGATATTTTGCTTGGTGAGCGCAAAAGAGTGCGTCGTTGACGGTTAGCTTTCCGTCATTGTCACTGTCTGTAACCATTATTTCCTCAAGAGCCAGAGCAAGCTTTCCTTCTTCGTCGCAAATGCTTACGAATAGACTTGTTCCCTCCTTTGGTGCCGCCAGAGCGGTGACAGTCAGTGCTGTGATAATAATAACCGCCGCTAACGTTGTGATGATCTTTTTCATTTCTTTTCCTCTTTTCCATAAATTGTCGGCATTTATTTAAGCCGCTTTTTACTTTCTCTTTCGGGCTTTAAGCCCGCCGCCTCCAGGGCTCTGGGCCAGGGTCCCAGGAAGGCCTTTATGGCGACCACCTCTTCATCGCCGAAGTCGCTTCTTTGGGGGTAACGGCCCGATCCTTTTTTTGTAAGCTCCAGCTGCTTGTCCTTCAAAAGTCTTATACAGTCATCCCTTTTGTACTTCAATTTATCCTCCAATAAAAAAAGCTTTTTACCCGATAAAAGGTAAAAAGCGCAGTCGTAAAAAGGGTAGAGCTCCCCCCAATGAAAATACGGCTGCGCTTTTCATATCCAAAAACGCTCGGCAAAAATGCCTACCTTCTCAAGTGGCTTGGTGAGTATTCCGACTTATGACGCTTATCAATTACGGTAATGACGGTTGCGACGGATTTTCACCGAACTTTCCTCTTTCTGCCAATGGCACCAAACCGAGAATCTATTCTTTTTCTTGATTTTAGCACAGTTTTTTTTATTTGTCAATACCCCGAAAAAATCTTGATAAAAATTGAAATTATGATATAATAACAAAAAACGGGCTTGTAGGTTTAACTTATGTAGTTAAAAACAGACTTTGGATACGCTCTCATTCCGAGAGCCGCATTAATAGGCTGATGATAAAAATCAAGATCCCGTCAAGGAGAATAGAGATGAAGCAGTATAATTTCGGAATACTTTCAACCTCCTCCATTGCCGATCGCTTTGTTGCGGCTCTGAAGGAAAGCGGTGTGGGAAGGGCTCTGGCTATATGCTCGAGAAATATACAAAGAGCCGAAAAAAAGGCAAAGGAGCTTGGGATAGAAAGATATTACGGTGACTACCAAAGCCTTGTAAGTGATAATGATATTGATATAGTTTACGTTTCCACCGTCAACAGTGAGCATTACCGCTGGGCAAGGGAGGCGATCCTTAACGGGAAGCACGTTCTTTGCGAGAAGCCTTGCACCACAAGCAGCGAGAGCACTCTGGAGCTGTACGAGCTTGCACAAAACAGAGGGGTCTTTTTTATGGAGGCTCAGAAAATGCTCTTTTTGCCCGTTTGGAAAAGGATAAAGGAGATAATGGCCTCAGGCGAATTGGGCGAGGCGCGCTCCTTTTGCGCCTCTCACAGCTTTCCCGTTTCCTATAACGGCTGGATGCTGGATAAAAGTCTCGGCGGGGGACCCCTTCTTTCCAGCGGTATATATGCCGCAGAGCTTATACTCTGGCTCTTTGGTGACGTGGACAGACTCAGCGCCGTATTCGATCTTGACGGCGGTGAGGTGGAGAGAGGCTATCATATAAGCGGTATAACAAGATCGAAGGTACTTTTCACCTTTCAAAATTCCACTCTTGTAAGGCTTGAGGACAAGGCGCAGATATTCTGCGAAAAGGGAAGCATTACGGTGGAGAACTATTGGAAGGCAAAAAGCTTTACCGTAAAGACGCAAAAGGGCGAGGAAAGCTTTTGCTTTGATTGCGATCACGAGCTGAAATATGAAATCCTCCATTTTACGGATTGCATTGAAATGGGCTTGAAGGAGAGCCCTATCGTTACGAAAAAGCTTTCCTGCGACGGTATAAGATTATTGGAAAAAGCCAAGAGTCAGATGTGACTCTCGGCTTTTCCTTTTAGGGCATTATTTTATTCAAAAAGTATTTTTCGGTGTCTTCCTTTATCTTTTCGTCGATCTCGCCCTGCTTGGGGAAGTCCTTGCTTAAGGCAAAGCGGGTAAAGCTTGATACGTATTCCATATCATTTAAAAGGGTGGCGGGATCAACCGCATCAAGCTTGTCCCGTACGGTGTGGACGGTAGCTATTCCCGTCGGCGCATAGCGCGCAAAGGAGACGGTCGGTACCGAATGGCTTGTGAACACCGTGGAATCGCTGGAGCGGATACCAAGTCGGCTTTCGTTTGGAAAGCTGTGATTCTTTGCAAAGTCCGTAAGCAGCCCTTGTGTATCCTCATTCACGGAGGAAAAGGAGGTAAAGCTTCCTATTGCGGCGCCAAGCATATCGAGATTGATGCAGAGGGCTGTTTTACCGAGCTCGCACTTGTGTTCTTTACAGTAATGATGAGCGCCTACGAGCCCCAGCTCCTCGCAGGAGGTCCATAAAAGCCTTAAGCCTCTGAACGGCTTTTCCTCCTTTAGCTCCTCAAGAATATGGATAAGTGCCAGAGTGCCCGAAAGATTATCGAACACACCCTTGGAATTGGACGTGGAATCGTAGTGGGCACAGACTATGACCTCCTCGTCGATCTCTCCCTTGACCTCGGTCGTGAGATTTATTCCGTATGATGCCTTAGCTTGAAACTCGTTGGAAAGGGTGACGGTCTTACCTCGGTACGTGCATAGCCTTGCCGCATCCTTTGCGTGAATGCATACCGCGGGCATCAGCTCCTTATCCCAAATAAAACGCCTTCTTCTTGAGAAGATGTCCTTGGTGCGCTCGTTTACTGAGCCAAAGAAGCTTATAAAGGCTTTTGCGCCGTTTTCGTAAAGCTTTTCATAGGTGGAGCGGGATATAGCGCCGTCCAGAAGAACTATCTTATCCTTGCACCCCTTATAGTAGTCGTCGCTTCTTTTGTGAAGTATATAAAGCTCACCGGTTACTGTTCCGTTGCCAAAGTCAAAGTAGGGCTCGCAATCTATGCTTCCCGAGCCGAAGGTAATGCTTGCAGTGCTGTTTTCGGGGACTGTTATGGGAAAGCGTTCCTCTTTTACCTCGCTTCCCATTGCCTCACAAAGCTTTTTTATCTCTTTTGCGGCTCTGTGCTCCTCATCTGTTCCTCCGGGGCGTATAAAGGATAGCTTTTTAAGCAGTTTTTTTAATTCTGATAACGTCATATCGCACCTTCCTTTTATAAAAGTATAGCATTTGAAGGACGTTTTTTCAAGTCTTTTGTGATTTCGTCTTGCAATTTTTTGTTTCTTGTGGTTTAATATAAGAAAAATACTAAGGAGAATAAAAATGGGTAACGTTAAAGGTGTTCATCACATCGCCATTAAATGCTGCGGTGTAAAGGAATTTGAAAAGACGGTGAGCTTTTATAAGGATATTATCGGTCTTTCGGTTGCAAGAGCCTGGGGAGAGGGGGAGAACGCGGGAATTATGCTTGACACGGGCGCCGGACTTTTTGAGATCTTCGCCAACGCCGACGAAAAGCTTCCCATGGGCGCCTTCAGGCACGTGGCTCTTGACGTTGAGGACGTGGACGGTCTTGTTGAAGCCGTAAGAGCAGCGGGCTATAAGATAACGATGGAGCCGACTGATATAGTTATAGGATCCAAACCTCCTTACCCTGCGCGTATCGCCTTCTGTATAGGACCGGTTGGCGAGGAAATAGAATTTTTTCACGTCAAATAATTTTTTAAAATATATTGAAATTTGTAAATAAATAGTGTATAATGTAACAAATTATTGATTTTTGGAGGACAATCCGATGTTTTGCACTAAATGCGGCAATCAGGTTCCCGACGGACAGAAGTTCTGCTCCGCTTGCGGTAATCCCATGGCTCCCGCTCAGCAGCCCCGTCAGCCTCAGTATGGTCAGCCTCAGCAGCAGTATCAGCAGCCTCAGCAGCAGTATCAGCAGCCTCAGTATGGCCGGCCTCAATATCAGCAGGCGGCTCCCGCGGCTTTGGGCATGGGTTGGTTTAAGTTTTTGATCTACTTTGCAATCTTTGCAGGTGCGGTTCTCAATGTTATTGCAGCAATAACCTCCTTGACCGGCGCTCAATACACTTACGCAGGTCAGAATATGTCGGAAATAGTATATGCAACCTTCCCCGGTCTCCAGACTGTTGACCTTATCTACGGTATCTTTTTTATTGCTCTTGCCGTTCTTCTGGTTCTTTGCAGATTCCGTCTTGCAGGTTTTTATAAGAACGGACCCATGCTCCTTGTTCTTATCTACGTTGTAGACTTCGTTTCTTCCATTATCTACATCATTGCTTGCTCTGCTATAGTTGGGGATTTCGACATTTCTTCCACTATCTCTTCTCTTGTAATGTCTGTTGTAATGGCAGTAGTTAACTACGTATATTTCAAGAAGCGTGAGCACCTTTTCACAAGATAAGTATTTAATATAAGCAGGGCGGGAAAGCTTTTGTTTCTCGCTCTGCTTTCTCTTGAATGTTTTTAAAAAATATAATATAAACTTTCTATTTCTCGCTTTTTGTCTAAATTATATGCGACAAAGATTTTGCTTAGAGCCAAGCCGATAGAAATTAAATGTTATATATTAATCCCTAAAATATGTGCAGGTTATACAAAATATGGGGCGAATATTTGGGAAAATAACATCTTTTCAAATTCGCCAAATTCTGTTATTATATAATAGTGAAATACGGTGGAAGGAGATTCACCGTTAAACTAAGGAGGAAAAATAAATGGCAAGTGTTTCTTTAAAACACATTTTCAAGAAGTATCCCGGCGGCGTTACCGCTGTCAGCGATTTCTGCCTTGAGATCAAAGATAAGGAATTTATCATTCTGGTCGGACCTTCCGGTTGCGGTAAGTCTACCACTCTTCGTATGATCGCAGGTCTTGAAGAGATCACCGAGGGTGAGCTTTTCATCGGCGACAGACTTGTTAACGACGTTGCACCTAAGGACAGAGATATTGCGATGGTTTTCCAGAACTACGCTCTGTATCCTCATATGACCGTTTTCGACAACATGGCATTCGGTCTTAAGCTCAGAAAGACTCCCAAGGAGCAGATCAAGCGCCGCGTTGAGGAAGCTGCAAGAATCCTTGATATATCCCACCTTCTCGACAGAAGACCCAAGGCTTTGTCCGGTGGTCAGAGACAGCGTGTTGCTCTCGGTCGTGCTATCGTTCGTGAGCCTAAGGTATTCCTCCTTGACGAGCCTCTTTCCAACTTGGATGCTAAGCTCCGTGCACAGATGAGAACAGAGCTTACCAAGCTTCATAAGAGACTTGAAACAACCTTTATCTACGTTACCCACGACCAGGTCGAGGCTATGACCATGGCGAGCCGTATCGTTGTTATGAAGGACGGTATCATCCAGCAGGTAGATACTCCTCAGAACCTCTACGATACTCCCGTTAATATGTTCGTTGCAGGCTTTATCGGCACACCTCAGATGAACTTCATCAACGGTAAGCTTACCCAGAAGGGTGACGATCTGTTCTTCACCTTCGGTGAGAACTCCTTCAAGCTTCCCAAGGAAAAGTATGCTGAGAATAACCTCAAGGATTACGTTGATAAGGAAGTTATCGCAGGTCTTCGTCCCGAGAGCATCCACGATGAGCCTATGTATCTCAGCCAGTATGCTGATTGGATCGTCGATGCAAACATCGACGTTACCGAGCTTATGGGTGCAGAGATCTATCTGTACTTCGTATGCGATGAGCAGAACTTCACTGCAAGAGTTTCCAATCGCTCCAAGGCTAAGAGCGGAGACTGCATCAAGGTTGCTATCGACGTTAACAAGATGCACATCTTTGATAAGGATACCGAAATCTGCATCTGCCATTAATTTAAAAAATTCCCCAAACAGTGGTTGCATTTTTTGTGACCACTGTTTTTTCGGAGTAAGCTATGAAGAAAAGACATTGGCGCTTTGGTGACAGAAACGACGGCCGCAGAGTGAGATCGCTTTGCCCGATGAACGTTGTTTCTCCTTACATTATGGGTCCAAGAAACGATTCACAGAATTTCTTTAAGGATAGTATCTGCATTGATAAGGCTGAAGAATACCTTAGAGAAAAGAAAAACGCAGGACTTAAGAGCTTTAGCTTTATGCACGTTATTATCGCGTCCTACGTGCGTGCTGTAAGTCAGCAGCCCGGACTCAACAGATTTATATCGGGTCAGAGGATCTATGCGAGAGATAATATAGAGATCGTTCTTACCGTTAAGCAGGAGCTTTCCTTAAATGCTCCCGAGACAGTGGTTAAGATCCAAGCCCTTCCCGATGACACCGCAGAGGATATCTACAGAAAGATGGACGAGGTGGTCAAGTCCGCAAAGAATAATGACAACAGCGGCTTCGATAAGACTGCGGGCTTTTTAAAGCACATTCCCGGTCTTTTGCTTCGCTTTACTGTGGGGCTTTTGAGGGGAATGGATTATTTCGGACTTTTACCCAGAGCTTTAACGAAGATAAGTCCCTTCCACGGCTCCTTTTTTATAACAAGCATGGGCTCATTGGGGATTCCGCCTATCTATCATCACCTTTATAACTTCGGCAACGTTCCCATATTCTGCTCATTCGGTGCAAAGTATACCGAGAACGTATTAAATTCAGACGGCAGTGTTTCCAAAAAGAAATTCGTTGATATTGCCTTTGTTCTTGATGAAAGAATATGCGACGGTCATTACTATGCATCGGGAATGAAGCTTATAAAGCGATATATGGTAAATCCGTATATTCTTGATGAGAGGCCCGAAAATATAATAGAGGACGTAGATTAAAAAAATCCGATGCTTTGTGCTCCTACTCATAAGGAAGATTACAATTTTGTAGGGACCGGCGTCCTCGACGGTCCGAGCAAACAGAAAAATTTTTGATAATCCTATACGTTGAACTTCCTATTGATTTTACATCGAATGATTTTCTACGGTATACGGACAGTCGAGGACGCCTGTCCCTACAGGTAATGATGTAAAGGAGGTGTTTTATCTCCTGTTTGTTGTGATTATCGAAGATTTTACTCTGTAATAAAATGACCTCTCCGTCGTTATTACTTTCCAAAAACGCTGAAAACTTCAATCAATTTTGTAGGGACCGGCGTCCTCGACGGTCCTTAATACACACATATAAATCGGCGGAGAACTTGTTTTCTCTGCCGATTTGTGTTAAAATGATGTGGGTGATAAAAATGGATGAACTTAAAAAGAGAAAAACACCGAGATATCAAAGTTTTGATTACAATAGTGTTGGAGTATATTTTATAACGATTTGCACGCAAAATAGGCGAAGCATCCTATCTCGCGTTGTAGGGACAGGCGTCCTCGACTGTCCGCAAATCGAATTAACCCAATACGGAGAAATTGCGGATAAATACATCAAACAATTAAATGATTTCTATGAACATTTGTCGGTTGAA